>JBBDVZ010000317.1:0-17825 GCA_040903115.1 Planctomycetaceae bacterium
GAAACTTCCAACCCCCATAAGAACTTAGCGACGCCAAAACGAATTGCCACGCCCCTGCTCAAAGTGCTCCACACCGCTCAGTTTTGATGCGCCGGCCCTGACATTGCCCCCGAGGCCATTGGCGACCTTCATTGCACTCCGGGATCAAGTCGCCGCAATCCGCTGCGGTTGAGAACATCCGCGCGCTGTTGGCTGAATACAGTGATCCGATAAGCTGAGACGCAACGCAGCACCCAAGGCCCGCCAGCACCGGCGGGCTTCTCTTTTGCGCTGACGAACCGCCCCGCGCAGGTCGAAAATCACCGATCAACCGGCGCGACCGGTGATAAACCGACTCCCCTGCGGAATCAGTTTTTCCCGCCTACGGTTGCACCGGGGTTGCATCAAACCATCATCGGCCGTGCACGGCGCAAAACAAAAGCCGCAAACCCTTACAGTTTTCGGCTTTCTGAATGCCCCGACTTGGACGCGAACCAAGAACCTACTGATTAAGAGTCTCGCGCGGCACTGTACTACTCAGTTTCCCCATGTTCGCCGGCTATTGCGGCGTGGAGATGCGTCTCGACCGGTCTTCGCGATTCGGAATCAGATCGTGACGACGTGAGCCGGCTCGTCGATCTCTTTCCCGTCGGTTTTCGCCCACTCAGAAGCGGCGGCACGGGGGCGCTCTTCGTCGCGAGAAAGTCTCGCGAACACCGCATTCAGGTCGTCGGCAAACTCGTGCCAGTAGTCCCCTTTGCGGAGTTTGATCGGCTTGACCGACTCACCCTGCGCCGCACGATGCAAAGCGTTTTCGAACCGAACCATCGGGCCGGCGAACCGGTGCGTCAATTTGATGAGGTCATAGAGGAAGTACGGCACCAGTGAAAACATCACCAAGACCAGCAGCGAATACCGTTGCCACATCTGGTGCAAGATCGACGGTACCGTTTCGGTGGGATCGCTCATGAAGAAATGGATACAGAAGACAATTCCAAAGTATGTGGCCGTTAACGCCAGCCAGTGCAGCACGAATCGCAACAGCACATCCTTCTGAACCCGAGACCGAACCAGATGGCCATTTCGTTTGAAACGTGACATCGCACTTCTCCGCAAAAACTGGTTGACTACGATGGGCGCGCGCGCAGCGCTTGCGAGAACGCCCAATGGAACTTTAGGCCAGGAAACCGGCGGCGGATGCGGTTTTCCGTGCAAACGCGGCCCGGTCGCATCGAGTTTAACGATCCGGCGGGCACTACGTTAAAAGCAGCCGCCCCCGGACTCAATGACGTCGCGATGATCGAGGGAATTCTTGAGCGCGTGAATAAGAGGGGTTTCGATTTCGTCAAAGTCAAAGGCATGCGCGACGTGTTCTGGCACTTCAGCAAACTCAGCGGCGCGGCGATTAACGGATCGCTGATTGACGAGCGACTGCTGCTCGAACATGAGGACAGCGAAAAAGACCCGCGAGCCGTCAACGCGCGGCCCGCGTACTGAAACCGAACGCGTAGGAGGCCCGCTGGCGCGTTCAAATAAGGTGAGACGTGGAATGAGTCACGCGGAAAGAAAGTCGATTACTCACCGTCACGCTGAATCAGCCGCCGACCGCGCGCCTCGTTTTCAGCCGTCGCCGCTTTTTCCCATGCGTCTACGCGCTCAGGCTTGATGTCGGGATCAAGGTATACCATTTTGTTGTCGATCTGTACGCATCGCACCGTCCATGACTTGTCGGCCTGTTCGACAAGAACCATCCAGTCACGCGTCAGCACTTCGCCGTTCTCAGTCGTTACCGAACCTTTGACAAGCTGTGCGCCATCTCCGGCTGACAGGCTGTCGACGCCATGAAACGCTTCGCCGTGCGGAGATTTCAGGAACTGTTTCAGCCACGCCTTTGCGGTAAGTTCCGCGTCAGATTCGGGCAACGTGGGACTTTCCGCCTTTTTCTGCCGGTGCTTCTCTTCGACGCGCTCGCGCGCCTTCCTTGCCGTCTCGATTGCTGGCGACATCAAAATCCATACCGAGCCGGCGCTGAAGCAAAGTGCGACGCAGCACAGTGCCCCGCCGGCAATTGGATAGCCGATACCGGAGCCATTTCGCTTGAGGGCCGCAAAAAATCCGACAACGGCCATGATCGCTCCAATCCCCGCTATCGGGAAAGCGATCGCACCGGCGAACGGAATGCACGAGAGGGGAAGCATCATCGCGCCAAGAACCATCGAGGCGATACCCAAACTGTTGGAATGTGTCGGTGATTGTTGAACGCTTACTACAACTGCCGTCTGCATCGGCTGGACAGAAGCTGTTTGCTGTGGAGGTCGCAACTCAACGGTTGGGGTGGGGGCCGGCGCTGGGGCCGGCTTGGGAATGAGGAGTTCCGGCGCTACTGCCGGCTTCGCAACACTGATGAGATTGTCGCGCTTTTGCGGAACCCGGATTGGCTCGCCGCACTGTTTGCACTTTCCAGGCTTCCCGGCATCTTCATCGCTCGCGGAGATCTTCCGGCCGCATGTTGGACACTGGAATTCGATTGGCACGTTAGGCACCTGTCTGCCGGCGAACATCTTGCCAGTTCGACAGCATCAGAATCGACCGTGAGGACGAAAGCAAGCAAATTCCGTTGACAACCGGAGGCACGTCGGGGATGAGCGGGAAGTGAAATCCGACGCCGCGTAACGTCACAACGCCTGCACGCTCCCGCGACGTGCGGGCCGGGCTTCTCTTGACGCGCCGATGCAAGCGGTGTCTGCTGTTGCCAAAAGGAGCGCGTCAGATGGACGAATTAAGGTGGGCTGATCCAAGAGAAATACCCTCACAAAGGTTTGTTTGCGGACACTGTGGAACTGATGTGTCTTCGAGCAAAGGACTACTCGCGCGCGATAGTGCCACCGAGCAGAAAGCTGGATTCGTCGCGATTTGTCATTGTTGCACACGGCCCACTTTTTTATATGAGGCTGGCAACGAACAAGTGCCAGCGGTCATGCTCGGCAACGACGTTCGTGGAGTGGAAGAAACGGTCCAGGCGATCTATGACGAGGCGCGCAAAGCTACCGGCGCGGGGGCCTACACGGCAGCCGTACTCTGTTGCCGAAAGCTCTTGATGCACATTGCGGTGGAAAAAGGCGCCGATCCTGATTTGAAGGTTTTCGAGTTCGTGCAGTATCTGCTGGACAAACACTACATCACTGCTGATGCCGCCGAATGGGTAGACCACATTCGCGACCGCGGCAACGAGGCAAATCACCAGATCGTTATCATGGACGAAGACGACGCTGAAGAACTGATTTCGTTTTGCGAAATGCTCTTGCGGGTCATTTACGAATACCCGGCGAGAATGCGCGCGAAGAAAAGCGGAGCCTAATCGCCGGGATGCCCATGGCCCGCCAGCGACCCGGCGGGCTTCTGTTTTGCACCACCGGGTTAGAGTCGATTCGCAATCACCGGGATGATTGGCGCGGCTTTTCTCACGGCCATTCCGACCAGCGCGAATTTCGTCGCGCCGGGGTAGATTGTCGTTGACGTGGTCGCCTGTTGAATGCAGCGGTCAACCGTTTCCCAAACAGCCGGACGTTTGATCTCATCATCGGCGTGATCGTGCGGGTGTCCGCACATCTGGTCCGCTAACATTTTGCTGGCCAACCCGGCCGCCGCAATTTCCTTCCGCATCGTCTTGCCTCCATGTTGTGCTAGAACCCTGACCCATGCGCACCGTAGGTAATGTGCGCGGCTGAGGTCAAGGTGTGTTGAGGCGAGCCGAATCCGCGAAAATGTCGCAATCTGCGACGTTTTCTCCCGCCTGCGGTAGCACATGGGTAGCACAAAGCCTGCCAGCCGCCACGGCAAAGAAAATGGAAACGCCATAAACCCTTGTGATTTATGGCGTTATCTAGTGCCCCGACTTGGACTCGAACCAAGAACCTACTGATTAAGAGTCAGTTGCTCTGCCAATTGAGCTATCGGGGCCGGGCCTTGTTTTAGAGCGGTTTTTCGATTTCCGCAAGGCTGCGGGAAGGCAAGCGTACTCGAAAAGGTACCGGCGGAAAAGCGTCCGTCGAAAAAGGGTACCCAAACGGTATTCGGCAAGCAACCAGCGTCAACCGGTCAGCGAAATCAGCACTGGTTCTACGTTCTGGACGCCAGCGCATGGTACGACTATTCTGACTTCCTCGACTTACGACTGCCAAAGATGGGAACCGCTGAAATGCAAGCATCGTCGACCAACGTGCGCTGGCGGATTTTGGCGATGCTGATGGCGTATGCCGCCATGTGCCACTTCAACCGCATGAGCATTGCGGTCGCGGGGGCCGAGCACATCATGCACGATTACTCGATCAGCGAGACGAAGATGGGCATGGTGTACTCGTCCTATCTCTTCGTTTACACGTTGTGCATGATGCCCGGCGGCTGGGTCATCGACCGCATCGGTCCAAAGAAGGCGCTGATGATTCTCGGATTCGGGTCGGCCATCCTCGTGCCGATGACCGGCTTGGCGAGTTACGCGGGAAGTGCGCTGCGAGTAGTGCTAGTGCTGTGCGTGATCCGTGCACTGCTTGGTGTGGTCAGCACGCCCATGCATCCGGGCGCGGCACGGTCCGTTTCCTTCTGGATGCCTTATCAGACTCGCGGGTTCGCCAACGGCCTGGTGACCGGGGCCGCCGTTGCGGGCATTGCCTCGACCTATTTCGTCTTTGGATATTTGATGGACCTGACAGGTTGGCCTTGTGCGTTTCTGGTGGCGGGGTGTGCGACGTTGCTTTTAGCCATCGTCTGGTCGGTCTGCTGCGCCGATCATCCAAATCAACATCCCGCTGTGAACGAGAGAGAGCGAAAACTGATTGCCGAGGGACAAATTGCCGTACCCACACAAAGCGGGATAGTCGAAGATTTTTCCAGCAGCAACATGACGGGTGCATTGCTGAGGTGGATACGCGGAAACCGTAGCCTGCTGCTGTTGACACTCAGCTATGCAATGTACAGCTACTTTCAATACCTCTTCTTTTATTGGATGCAATATTACTTCGACCATGTCCTCGAGCTGGGGCAAGCCGACGGCAGGCTCTATGCCACGATTGCTACGCTCGCGATGGCGGTCGGCATGATATCGGGCGGGTGGATTGCCGATCGAATCGAATCGCGTTTCGGCACACGTCGCGGCCGCGCGATCACGCCGGCCTGCGGAATGATTGCCAGCGCGGTGCTGTTGAGCTTGGGTATTCTTGCGGGCCAATCTCTGTGGGTGGTGGCTTGCTTTGTGCTTGCGATGGGCGCTCTGGGCACGAGCGAATCCTCGTTCTGGGTAACGGGAGTGGAATTGGGGCGGCAGCGCGGTGGAATATCCGCTGCAATCCTGAATACGGGCGGCAATGCCGGAGGCATAATCTCCCCGACTCTCACGCCCTTGCTCGGGAAGATTTTTGGCTGGAAGGTCGGTCTGGGCGTGGCGAGCGTCCTTTGCATCTTCGGTGCCGCCCTCTGGTGGTGGATCGAACCCCGTGGACTGGAGAGCACCGCGGAGACTGGCGGATAGCGAGCAGGCCATCGAATGGCAGGGCCGCACGCTGCTTTCGCTCGCCATGCTTGAAATCATCGCCGGAGCGCCCTACCGTCGTTGGAATGAAAACCAATACCACGCTGTCGACCAGTGCGATCGCCGTTATGGCGCTGCTGGCTTGCTGCGCCATCTCGCGGGCCGCTGACGATCCGGCCGGCCTGAAAAGCGCTTTCATCAATGGCGACGGCCCCGGATGGAGGGCCTTGACATTCGACGACTTTGTCAATGTCAACTGTGCCGCTGACACGTGGGCGACCAAAGACGGAATGATCCAGTGCAAGGGGACGCCGGTCGGCGTTACACGGTTGAAGAATCCGGTTAAGAACTTCGAGTTCGTGGTCGAATGGCGCCATTTGAAGTCCGGCGGAAACTCGGGCGTGTTCGTCTGGGTCCCGAAGGAATCGCTGGCGATGCTCAACGACAAGACTAAGCTGCCCAGCGGCATCGAAGTGCAGGTGCTGGATCATGGATACGCGGAGCAGTACGAGAAAAAGCAGGGAAAGAAGCCCGATTGGTTCACCACCAACGGCGACGTGTTTTCCGTCGGCTCATCGACCATGAAGCCCTTTGCGCCGGTGGCGCCCGACGGCCGACGCAGTTTCCCACGAAAGAATCTCAGCAAGGGTGTCGGCCAGTGGAACCACTATTACATCCGCGCCGTTAACGGCGAGGTGCGCCTGTGGGTCAATGGCGAAGAAGTCTCCGGCGGAACGGCTTGCAACCCCGCCGAAGGAAACCTCTGTCTCGAATCCGAAGGCTCGCCGGTCGACTTCAAGAACCTTCGCATCCGCGAGTTGCCGTAACCCACAATTTCAAAGGGGACTCGCGCCAAAGCTCCCGTCCGGATCAACAACCCACTTATGGATGACCAAGCTCGTAAACGTCAGTTTTGTCCCAGCAGACCCCGATATCACACCTGCGCCGTGCCACTCGCCAATTACCACGGTCCTTCGAGTAATATTCGCCTCCAACCAAGCAGCCGGAACGAAGACCAACGGTAATGGGCTGCGATACGAGCGAATTGTGGCGGGATGTTTATACATTCCAGGCTTTGCGCGTTCTGCGTCGCCACAAAACAGATAGCAACAGGCATAGACGGCCAAACAGGCGACACCCATCAGCACCCAACTACTGCGCCGCGCCTGTTTTTTTTCGCCAGACATTTCAACGACTCGCCGAGCTACTTCTTGCCGGGCTTTTTCGCGTGACTACGCCAGCAGCTCGGGCACGGTTCGGGCCTCGGTGACGAGATAATCGGTCAGCGTGTCATCGCGGCCTTCGTGCGGGTAGCTCAAACGCTCGTGGTCGAGCCCCAGCGCGTGCAGCAGCGTGGCGTGCAGGTCGTGGACGCGCACGACGTCGGTCACCGACTTGTAGGCGAAGTCGTCGGTCGCCCCGTGCACATAGCCTCGCTTGAATCCGCCGCCGGCCAGCCACAGCGAGAAAGCGTGCCGGTTATGATCGCGGCCGTCGGCCCCTTGTGAGACCGGCAGCCGCCCGAATTCACCGGTCCACATCACAATAGTCGAGTCCAGTAAGCCGCGCTGCTTGAGGTCGGCGACCAACGCGGCGCTCGGCTGATCCGTCTTGGCGCACAGTCCGCGCAGGCTCTCCGCGTTTTTGCTGTGCGTGTCCCAGGGTTGGCCCGAAAGAAAAATCTGTACGAACCGCACCCCGTTCTCGACGAGCCGCCGGGCCATCAAGCACCGTTTGCCATACTCGGCGGTGTCGGGACGATCGAGCCCGTACATTTTCCGGGTGGCTTCGGTTTCCTGCGAAATGTCGAGCGCCGCCGGGACGGACGTCTGCATGCGCGCGGCAAGCTCGTAGTTCGTGATCCGCGCCTGCAGCTCGGAATTCTCGGGATGCCGGTTCAGGTGCGCTGCGTTGAGCTCGCTGAGAAACTCGAGCTGCCGACGTCGAGCGGCGGGCAACACGTCGTGCGGCCTGTCGAGATTGAGCACCGGCGAGCCGTCAGCGCGGAAGGGCGTGCCCTGGAAAATGGCCGGCAGAAAGCCCGACGACCAGTTCTTGGTGCCGTCGATCGGCGCGCCGCCCGGATCGGCAAGCACGACGTAGGCGGGTAAATCTTGCCGCATTGAGCCGAGCCCGTAGATGACCCACGCACCCCAAGCGGGCCGCCCCGCGAACGCGCTGCCCGAGTGAATCAGTCGCAGCGCCGCCTCATGATCGACCGATTCGGTCGACATCGAACGTACCAGCGTGAGGTCGTCGGCGACGAGGGACGTGTGCGGTAACAACTCGCTCAGTTCCATGCCGCAGTTGCCCGCCTTGTGGAACCGGAACGGAGACCCCAACAGGTTCCGCACCTGCGTATGGAAATGGGCTTCGACCTGGCCCGGATACGCCTGGCCGGTCCGCTTCGACAATTCCGGTTTCGGGTCGAACAGGTCCACCTGGCTGGGACCGCCGTGTTGAAACAGGCAAATGACCGACTTGGCCCGTGGCTCGTAATGCGCAGGCCGCTGATCGATCGGGCTTCCCGTACCGGCGGCCCGGGCTTCCGATTGCAGCAAGTACGTGAGCGCCAGCGATCCGATGCCCCCGGCATAATTTGCGAGGAACGCGCGGCGATTGAGCGGAAACTCGAACATGCTTCTTCCTTGGTCAATCCACGTACAGAAACGCATTCCCGGCCAGCAGCATCTGGCAGAAGTCGTGCCAGGCGCGCTCGGCACCCGTCTCGGGTGACATTGCAATTCCTTGCTGCGATGCCTTCACTTGATTGCCGGCAACCGCGAGCTGAGATTTCTCCACATAAAACGCAGTCTGTTCGTTCAAAAACCGCTCCGCGGCGGCGCGTTCCGCGGCGTCTGGTGCCCGGCCGATCGCGAGACGAAACGACAACTCGATGCGGCGGCGTGGGTCGGCACTTTCTTCTCGTTCGAGGCGCGACGAAAACGCGCTCGCCCGCGTACGCACGAACTCAGAGTTTAACAGGGCCAGCGACTGCAACGGTATCGTCGAGTTTGATCGCACCGGACAATTCGTGACGATCACCGGCGAATCGAACAGCGCCGCCATCGTATTGATTTGCGTGCGGCGATGCTGTAAGTAAACGCCGCGGCGGCGGACGCCTTCCGCGTTCTCAGCGACAATGACGCTGCCATCGTCCTGTCTCGAAGTGGGCGTATACGGGCCGTACAGCCGGTCATCAAGTTCGCCGGAGAGCGTCAGCATGGCATCGCGAATGGCCTCGGCGTCGAGCCGAGAAGTGCGAAACCTCCAAAGCAGCCGATTGTCGGGGTCCGCGGCGAAGGCCTCCGACCGCAAGGCGCTCGATTGGGCATACACCGCTGATTG
The DNA here is from genome assembly GCA_040903115.1 of Planctomycetaceae bacterium. GTDB lineage: Bacteria > Planctomycetota > Planctomycetia > Planctomycetales > Planctomycetaceae > JBBDVZ01. The sequence goes on from JBBDVZ010000317.1 coordinate 8,852, forward strand.
CAGGATCAGCCGGTGGAGCGACTTGAGACTCCAGCCACTGCGCATCAGCTCATCGGCCAGAAACTCGAACAACTCGGGATGCGACGGGGCCGAACCGGAGACGCCGAAGTTGTCCGGCGTCGCGACAAGTCCCATGCCGAAATGATGCTGCCAGACGCGGTTGACAATAACGCGCGCGAGCAAGCTCGATGCCGGCGAGTTCGGCCGCGTCAACCACCGCGCGAGCGCCAGACGCCTGCCGGTTGTTTTCGCGCCGGCCGGCAACTGCTCGACGGCCAGCGATGCGTTCGAAGGGCTGAGCATCGCCAAACCGGCGGGCTGAACCTCGCTTCCGGGTGCAGCGTAGTTGCCCCGCTCCAGCACGTGAACGGCGGGCGGATTCGCGAGCACATCGGTGACGTAGGCGATGCCGCCTGGCTTTTCCCGCCGCTGTTGTTGCTTCTGCTTGAGCGCCTTGCGCAGCGTTTTCTGGCGCGATTGGAAAGCATCGGCGAACTCTCGGTGCGCCGCGCTGCCGTCGGGATCAAGACCGGTCATGGCCATGACCTCGACGCTGTCGACGATGAAACTTCGGCCGCAACAAAACTCAAACGCAAAACCGCCGTCGGGAAGATCGGCTTCGGAAAGGGTGACCGGCTTCTCTTCGGGAATCCCGTCGACAAGTTGCTCCAGCCGAAATTTTCCGCCGCCTTCGTTCGTGACTCGCACTCCGTAATTGTGCCCCGGCACGTAGTGGCTGCTGCCCAAGTCGCCAACGGGCTTCGAGTCGTCCCCGGGATAATCGAGATGCACCGCCGCACCTCCCGCGGGGTTGCCATCGATCAACACGTTGCCGCCGCCAATGGGACTGTTGTCGTCAAAATCGTGCGCCGCGATGAGAAAGCCGATGCGCGCGGCCGGCGTCGCCGCAGAATCGAGACGATCCGCCTTCAAATCAAACGTGGCCTGAATCCATTCTCCCGGCTGCGCAGGGGTCCAGTCGAACTTTTCGCGCGTGGCCAGCCAACGGTCGCCGGCAGCGCCCGATTCGACCAGACACAGTGCGCCGTCGCGGACGAGCGCCCCCGGTGGTTGCGACGCATCGAGGCGCAGCTCCGGCGTACCGGCCGGCGCGTCATCACCCGGAGCCCGGCTCGACCAATTTGCCGCAAGCGATGCCCCCGGCGCGTCGAAATCGTCGCTGAAGCGAACCATACTGGGAGGCCGACGCTCTCGCGTCCAGTTCGCGAAGTCGCGCTTGAGTCCCGCGATCTCGTCGTCGAGCAGACGCGTCTCCGCCTCCCACCGCTCCATCTCGCCTGGCGTAACGACGTGGGCGACACGGTCGCGCGGCTTGATCCATGCCTTCTCGTCAAACACCGGGAACGCCGGATAGAACACGGCCTGCAATTGGTAATACTCGCGCTGGGTAATCGGCTCGAACTTGTGATCGTGGCAGCGGCAGCACTGAATGGTGAGGCCCAACAGGGAGTTCATCGTGATCTGCACGGCCCCCTCGAGGACGGTGGCCCGGTCGGTGCGCAGCTCATCGGGGTTACCGTCGCTCTCGCTCGTGCCGTCCTGCGCGTTGCGGAGAAAATGCGTGGCCGTCAAGAGCTCGATGACGGCTTCATCGACGGGTGAATTTGTCGTGTATCCCGACAACTCGTCTCCGGCCAACTGCTCGACGACGAATCGGTCGAAAGGCTTGTCGTCGTTGAACGCGCGCAGCACGTAGTCGCGGTATCGGTACGCCAACGGCCGGTCGGAGTCGGCGTTGAAGTACCCGTTGGAGTCCGCATATCCGGCCACGTCAAGCCAATACTTTCCCCAACGCTCGCCGTAATGCGGCGACGCGAGCAGCCGGTTGACGGCCCGTGCCCACGCGTCGGGAGACGCATCCAATGCAAATGTTGCCGCATCTTCGGGAGACGGCGGCAGGCCGACGAGGTCGAAACACAGGCGGCGGAAGAGTGTCTCCCGATCGGCCGGGGGCGAAAGCGTCAGACCGCGTTTTTCGAGCGCGGCTTCGATGAAGTTGTCGACGGGGGTGCGCACGAGGTCGGCCTGCTGCACGTGGGGAATCGCAGGGCGCACTAGCTGGCGAAACGCCCAATGTTGCTGGGCCGGGGCATCGGCGCCGTCCTCCGCGCACATCGGCGCCGGCGAGAGCAGCGACAGCCAAATTGTCGCGAGCAGCGCGAGGCTCGACGTGATGCGGCGAGAGCTTGAAATTGCGCCAAGCCGCGGGGGCTTTACCGCGGCGTTTCTGCGAAACAAACTGTCGAGTCGCCAGCCCCTCATCGGCGGCCTTTCATGGCGTTCTGGAAGTGAAATCCACTTCTAAAGATACCATGAGCCCGAGGGGGGAAATAGCTCAGCTCTCGTAGCCAACCGGCTCAGCGACATTCAATCCGCTTGACGGATGTCGCATGCGACAGGTGCGCTCGGCGCCGATTTCAGTCCACGTTCTGCCCCAGATCTCTCAGCAGAAACACGGCCGATTGACGACAGGTCCCAAGCCCGAGCATGCCGTCCGGCCGTATGTGCGTCCAGAACTCAAAATCGGGCAATGTCCCAAAGTCGGGCATCTGCCTCAAGAGTTCGAAGTAGCGCCGAGCCTCTTGCTTATTGCCCTGTTGCATCAGGCACAGGCCCAGTCCCTGCAGCGCCAATGATTTCTCCGGGCATGTCTCCATTTTTTCGACGAGGGATTGAAAGTGCTCGGCAGCGCCGGCAAAGTCCTTTTGCCCGTGCAGGCACTGCCCGAGTCGAAGCTCCCGCCAGGCCCACGCAAAGCTGCCGGGCTCTGCCTTCACCTCTTTAAACAGCGCAACCGCTTCTGCAAGTTGCGGGTCGTCGCCATCTTTCATCTGATACTCATTGCCATCCTTGTACGAAAACTGGCGACGTTTGCCTTCTGCCAATCGCCAGGCGGCATACGGCTGCAATGGACTGTCGGCGAACTCGGAAAGCAGCCGTTGGTAGTGCGACGATTCCATAAACGGCACCGGATGGTCCAGCCATAGGTTGTATTCAGCCGCTTCCCATTCCTCTACGCCATTCGTATCGTAGTAAAGATATTGAGAAGCCTCTCCTGCTGCCCATAAAGCTTCCTCTCTCCACAATCCAGGGTCGGTCTCGCTGATCAAACGGTTCATGGCCGCCAGCATATGATCGCGCGGCGTCGCCAGGAACTGGCACTTGAGACTTTCGTACCATGCGTCCTGGAACGCCTTCCGATTCTTTGCAAACTCCGGCGTGTCGCGGTTCGGTTCCAGCAGCCAGTGAACGACGTTGTTCAATAGCGGAAGTTCGAGTCCGGTCCCCTGTTCGATCGGCAACTCGTCGACGGGCAATTGAGCCGTCCAATGGATGTAAACCACGGGCAAGGCCGCCTTGGCTGCCTGCGAATCGGGCAGATACCATTGACCAAACGAGGCGATGACAACCTTGCCATTGCGGTAGGGCATTGCTGCCAGCACCGTCCGGTCGCCGGATTGAATGAGCGCAGCTTCAGCCGGTACGGTGAGAGCGACCGAGCATTTCGCGGTTGCCGCATCGATTCCATTGGTGATGGGGTGCGGATTGATCTTCGTGCTTTTGGAGCGCAGCGTCGTTTCGCCACCCGCCTTGGAATCGAAGAAAGTCAGCAGCGAGTTGTGAATGCCCGGAGATCCCAGCTCCCATCCCGCCGTGACCACGATGAGCAGCGAGCCGCCTGATGCCACGTACGAGCGCAGTGCCAGCACGTCCGACGGTTCGAGGGGCCTGTCCCCCATGCGGACAAGAACGACCAAAGAATACGGCGCCAGGTGCGCCGCACTCAAGTGAGACTGCTCGACTCGATGCACGACCTGGCCCAGCGGTTCCAGCAGCGCCTTCCAGGCTCGATGCACCACCTTGCGGCCGCCCCAGATTAAGGTGGCGTTGCGCGGCAGCGGCACGTCGGCGCCCAACGATTCCAGCTCCGAGACGACCGATTTACCGCGGTGGTTGATCACGCCATATTGCCGAACGTACTTCTGGTACTCTTCGATGGCCTTTTGCGGCTCGTTTAATCCCACCTGCTGAATATGGGCAACCTGATACAAAAACTCGAGCTCTTGATGGATCCACCCGTCCGAGTCTGCCGGAACGACGTCGCGTTCGACAAAGGGGGAACCGCTCATCAGTTTCTGATAGGACTCGAGTGCTTCGCTCCACTGCTCGCTCTCGGCTTGACGACGCGCAAGGATGAGTTGAGATCGGTAATCGACTCCCGGCACCGATTCGAAAACTTTGCCGATGCGCTTGAGGTATTGTTCCTTCTCTTCCTCCGACAGCAGCAACACACTGCCTCGCCCATCCTCCTTGAAGTAGCTGGCACCGTGAATTGCTCCAAAGGCATGCTGTCCGAGCCGGGACCACGCGGGGCCTTGTTTTCCTTCTGCGGCCTCGAGGATGCGATCGACGAGCTCGACAGCTTTTCGTGCCCACTCTTTCGATTGCCGGCTGAGCTTTTGGGCGTATTCGGGTTCCTCGCCGCGTGATATAAATTCCTGCGTCGGCCGATACTGGTCTGCTGCTTCGTCGTAATAGGAAAGCAAGTCCCCCAGGGCCGCGGCATAGGCTTCATCGCCGCCGCTTACTTTGGCCTCGTTGATGGCCCGTTCAAGCCCCGCGACAGCTTCAGCGCCGCGACCCTGCATCGTCAGGGCGAAGGGTATGCGGGACTTGTAGTATCTTGTCATCTCGGCGTTGGGAGACTCTTTTATCGCCGCTTCTGACGCCGTAATGAACTCGCCATATTTGGCAGCCGGCCAGAGCGCCCCCGTCAGCCAGTAGTGCAGCCATGTTCGATAAGCAATCTGCTCGGGGGTGTATTGCAATGCCAGGGCTTGATTGCCCGCCTCGATCGCCTTCTCCCAATCCCTCGCAAAAAACCATGTCTGCGTTCTCCAATACGCGGCGTGAATGTTGTTCGGCTCGACGAGCATCGCGCGTTCGAAGTCCGTGGCGGCGGCAGGGAACCGCGTGTGCCGGAACGCCTCAAGTCCGTTGGCGAAGTGGAGCACCGCTTCGAGAGTTCGCGCCGGTGTCGCGTCCTGAATCAACTTTGACGCGTTCTCCGGGGGGCTGATCGCCAGGTCGGCGGCCAGGCGCAGCGACAGCGCTTCCATTTGGTCGGCAAAGTTCTCACTCGGTCCGCTAGATGACTCGGCGCGCAACACGGACGCTGTCTGGGTGTCGGCGAGGCGCACGTCGATCCGCAGGTCATCGCCCAGCTCGAAGAACGATCCGTAGATCAGCCGCTGGGCACCCAAAAGCTTGCCCACCTTGACTGCCGTGTCCGGGTCGGCCAGTTGCGCGGCCGACAGCTTTTGTTCCTGGAGCACCTGGTGCAGTTTCTCGCGCTCGACAAGCCGAACGTCCTTGAGCGCTGCCAGGTGTGCTTGCAGAATATCGGCAAATCCACTCTCCAGTGGCTGCAGCCGGTCCGACGTTCCCAGATTACGCAGCGCCAGCACCGCGACGGTGGGCGATGGTCCTTGTTTCGCCTCAGGAGGTGCACGGAGGACAGCCTGCTGAAGGCCCAGCGAATCGCGGACCGCGGTCGAGAGACGGTTCCCGAGTCCGATAACCTGCGCCGCCGGAGAGTTCAACTTCCATTTAGCCACCGGCTCGTCCTGGCCGACTTTCAGCAGTGTGGCTTCGACGGTGACGTCTTCGCCGCGGCCGGAAAAACTTCCCGTGAGCAAGTAGTCGGCCGCCAGAGTTTGTCCGGCTTTTTGGGCGGTCTCGCCTTCGGCCAGCCCCGACTTGCCGAGATCGGTCTCGTTCAGAAACTGCGAGACTCGCATCCGTTCCACGACCCGCAGGCCCTGATATTGGGACAGGTCACCCGTGAGCATTTCCGCAAGCGCCGTCCTCAGGCGCGCGAGCTCGACAGAGGGGCCTTTGTCCGCGAAGTCGATAATGGCAACGGTTACCTCTGCTCCTGATGGCGCAGGAGCGGCCTGTCCCTTCGAGAGGATCTCCACCGAAACAGCATCCGCTTTCGCGGCACGCGGCTGTGAAGCGGGCCGGGGTTCGACGGCGGCCACGGTCTGAACGACCACGGGGTTCGGATGCAGCCGATTTTCCGACGCTGCGTTTCGATCCTGCGACGGCTTAGGGACTGAAGGTTCCGCCTTCGACGATGCCGCTGTTCCGTTCTCGGCCTCGCGGAACGAAATCACCGCGGGTTCCTCTTTGGAACAACTGGTCAAAGATACCAGCAGTACGGCGATGCATATGTGACTTGAATCCATGACCGCTCCTTCACATGAATCGATGCCGCAGTGATCAGTCTCACTTGACTATCGTTACGAGTTTCGGCAGCAGCCGGTCGGCGATCATTCCCGCGGCTTTTTGCAGTGCCGACTTGCCGGCGATTTGTTCGGCCAAATCGACGGCGACTTCCGTCTGCCGCTCGCTGGCGATGACTTTTCCATCCATGCGATTGACGGCTTTGATCTCGACGCGCGCTTTGGCGCTGACAAGCTCGCCGCGCCGAGTCGCAAACTCGCTGAACGCTTCGCCTTCGATGATGACGTCGGCCTGATTGCGGTTTCCCTCCTTGGCATCGATCACCTCAAACCCCGTTTCACGGCAAAGGTGGGCGATCTCAGTTTCGGCGGCCGGATCGATCGTTGGCTGCCCGACGTGACGTTCCGCGACGTGAACCCAGACTTTGGGGCGCTTCGCGTCACCGAGAGCCTTTTGGAGCGCGGCAACTCGATCCTTGTGCTCCACGGGCTTCGGCATCAAAACGTCGGCTCGCTGTTCAAGGGTCGTTGCGACGTTTGCGGCCAATTGTTCGGCAAGTTTGGAAAGATCATCGCTCGATTTGCCTTTGACCGTAGCGCCCAGGACGCGCCCCGTTTCGGTGCCGATGATTTTCGCAACGAGATAAAGCTTGCGGTCGAGTTCGAGGACCGAGCCGGTGACGAGAATCTTCGCGCCAGTCAAACGCCCGACCTGGATGGCCTCTTCCGGCTTGACCAGGCCGCTGAGGCTGAGTTCCTGTTCCTTCAAAGTTTTCTCAAGATCCGTACGTTCAACGAGATAGATCTTGGGATTAGCTGCCAATTGCGCAAACAATACGTCGCTCACTTTCGTTCCCAGACCCTTGGCCTCATCGCCGCGCTCCGAAAAGGGGAGCACTGCCGTCGGATAAACCACGGGCGGCTGCGCGTTCTCGGCAAAGCACGCTTGCACTGCCAGCAAACTAATGACCAGAACCGTCGACGTTTTGATGTGGTAGTTCACGGCTATCTCCCTTGAATTCTGCAAATGTGGTAGCGAGCTCTCGACTAATGTTTGTCGAAATGACTTAAGACACGTTCGAAGAGGAACCGCGGCGTCGGCCCGGAATCCCATTTCTTGATGATGGCGAACCCACAGACGACCAGTTTGCCCCCTTTGTCGCCGAAATCAGCCTCCAACCAGGCCCAGCCTTTATTCGTCGACTCGACGTCACCCACAATTCCACTCCGCTGTGCCGAGAGAACAATGCTGCTGGAGACAACTTCGCCGTCCGGCGGCCACGATGCGGCGTCCAGCCGCTTGTCCAACTGGGTAATCATGTCCGACCGACCGAGCACAAACCGAGTTGGCTGTGGACCGTCCTCCCCATTGAAAAGCGGCAGCGGCGCCGTACCCGACTCCGGTGCGAGGCATAGTACCGACACGCCTCGCCCGGCAGCTTCGATCAATTGGCGCGGCAACTGTCTAAATTCTCGAAACGAAACTCCCTCACCGACGATGAGCATCCCGTCGTTCACCCCCTCGGGACTGCGCGTTTCCTCGAACGGGATTTTCATTTTTCGAAACACATCGGCCGTGGTTTTCACCGGATCGAACAGCACAATTTTCATCTTCTCCAGCCGCTGGCGCTGATCGGCAAACGGGTCTTTCGGGAACAGCCAGAGCGATTTTTCGATCGCCGCGGGGCCGCTTGCGTCGTCGACCGAAACGTTGAGCGAAAGGGGGAGGACGAGCTCCGGCCTTGCTTCCGGCAGCTTCAATCGAATTTCGATTTTCCCCGGCGCATTGGGGCCCGCCTGCACTTGCAGGGTCCCTCGCGCGAGAACGCGTTCCTTGGCCGAGAGGACCCACGACGCGCGCGCATCAATGCGGCGGGTCGACTCGACGTTGAAATGATAGGCCGATTCCTCGCCGCCGAACGCAGTCGACCACGACTCGACGCTGTGAATCGAAACGTCGCCGCCACGAACTACAGATGTTTCGGCGAGCACGCCCACCAGCATTCCGGCAACTGCCGCAACCACAGTCCTCATGGGAAAGCAAGGTGTCCGACGCATGAATAGGTACCCGTGTAATCGTTCCCGTTCTGACAACGATCACGTCGCGTTAAGGCTGTTCCTCAAACGCATTAACGCTGGTCGCCAAGTTCGGCGGGTCGCGGCGCCGCACTGTCAACTTGCGTCGTATCGCTCTCAAAATGCTTGGTCGCCAGCGACTCGTCTTCGCCTTCTTTCCTCGTCGATGCACCAAGCACAGTGAGCTCAACGCGCGCGACCCATTCACCCACCGCGATCACGTCGCCGTCAGCCAGCGTCATATCACCCGGAGCGATACGGCTGCGGTTCACGAACGTGCCGTTCTTGCTTTTGAGGTCGCGGACGCGCAGCGTCCAGTCGTCGAGCAGAAGGATGCAATGATGGCGGCTGACCGAGGGAGTATCGAGCAGGCACTGGCAATCCGGCTCCCGACCGATCAGAAACCTGCCTTTGGACAGCGGAATGACGTGACCTGTAAACGGTCCCGCTATGACCTTGAGGCGTGCTTCCATCGGGGAAAATCCCGTGCGCGAAAGATCAACACGACGTGAGACTACCGATGCTACCGGAACGTGTAGTCGATCACAAGCACCCACTCTTGCCCTCGACCGAATGTGTGCGTGCAAAGATTGTGGGCACTGGGGTGGCTGGGGTCGAGCCGCCAGGCT
>JBBDVZ010000318.1:0-17465 GCA_040903115.1 Planctomycetaceae bacterium
GTAATATCGGTGTAAGTCATTGTTGGCCAACAAACTACAATCTGCCTCGAAATCCGCATCCCGACGAGGAAAGCGGCCATCGGCGAGACCGCCCGTTCGCCCGAATATCATATCGCGGCGGACGCGTGCGCCGAGCGGCCAACGCGGGGAAATCGGGTTTTTGCGGACGAATCGGCACAAACTGGGAACTATTCGGTCCGAACGCCCGTCAATTAACCGAAGTGGCAGTTCGATTTTGGACTTTGAGTGCCGCGGTCGCGACGCCTGTCTCTGGTCGGGAGGCCCGATCAATCGTTCCAATCCTTCCGGTGTCGAGCAGCGCGAGAACGGGCACGCGGCGTTTTTGATTGACTTCTCGTAAAACCCTGTGCTAGCCTAGTGTTGCGCATATCTCATTCGCTCGCTTTCTTTGGGCCACTTGGTTTCGACTCGCCCGTCGAGCCGGTCTCGACGCGTGTCAAATCCGGGTGGATGCGCGCGAGCAATCGCCCCGCCGCACACTGGAAATTCGGGCGGCGCTTTCGGACTGGCACGATCGAACGTCTGTTGGAGGTGGCTTAAATGGCCGACAATCGGGGTGTTTGGGGTATCGATATCGGCCAGGCGGGACTGAAGGCCATCAGACTCCGCCGCGAGGAAGGTTCGGACCGGGTGATCGCGGATGCGTTCGATTATGTGCAGCATCCCAAGATCCTCAGCCAGCCCGATGCCATTCCCGAACAATTGATTCCGCAAGCTCTCGAAAAGTTTCTCGAGCGAAACGACGTCAAGCGCGACAAGATCGCCATCAGCGTCTCGGGCCAAAACGCGTTGGCCCGGTTCATCCAGTTGCCGCCCGTCGAAGCGAGCAAGATCTCGGAGATCGTGAAATACGAGGCGCGGCAGCAGATTCCCTTCGCGCTCGATGACGTCATCTGGGATTATCAAAAGCTGGGCGGGGGCGTCGAGGACAGCGGCTTCATGCTCGAAGCCGAAGTCGGCCTGTTCGCAATGAAGCGCGAACTCGTCATGCAGCAGCTCAATCCCTTCACCCAGGCCGGACTCGAAGTCGAGCTCATCCAGATCGCGCCGTTGGCCCTGTATTCGTATCTCAGTTACGACGTATTGGGAATTCGGCCGACCGACGAAGTTGCGGCGATGGACGAGTTCACCATCGTACTCGACATGGGGGCCGACAATACCACGCTGCTGGTCTCCAACGGCGAAAAGATTTGGATTCGCAACGTGCCGATCGGGGGAAACCACTTCACCCGCGAACTGACTAAGGAGATGAAGCTGACCTTCGCCAAGGCCGAGCATCTCAAGTGCAACGCCACCAAATCGCCCGATCCGCGTGCCGTCTTCCAGGCGCTGCGTCCGATCTTCAACAACTACGTATCGGAAATCCAGCGTTCCATCGGCTATTTCTCGAGCGTGAACCGCGACGCCAAGATCTCGCGCGTGATCGGCCTGGGCAATGGCTTCAAGCTGGCCGGCATGCAGAAATTCCTGCAGCAGAACCTGCAATACGACGTGCAGCGGGCCGAAGGTTTCACTGCGATTGTCGGCGACGGGGTACTCAACGCCCCGATGTTCTCCGAGAACGTTCTTAGCTTTGGCGTTTCGTACGGTCTGGCGTTGCAGGCGATGGGACTCAGCCGCATGAAGACCAGCCTGTTGCCTCCCGAAATTGCCACGGCCCGCAAAATTCGCCGGAAAAAGCCGTGGGCGGTGTCGGCGGCTGCGGCGCTGTTGTTTGGGCTGGCGACGTCCGTGTTCGGCTACTCGTACGTTTACAATTCGGTCAATGAGTCCCGATTCGGCGATGCAATCAAGCATGTCGGCAGTCTGGAGAAGGAAACGTCAGACCTGAAGATAAATTTTGAAAAGGAGAAGGCGAACTTCGACCAGGTCAAGAGCAATGGCGATGCGTTGACCAAGCGGCTCGAAACGCGCGAATTGTGGATGGAGCTGTACAAAGCCGTCAACGAGTGCCTGCCCCGCGATGAAAGCGGGACGAGCGCAGACATCGACATCAACCTGCAGAATCGAATGTCGCTCAAATCCATCAAGTGCGAGAAACAGCTCGAGTTGTCCGAATGGTTTGCGAGCCTCGATCGAAGGCAGAGTGACTTCATGAGTCCCGACGACGAAAAGTCGCCGCCCCGCGGAGAAGGTTACGTCGTTATGCTCGAGGGCACTCACTTCCATCATGAAGAAGACACGACGAGACAGGGCGCGATGTATGTGAGGCAAACCCTGCTCGAAAATCTCAAAAAATGGACGCTTCCGGGCCCCCCTGGTTCGCCGCCGGTTCCCGTCGGGCAACTCGGCATCTCGCACGCCAGGCTTGTCGACTTCGAAAAGGGCGACCTGGAACGGCGGTCTCGCAGCGATACGACTTATAAAGGCCGTTACACGCAGCGCTGGAATCGCAGATCTAGGAATAGGGATGATGATGATCGACCGTCGTCAATCCGAGGGCCGGCGGGCGCTCTCGATCTCGGCGAAATGAAGGAAGAGGAAGTCGCAGTCCGCGAAACATCGTTTATTGTCGAATTCGCCTGGAAACCGACACCGCCAGCCCAGCGCCCGAAGGAGAAGCCGGCGGCCCAGGCGACACCCGCGGCGCCGAAAGAGGAAGAGTAAGCGACGGCGGCCCGGCCTGCCGGCGAATACAAGGACATTGAACCGCATTAAATCAGCGAGAATTGAATCATGGAACGAATCGAGCCCCTCCTCCGCTATAAGTTTTGGATCAGCTTTGTCGCAGCGATCTTGCTGCCGGCGGTCGGCTGGTATCTGGCCACGGGATCGATGTCGACCGAGGTCGACAAACGTTGGAAGGTGGTGGACGGCAATTTCAATAAGGGTTTTATCAAGGGCAGCACAAGGGACAGCGAGATCGCCAAGATTCCCAACAACAAGTACATCGAGGGAATCAAGGTGATCAACGCGGCGCACGCCAAGGACCTGCAGCAAGCGCGCGCCAATCTTCGCAACGCGCAGAAACAATACATGGTGTGGCCCGCCATCGTCAGCGAGACCATGGCGAGCACCGGATATCGCCAGGAACCGCCCGACCCCGATGCCGAGTTTAAGTATGGCAACGTCTATCGGCAGGAGCTGGAACGGGTTCGCAAGATCATCAACCCGTTCGATGAGAAAACCAAAAAGGGTCTGATCTATGCGCCCGAAGGCATTCTCCCCAAGGCGCAGGACGATAACTGGACGATGATCGGACCCCCCGTCGACCGGATGTGGGATGCCCAGGAAGACATTTGGCTGCTGACGTCGATCATGCAGGCCATTGCCGCCGTCAACAAGGATTACAAGTCAATCATCGACGCGCCGGTCAAGGCAATTCAGGAAGTCTCACTGCGCGGCGGTTCGAAGGTCGCGCCCCCGAAGCCCGCTCAGAACGCAGGTGGTGAAGGGGAGCAACCCTCCGCGCTTCCCACCCCTCGCACTTCCGCCAATCCGGCCACGAGTGCGGGCGATGTGAGTTTCAATCCGGCCGCCGAGTTCGGTCCGGAGGTTGTGATTGCACCCGCGGCGCCGGTGGGAGGACAGGAAGAGGACGACGATGGTCCTGGGAGGTCCAGAAAGAAACAGCAGACTAGGAAGGCCAAGAGGAATGTTTCTTCGGCCGCTCCCACAAATTCCGTGAGGCGATACATCGAGGATGATAGCACGAAGGGTTTTAAGACCCGGGGCTTTTATATCCGAGTGGTGATGGACCATACGTTTGTGCCGGAGTTGGTGTCCCAGCTTTCCAATATGCCTTGGCCGACCGAGATTGCTCGCGTCCAACAGTCGGACCAGGTCACGCGCGACGTCGTTGCCGGCCGGGTCGAGGCCGCGGCTTCGAATCCTGCCGGCTTTGGGGCAGCCCCGGGAATGGCAGCGCGCGGACCCGCCAACTTATCGAGGCTCAACATTATTGTGGGAAACGACGAAGAGGAAGAAGAGAAACAGCAAGCCGAAGAGGAAAAGAAGAGGCTCTTGGTGAGTCCGACTAAAGGCTCGGGGCTTGCCGGCATGGCCGTCGAGAAGGATCTCGTCAACGCCGCACTCGAAGACCCCTACGTGGGGCTCGTCGTCATCGCCGGGACGATGACAATCTATAACCAACCCACCGAGGCGCCCAAGAAACCGCAGCCGACTCAACAACAGGCACAACCCAAGCCCGCCGACGCTCAACAACAGAACAAACAGCCCAACCCGGCGAGCCCGCCAGCGAAACAAGGCAATGCGAACCCGCAGCAAAAGCCAGGCAATGCGAACCCGCAGCAAAAGCCAGGCGACCAAGCGCCGAAACAGGGGAATTCTCAAAAGCAGGCCAATCCGCCGCCCAAGCAAGGAAGTCAGCAGTCCACGCAAAACAATCCGCCGCCCAAGCAGGCCAATCCGCCAACGGCTCTGCCAAAGCAGGGGGGCAATCCAGCAAGTTCTCAGGCCAAGCAGCCCGCGAGCGAGTCAAAAGCTGCGCCAAACGCTCAAACTGCTGGGAAGAAACCGCAGCCGGATGCGCCGGCCAAGCCGCCGACTCCGGGAGATAAGAAATGATCGTCCGACGGAATTGGTCCAAACTTTAAGCGGCGGAGGCCGTTGACGACACCCGACAACGGAGCGTCCCGAAGCCAGCCTCGTTATCAACACCCGCCCGATCCGATGAAGTCCTCGATCGCGCAAACGGAGTGAAAAATGAAGATTTCCAGTCCTAACCTGAAGAACCTGGACGCCAAACAAATCGCCGTCGACCATGGTGAAAAGATCGTGGTCGGTCTCATTGGACTGTTTGTGCTATACGCCTTGTTCGGCACGCGCTGGATGCCATATTCGCGCACTCCGGAAGAGTTGATCGCGTTGACCGACGCGGCACGGGATGATGTCGAGAAGCGCGATTGGCCTCCCGAAGAACGCAAGCAACACGCCGAGTTGGAGCCCGTGGTTTCGAAGGCGCGGCAGATGCTCGAACCGGTGCAGGCCACCCCTTATGCCTACAGCGTGCCAATGTGGCGTCCGCTGTTTCCGGCGAAGCAGAAAAACGGCGAGCCCAAATGGCTGCCGCCGGAAAAGCCGGTCGCAATCGCCGCATTCGTGCCCTTGTACGTGCCGATCAACCAGCCCGGGCCCGAGCCCACGCCCGGCAAGAGCGCCGCACCCACCGAGGACAATAGCAACATTCCAGCGGAATTCCGCAAGCGTGCCGATGGCGGCGCCAAGGCGGGTCAACCGCGTCGGGCAGGCGGAGGACGAATAGGATTCAATATTTTGACCAGTGAGGACGAGGAAGAAATGGAAGCAGACCGGAAGGCCGCGGCCAAGGCCGGCGAGGAACAACGCAAGCGCCAACGCGAAAACCGGGGCAGGCGCAACAGAAAGGACGACGATGACATAATCGCCCGGCGGTCGGCGGCCGACGCGAAAACCCAAGGCTGGCGCTTCGCGTCCGTTCGCGCCGTCATTCCCATCAATCGGCAGTATATGATGTTGGCCAAAGCGTTCCACGAACCGGTCATTAGCCAGCTTGAATCAACGCTCACTCTGCTCGACTTCGAGTTGCAGCGTGAGAAATTGCTTCCTGATGGCACCTGGAGCGACTGGGAACCGGTCGATATCGCAATCGCAATGGAAATTCTCGCGGAAGCCGGCGGTTTCGATCCGGAGATTGTCGCGCCGGGCGTCACCGACCCGACGGTCACGATGCCCCTGCCCCCCCGCGCCATGGGCCAATGGGGAAAAGACGTTGCCAGCCACAAGGACATCGAGAACTTCGAGTTGACCGAAGAGGAAATCGACCTCTACGTGCAGCTTCAAGAAAAGGTCATGGCCGCCAAGGAAGAGCAGGAAAAGAACCAGCCCAAACCCGAAAAGCCGGATGAGGCACTCCAGCCCAAAGGTTGGAACGAGATTCAGTGGAACGAGAGGAAAGTCCTCAAGGAAATGGGGAAGCTCGACGCCGCCGCCAAGGATGTCGCGGCCGCCGATACTAGCAACAGCAAAACGCGGCAGGCGATGATCGACGATATCAAGAAAAAAGTCAGCGTCGACGGCCAGCTCATTCTCTTCCGCTACTTCGACTTCGGCGTCGAGCCGGGAAACGCTTATCGTTACCGAGTGCGGGTCATTTACAACAACCCGAACTACAATCTCGGACTTGACCGCGTTGCCGATCCCGCCTATGCCTCGGGGCCCGTTCGCCCCACCGATTGGAGCGTGCCGACCGAACCGGTGATCATTCCCGGTGACTCGAAACTGTTCCTCGCCGGCGTCACTCCCGCTCCGGCCGGAAAAGAGCCAACCGCGTTGATCGACATGTTTCAGTGGTACGCAGGGACAACCATTAACAGCGTGTTGCAGGCAAAACTCGGGCAGTTTATCGGCGGCCGGACCAAGACGCCGTGGTTGCGACCCGCCGAATATACCTTCGAGGATTCCGACGTGGCGTTCAGCAGCAACGAGGCCTTGGTCGACATGGTCGAGAACCCGAAGCTGAATTATGAAGAACATCCCGATCTCGGCTTCACCAAGCCGTTGCGCGGCGGACGGATTGATATCACGAATCAAGCCCTGGTCGTCGACGAATACGGCGAGTTCGCCGTTCTCGATCCGGTTTCTATCGCCGAAGAGCTGGCGACCGCCAAGGAGCGGCTGGGCTACGAGAGAGCTCCTTTCCAGGAATTGTATGCCCAATTCCAAGCCGAACAAAAAGCCGAAAAGGAACGTCGTGCTCAAGAGTCCAAGGGAGTATTGATCGACGAAGATGATGAGGGCGGCAAACGCAAGGGCAAGAAGGCGCGGCCACGCAACAGCTCGATAAAGAACCAGAGACCCCGCGGGTATCGTTGAGCCGCGATCATGCCGTTCACTGTCGCATTATTGCTGTCGCCGGCATAGCGCAATCAGTCGACTGCTTGACGCGAAGGCTGTCTCGACAGCAGCGAAGCCTCGGCTGTTTCCTCGCGAGCCCGGGCCGCGCCGGTGGGGCATAAAAGCCCGCGAACCTCGGCGGCGAGAAAGAACGATCCCGTCACGCAAATGAGGTCCTCAGGGCCGGCCGCGTCCCGCGCCATGCGCCATGCCAAGGCTGCCTGCGGCGACGCCTGATCGGCGTGAACGCCGAACGACTGCACGAGCCGGTCCAGCTCGTCGACTTCGACGGTGCGCGGGTTGGTCGAGAACTGCGTCAGTATCACCGTATCGAACGCAGGAAGCAGTTCGGCCAGCATGCCCCGCACGTCCTTATCTTGGCTGGCGGCGAACACCAGAATCCGCCTGCGAGCCCGAAACCCCGTGTCGAGGGTTTTAACGAGTGCGGCTATCGAAGCCGTGTTGTGGGCGGCGTCGACAATGACTGTGGGCCGCCTCGAGAGCACCTCGATCCGCAAGGGACATTGCACGCGCGACATCCCCCGCTCGACCGCCGCGTCGTCGATTCGCCAACCGCAATCCAACAGGCTGTCGATCATAGTCATCGCAACGGCGGCATTGGCCTCCTGATGAGCGCCGGGCAGCGCAACCGGCACCGCGGACCACGTTCGCCGTGCAGTCGTCACGGCGATGCGCCCGCAAGGCAAAGCGTCGCACCACTCGCCGGCGGCGTCATAGGGGAACGGCTCGACGGGCGCGTAGCGAAAATCGCGGCCGAGCTCGAGCAGCGGGGCCCGTCGATCGCGGCAGAATTGCGCGATCGTGTTCCGCGCCTCGGCGTCCTCGACGCCGCTGACGACCGGGATGCCGGTTTTGATAATCCCCGCTTTTTCCGCGGCAATTTCCGGCAGTGTTTCGCCGAGCACCGCCGTATGATCGTGGCTGATGCTTGTGATTGCCGTGACCTCTGGTCGGCAGAGATTGGTCGCATCGAGCCGGCCACCCAGTCCCACCTCCAGCACGGCGATATCGGCGCGCGACTCGGCGAAATGCATCCACGCCAATGCCGTGGCAATCTCGAAGTAGGTTGGTCTCATCGTGGCCGACTGAGCGTCGAGCGTCTCGATGGCCGGCATGAGGCGGTTGACCAGCGCGACAAGCTCTTCGCGGCCGGGAGACGCGCCGTCGACTCGAAACCGCTCTTCGAACGCCGATATGTGCGGCGATGTGAACAGTCCCGTGCGATAACCGGCCGCCGAGAGCACCTCGGCCGTCATCACCGCCGTCGAGCCCTTGCCCTTGGTGCCGGCGATATGGACGGCGGGCAGCCGCTCGTGCGGGTCGCCGATCAGGCTGAGCAGTTCTCGCATTCGCTCGAGTTTGAAGTCGCGCGTCGAATAGCTGCCCGAGTGCAGCCGCTCGTAATTGATCCGCCCGAACAGAAAAGCAATTGCGTCATCGTACGTCGCCACGGGTGCCGACATCGCTTTGAAGACCCTCGTGCAATCACCCTGGAGGCAGTAAGCCCGGCGAATCGCTCGACGGCTTGCCGCACGGCGCAATAACGGCGGCATTCACGCATCGAGGTGTCGCGGGCAACTGGAGCGCTTTCATTCAGGGACTGCGATGCCCGGCGGCAAAGCCCACGAAAGAAGATATCCGTCAGGCGCGTAACAGGGAAGTCGGCCTAGCGTTCGCGGTAAACGATTCGGCCGCGGTTCAAATCGTACGGCGACACCTGTACGATCACGCGGTCGCCCGGAACGATGCGTATAAAGTGCTTGCGCATCTTCCCCGCGACGTGGGCCAAGACCTGGTGGCCGTTATCGAGCTCGACGCGGAACTGCGTGTTCGCCAGTGCCTCGGTGACTCGCCCCTCGGCTTCAATGGCCTCTTCTTTGGCCATACAATCCAATCCCCATTCTGTTCAACCTCTGCCCGTCGCACGGCAACCATGGCTGCAAAAGCCGCGTGGCCTTGCAGATCCGCAAAGTATAGCAAGCCGCCACTCTTCACACAAATCCTGCTGGCCCAACATTTTTGGACCGGGTTTACCGCCGCCTGTAGACAGTGATGCCAAAGGTCAACGTGGGGAGCGTCCGAGAATTCCCCGCAGATTTGTTATTTTTGGCAGCGTTTGCTTTGACCGGCGCCATTTTGCGACCTAACCTTAAATTGCCGTAAAGGTGTGCGCCAGACTTGGCTTGCCGTCGAAGAAAGGCGGCGAGGGGTGGGAGAAATGAAAGCCATCGTCGCGTTTTTAAGAGATGAAAGCGGCCCAACGGCCGTCGAATACGCGGTACTGCTTGGCGGAATCATCCTCACCGCGCTGGCGGCGATTGCGGCTCTCGGCCAGCAAACCGGAGTGATGTACAACAACATCGACGGCGAAATGAAAGCGCACGGCATTCAGTAGCCCCCGCCCCCCGCCCCCCGGCTCCCCGCACTAACGCAACGCTCGCATGACTCCATCGTACCTGGCCTTGGGTGGCAACGTCGGGCCGGTTGAGCGGACGTTTGAGCGTGCGCTCGAGCAGCTCGATGCGCTTCCCGGCACGACGGTCCGCTCGGTGAGCGGGGTCTTCCGCTTTCCTGCCGTCGGGGCTGGCGCTGGTGGCGAGTTTCACAACGCCGCCGCCCGAGTCGATACCAATCTCGAGCCGTTGGACCTGCTTCTTCAGTTGCAGCGGATTGAAGACCGCCACGGCCGTGTCCGAGACGTGGTCTGGGGACCTCGCCCCTTGGACGTCGATCTGATCCTCTATGGCGATCGGATTCTGTCGCATCCGCAGCTTCGCGTCCCCCATCCCGGGTGCTGGTACCGCCGATTCGTGCTCGACCCATTGGCCGAGATCGCCGCTGATGTGACGCATCCTGAAAAGCAAGCCACAGTGCGCGAATTGCGCGAACGGTTGTTGCCTCGTCCGCTTCCCGTTGTGCTTCTCGGCGACCAGGTGAAATTCCGCAATGAGTTGCTGACAACACTTTCCAGTGAGTTCGCCGACGTCGAGCTGACGGAGGCCGACTTTGCCGGGTGGACCTCCGTAGACCGCCGGCAAGTCGATGAGCCGGCGCTTTTGATTTGGCTGGGAACGGGTAAAAAGCGAGCTGCCGGCCGATTCCAGTCGCTGCCGCTGCTGTCGCGGCTTGATGTTTCGCAACATCCGGATCCGCTCGAATCCGTCCGCGCGATTCTGCGTTCCGCGCTGGGCCGCTGATCCGGCGAATGCGCATCCCCGATGCCCGGCAGGCTATTCCGCGCGCCCCCTTCCGCCGTGTAGACTGAAAGTTGCGATCCGCAAAGCGGGTCACCACTTTGTCAACGGAGTTCGCGGATGCGGGGCTGGGTCGAAAATCGGTTCAGAATGCGACCGAATCGCTGCGCAGGCGTGATCGTCGCAATCTGTGCGATGTGCCTCCTGCCGGCAATGCTTCCCGCATTGTTCGCCTTCGAGCCTTCCATACGGCCTCGGCAGCCGGCCAAGCGGTCGACGTCCGCTCATGAACCCGGCCCCGGAAGCGTTCCCGTTCTCGCGCATCAGGCGACCGCAGACTCGATAGACGGCAGCAGCCTAGTTGACGCCGATCGGCGGCCGATGCAGAAGTATGCCCAGGCGCTGCAGCTCTTCCGGCAGGAAGAATTCGGCGCGGCGCTCCGCGTTCTGCAGGATATCCTCAATGGCGCGAGTGATGGCTTTCTCATCGATCCAACGGAAGACGACGCGACGGCCAGCGGCCTGAAAGCTGCGGCCGGGCAGCTTGTCGATGCGATTGTTCGCCGCGACCCCAAGGTCTACGAACGTATGTTCGGCGGCACGGCGCAAAAGCTCTTCAAGCAGGCATTCGGGAGCAACGACGTCGAGCAGCTTAGCGCGGTGGCCGGTCGGTTTTTTCATACGCGAGCTGGAAACGAGGCGGCCTACCACCTCGCCGCGTTCTATTTCGATCACGACCAGCCGTCATTGGCAGCGGCCTGGTACGAACGCGTGCACGGTTCGCCTACATTGGAGAAAGGCCGCCAATCGAGCGTGGCATTGCAAATGGCGATTTGCCAACTTCGTATCGGCGACGCGGACGCCTCCCGCGCGACCCTGGCTCAGCTTCGTTCCGTTTCGCCCGCTGCTCATGTCACATGCGGTAATCGACAGATTCCCTGGTTCGAGGCGAACGAAGACCCCATTGACTGGTTGCGGCGAGATTTCGCGCCAAATTCTGCATCCGAGCCAACTCATCCCGCGCGCGCCGCCGGCTGGACGGTGTCGGTGCACGATGCCGAGTCGATGCTCGACAACGCCGTTTCGATATTGCATCGGGGCGGGCCATCGGAGCGCGCGATGCCTTCGCTGCGCCTTCGGCCGATCCTGGTCGACGACACCCTTGTCGGTCGCACACTGGAAAACATCACCGCCGTCGACTTGCGCACCGGACGCCGTTTGTGGGAATCGCCGAGTGATGAAACATTGGCCGTGTATCGCGCAACGTATGACGCCGCTCACCGCAAACGGCCTGCGCACGTGGTGATGAAACTGGTGGAGCAGCGTCTCGAGCACGATGCAACGTATGGCACGATCACCAGCGACGGCATGAGGGTCTTTTCAATCGATGGCCTGGGGCTGGCGTTTGGATATCGCGACGCAAAGGCCGACCGTTACGTGTTGCCCACGAGCACAAACCGGCTTGTCGCGCGCGACTTGCAAAACGGCGACGTCGTCTGGGATCGCGTCTCATCCGAAACGTTCTTTTTGGGTGCGCCGGTTGCGGTTGACGGCGACTTGTACGGCCTTGCCGAAGTCCGCGGGCAAATCAAGCTGCAGGTACGGAATCCGGCTACGGGCAAATTGCAGTGGTCGCAGGCCCTGGCTTCTCCGGGATTTGGTATCGTCGACGACTTCCATCGGCGACTGGCCGGCCTGGTGCCGGCCGTGATGGGCGACGTGATTGTCTGCCCGACCGGAACCGGCTCCGTCGTCGCCCTCCGCAGGTCCGACCGCGCGCTGCTCTGGGCTTATACTCCCACCTACGGCCCTGGCGATTCGCTGAGCGATGCCGCCACGGCAAATCCCAATCGTCACCCGGCCAGCGGCAAGGGGGATTGGCTGGATGCCTCGGTGACCCTCGCCGCGGGGAAGGTAATCGTCAAGCCGCGCGGATCCGGGCACATTCATTGCCTCGATTTGCACAGCGGTTCGCTGGCATGGAAGCAACCATGCGGAGACGCGCTGTTTGCCGCGGGCGTCTCAAATGGAAACATCATCCTGGTCCACGCGCGAAGCGTCACCGCCCTGCAACTCGCCAACGGCCAGCCGGCATGGGCGACCCCGGCGACGATGAATCCAATAGCCGGGCGTGGCGTCATTGACAAGGGACGGTTGCATCTTCCGCTGACGACGGGCGACGTTGCCGCGATCGACCTCAACGACGGCCGGCTTGTCGCCCAACGGCGAATCGCGAAGGCATTCTCGCTCGGCAATCTGGCGGCAATTCCCGGCGGGGCCGTCTCGCAAACCGCTCATTCGTTGAGGTCGTTTCCGCTCGCTGTCGAGAAACTCGACGTGGTCGTGACGGGTTTGCCCGCGATCACCCCCGCGCTCGTCGGACAAGAGTGAACGACGACGAACGAGCCAGGCGTCTACGCGAAGAGTTCCATGACGGGATGAAACTCGCGATTCAGCGTGAGCGGCAATTCACCGGTCGACGAAGCATTCGAGGGCTCCGTGATGCCGAGCGCTCGAAAAATGGTCGCGTGAAGATCGCCGACTTGCACGGGCGTCGATAACGGGCGATATCCGTCGCGATCCGATTCGCCGACGACCGTTCCTCCCGAAATCCCGCCGCCGGCCAGCAGGCAACTGAAACAACCCGACCAGTGATCGCGCCCCGCGTGCGAGTTCACGCGCGGCGAGCGGCCGAATTCGCTCAAAACAACAACCAACGTCGTCGCTAGCAGTCCGCTTTGTGCAAGGTCTTCAATGAGCGCGGCCAGCGGCCGGTCCATCACGTCGCCATGCATGCGAAGCGTGTGGAAAGCATTTGCATGCGTGTCAAAACCGCCCCGGTAAACGTGCACAAACAACGTCCCTCGTTCAACCAGCAGCCTGGCCAACAACGTGCCGCGACCGAAAGTCGTATCGCCGTAACGGGCAGACACTGCTGCTGCATCGGCGTCGCCGTCCCCGCGTCCCCGCGTCTCCGCGTCCCCGCGTCGCATTCTCCCCCCCACCCCGTCCCTCCCCCGCGAGGGGGGAGGGGGGCTCAGGTTCAGTGCGTTCTCCGGTGATGGAATAAACTCTGCCGCGAAGCGAGGGCCGAGCCAACCGGACGACGGTGCGCGGCCGCTGATCGATGCATAAGGCGGCATTTCTTGCGATTGACCCAGCGCACGCACGCAGATCGAACCGATTCCCGGATGCTGCACGACTGCGGTGGGCTCGCGGCCGGTTTGCAGGTGCGACGTCGCCGGAAGGTGCTGGTCGTATTGACCGACGAGCGAGCGAACCAGTGCGCAGTGATGCATCTGGCTTGCAAGACGCGGGAAGATTTCGGAGATCCAAACGCCGGTGGCTGACGTCGCGATCGGATCGAACTCGCCTTGCGACGGTCGCTGGGGCTTGGGGTCCCACGTGTCGAGATGGCTCAACCCGCCCCCCAGCCAGAAGAAAATCACTCTTTCGGCAGTCGCACGCGGGGTGACGTGGCCGACGGCGACGGCCGACGACGTCGCGGACAGAGAGGCCATCAGGCGGCCCGAACCGCCCGCCAGCAGTGCCGCTCCGCTTGCCCCCAACATCGTGCGACGCGTGATCGGGTTTGGTTTCATGGATCGCACCAAATCCAGCTTCCCAAACGTGAGCAGCAGGGGCTTCATGCTACTTTGCAATACCGACGCCGTCAAACGCGATGTTGAGGCGGAGCTTCGAGACAGTGGGTTCCCAAGCGGAGCTTGGGAACCAGGGGCGTTCATGGTACGTTGGATCGCACCGGTTGCTGAGCCGCGGGGTTGATCCCCGCGGTCTTCGGCCCACGGGGAAGACGCGCGACGCTTGCCGAAGACCGGCGGGATAAACCCGCCGGCTCGAGGCGAATTCAATTCGACCCGACATCAGAGAGACACACACGATGCGCTCAACCATTATTCTGATGCTCACGCTGCTTACCGTCTCGATTGGCAACGTTGGTCGTTGTGCCGACACCGCCCCTGCCAAGCCCAACGTCTTGTTCCTCATCTGCGACGACCTGAACTGCGACTTGGGCTGTTACGGGCATCCCCTCGTCAAATCGCCGAACGTCGATCGCCTAGCTGCACGGGGCGTGCGGTTCGAGAACGCGTATTGCCAGTATCCGTTGTGCGGCCCGAGCCGCGCGTCGTTCATGTCGGGGTTGTATCCCGACCAGACGCTCATGCATCGCAACGCGGTTTTCCTGCGCGAACATCTTCCCGACGTGCAAACGATGTCGCAAATGTTCCGCAAGAACGACTACTTCGTCACGCGCATCGGCAAGATCTATCACTACGGCGTGCCGACGAATATCGGAACGAGCGGCCACGACGATCCGCTGTCCTGGGATTACACGATCAATCCCCGCGGCCGCGACAAGGATAACGAGGCCAAAGTCCGGACTCTGGTTCGCGGCACATACGGCGGGACGTTGAGCTGGCTGCCCGACGACGGAGCCGACGAAGAGCAGACCGACGGCATCGGCGCGACGGAAGCCATCGCTCAGTTGCGCAAGTACGCTTCGCAAAAGCGGCAGTTCATGTTGGCCGTGGGCATTTACAGGCCGCATACTCCGTATGTTTCTCCGAAGCGATACTTCGACATGTATCCGCCCGACAAGATTCAAGTCCCCAAAGTGCCGAAGGGATATCTGGAGACGCTGCCCGCGCCGGCGCGCCTTTCCATTCACCGCAAGAAGGACCAGATCGACTTGCCCGAAAAAATTGCCCGCGAGGCGATGCAGGCATATTACGCGGCAATTTCGTTCGCCGACGCGCAGATCGGACGAATCCTGAACGCGCTCGATGAGAGCGGCCTCGCCGACAAGACGATTGTGGTGTTCACGTCCGACCACGGCTATCACATGGGCGAGCACGGTCATTGGCAGAAGATCACGCTCTTCGAGAATGCCACGCGCGTGCCGCTGATCATTTCCGTGCCCGGCATGAAAACGGCCGGCCAGAGCACAAAGTCACTGGCCGAGATGGTCGATTTCTACCCGACGTTGGCGGAGCTATGTGGGCTGGCGCCGCCAGACTATCTCTCGGGAGTGAGCCTCGCGGCGGTGCTGAACGATCCCGCGGCCAAGCCACGCGATTCGGCACTCACTCAGTTCGACACTGGGTACAGCGTGCGCACGTCGCAATTCCGTTATACGGAATGGGGCAAGGATGGAGCCGACGGCAACGAGCTCTACGACCACGAATCGGACCCGGCAGAGATGGTCAACCTGGCGAAACGGCCAGAGCACGCGGACACGATTGCGAGCCTATCGAAGCTGCTCCACGAACGCATCGCCGACGCGCAACGGGCTCCGAAAGGCGTCGTGCAACGCGACTACGTGATTCGGAAACCGGCGCCGTGACGAAGCCGGAGCCACGCAGACTTTGCGGGCGATCGATTGCATCAGATGTAAAATACGTGTGTCGCCGACCGCTGATCGGGCAACGGCTCAATAATCACAAGCCAAGCAAGCGTCGCAACTGTAAATCCAATGAGTTCAAATCGTCAGTCGATACCACTCCAATTGTTGCCTGGATTCGACTCTTGTCGATTGCGCGCACTTGCTGCGTGAGGACCACTGATGGCTGCGTTAAGCCATTCGTTGCTGACGGCAACACCACAAATGATCCATCAAAGCGGCGGGCATTCTGATTGCTTGTGAGTGGGACAACAACAACCGTCCCAAGGTTCGCATGGCTTTCGCTTGTCTGTACCACGATTGCTGGCCTGGCCCCAAACTGCTCCCGACCCGGTCGCCCTTGGGGTGCTGGCAACTGAACCCGTACGACATCCCCTCGTTGCTTTGCGACTATTCTGCCACGACTGCCTACGTTTCGTCGAACGCTTCATCAGACGCGGCATCCCAGGCGGCCAGCTCGGCCCGCAACGCCTGTTCTCGCAGTCCACCCAGAAGCCTGTATTCTTGCGCAGTCTGCGCATCAACTGTAACCAGTGAATGAAGCACGAGAACGTTGTACGGAGTTGGAAGTGGCGTCAACATTAAGCCACCTTCGGAGAATCCACTGCGCACCGTAATGACGCCGAGCGATTCACTTCTCTTTTGAATCATGTTTCGGTCTCCGCACTTTGATCTCGTAAGAATGGAACGATCTTGTCTGTGACAAACCCCGATGCGACACGCAAATGGTCAACGATTGCGCCAGTTTGCTCGTTCGTCCACGGCATTGGTTTTTGCCAAGTTGTCTTGATTTCTACCCATAGTTTGCTTGGATCTGCCAACCACGACTCCATTCGAACATCAGCCTCCCACTCTTCTCTGGCGATAGGAGACGTGGCATCCGCTGCACCACCCGTTTCTTCGGAATCACGCACCAACTCGAATGGCGGCATCATCAATCGTATGCCCAAGATATGAATGGGTCTGCCTATTGAATTGATGCGTTGTGGCGCCAAGTGCATCACATGATGTGCGAGAAACTCCCTTGCATCACCGTTCACACTTAACAGTGTTCGTACCATTGCGCCACAATCCACCACATATGACGGAGAAAACTCTTTTTGAAACTCTCCAATGATGAATCGCAGTCGCTCCTCGTGCCAGTCTTGTGCGTTCGGTGGGCGATTGAAGCTAATCGATAGATTTGTTGCGCCGAAAGCAGCCTTCAAGCCGTCATAATTACCGGAACCGTCGAATGTCCAACTGGGTTGCTCAAGGCCGATGTTCTTCAAATCGACAAAGCGAGACAATTTGCTGAAGAATGCCATGCCCTTCTGTTGCTCAATCTTGATCTCCGGCAGAAAACCTACGGCCAATGTGTAGCTTAGCCGCTGGCCGGGATCATCAGCGCAAAGCGTGTTGGTGGGTTCGTCGGTTGGCATTTTTGGCAGAACAAGCGGACAAGCCGCATCCTCTCCTTCGTCTTGAGATTCGATCCTTCAAGCCATTTTTTCAATTATAGCAACTGCACATTGGTTTTTGATGTCCACTGCACGAGGGAGTCTATCGGGTGTGATGGTCGCACTGGTAATATCGATCGTGCAAGAGAATTTCGGCAGAAACTGCCGATTTTACAAGCGATTCCGGGGGGTGGCGGCCTCTGAGAAACAGCAACCAATTTGTCTTTGCTCCCTCAGCGCGAGATGCGACCACAAGCACGCCCGTGCCTCTTGGCTTCGTCGCCGGGGCATCCAATTTGGCATCGCACGGCCTATTTGCCCGTTTTCCTGCCGTCTGGCAACCGCCCATTGCGTCGGCTACGATGAGGGGTGGCACCGAGCGTCTCCACAAAGCCGACGGGCCGACTTCGACGAGCTAGGTCGAGTCGCGCCCCGTTGGAACCTTCATCGACCATTACGTTTACCAGTCGCGCGCAATCGGCGCCCTGAAGCATGCACTACGTCCCCCAATCCGCACGCGAGCTGCTGCAAGAC
>JBBDVZ010000319.1:0-17369 GCA_040903115.1 Planctomycetaceae bacterium
GCGCCGAATGCGCGAGTATCAGCTTCATGTTCGGATACGTCTGGCAATAACGGCGGATGCAGGCGATGTTTTCTCCGTCGGCCACGGCCCGCGACTTCACGAGGTGCAGCGTGATCGCCCAGCCTTCTTCATTCGCCACGCTGAGAAACTTCTCGGGCAAAAACGTTTCAATCGAGGCTTCCCACGTCGGCTTGATCGGCGACATGGTGTGATAACACTTCAGCCCGCACAGCCCCAATCGGCGCACTTCCTGGCGAACCCACTCCGGGTCGTCGTCGGGCCGCACGAAGAACAAGCCCCGACAATCAGCGGCTTTGCCCGTTTGTTTTGCGATCCAGTCATTGGCGCGCGGAATGACCTCGGCTTGCGAGGGCATCGGAATGAACAGGGCGCGAACACTCCGGCCGGGATGCAGCGCGTCGATCATCTCGCGGTATTCATCGTATCCGGCGTCCCTGGGCATGCCGGCCAGCTTGACCTGATAGTGATCCGCATTCCACAGATGACAATGCGCGTCGAAAATCCGCTCGGGCACAAACGAGGCCAACTCGCGATCGAAGAACTCGCGATCGACGTCGCGAACGATCGGCTGCGGTTGTGTGGAAGTCATTGCGTTTCCCGGCATCCGGCCTCACACGATTTTGTTTGTGGGATTCGCTGCGCCACCACCCCGTAGGGGTCAAATAACAAAGCCCGGCGTCAAGCGCAGCGCCACGCCGGGTTGGATTATTCGTCTAACGAACAAAAACCCCAACGGGGTTTCATCGGTGATGGTCGCGAATTTCGTTGATGCCACCCTTTCAGGGGAATGGCACAAGGATAAGGAGTGTCTATCGAACAATGAGCGCGCTGTAAATCGCGACCGCGCCCGCCCCGATTACGATTGAGATCAGCAGTGGCGCATACTTGCGAGATTGAAATGGTTCCGGGAGCGGCCCCTGCGTGAACAGCAGCCCAATCGCGATTCCGAGCGAGATCACAATTGGCAACATGAATGCGAAGACCTCGTCCGCAACCATGTCAGGACCGTGTCCGGACGTTGATCGGTACAGCAGCAAGCTGGCCCAGCCCCAACCAAGTGCTATCAGCCAGAGAAGCAACGCACGTTTTCTCGTCATTATCGCACCCACCGCGACCCGCCGCGTTTGTGTTCGCTGGACATGACGGGATTGTACCCGAAGGCGGGCTTTGGCAGCGCTGGCGTGGATTTCGAGGCGGCTGGCAGAACACCATACTGCTTTTTCCAAATCACGATCAACGGGGACAGAATTTGGATTGCGGAGCAGTTTACAAGTCTGTAGAATTGACCGTATCAATGCCGGAATAAAAAACAGTATTTGTGCCAGTTGGAGGGCAAGATGCGTTCAAAAAAGAACTTACGGCGACGTGTTGATAATATTCTCGACATTGAAGATGCGCGACAATTGCTCGAACCGCACATGGATTGCCTTGTCGCGGCAGCGCACAGCGGCCTGCTGCTGTATTCGACGCTGTCTGCAGAACAGCTTGGCCCAATGCGAATGCGCACAAAGAAAGGCTATCTAAACGACGCAATCGTCGCTGCGGCCATCAAGCTGCTGGATGGCGTCAAAGGCGTGGTCCCCAACACCGATTACGAAGGCACGTTTCTGGTGCTCAATGGCCGATTGGCCCTGCGATACAAATACGTCAGCGCCGAGGATCGCACGAGTAATGCCCAAACCAAACGGCAGCAAAAGGTCAACGAACAGCAATTGCAGTTTCCCGGCATGGAGACACTTACCACCGTCACGTTCGGTTATCGGCTTGATGATGCTTGGCAGGAATTTCGGCAGCTAAAAATACTCTGTGTCAGAAATGATTCGATCTTGTGGTCGATTCCCATCTTCGAATTTGGTGAGGGCCATGTATTGCGGTTGCCTGAATCGACCGCAGATGTGAAGTCTGGTCCTGTTGTTCGGTCTAATCGTCGTCGAAAAACGGAGGGAGCAAGTTAGTGAGCTGCATCGTCATTAACAACCGATTGATCACGGTTGCAAGGGAGTCGCGGGGAAAGACGCAAAAGCAGCTTGCCGGGGACATGAGTATTACTCAGGGGAAGTTGTCGAAATTCGAAAACGGCACGCTGCCTGTTCCAGACAGCGATTTGGATGCGCTGTCGGAAGCGACGAAGTACACGCGCGATTTTTTCTTGCAAGGTGATGAGGTGTTTGGACTCGGAACTATCTGCGTCTTTCATCGAAAGAGGTCGAGCGTTCCCATTCGGACGCTCAAGGCCATTCAGGCACAGCTCAACATTTTTCGAATGCAAGTTACGCGGCTGCTTGAAGGGGTCTCGGTCGAGAAAGATCGTCCATTACCACTGATGGACGTGGATAAATACGGAGGCCCGGAAAAAGTAGCGCAAGAATTGCGGCGGGTGTGGAAGCTGCCGCTCGGTCCGATTTCAAACTTGACTGCAGTGATTGAGCGGTCTGGTGTTGTTGTTTTTCCAGTTGATTTTGGAACTCGGCAGATTGACGCCGTAAGCCAAAACATCGCTGGTTCGCCCCCGGTATTCATGGTGAGCAAGCTGGCACCGGGCGATCGGCTGCGATGGTCGTTGGCGCATGAACTCGGACACATGGTCATGCACTCTGAGCCGTCGCCAAATATGGAAGTCGAGGCCAACAAGTTCGCAGCCGAATTCCTGACGCCCGCGGCTGAAATTGGCACGAGCCTGAAAACCTTGACGATCGACCGTGCCGCACAGCTAAAGCGACAATGGCTCGTGTCGATGGCGGCAGTCATCAAGCGCGCCGCTGACTTGGAGCGGATCAGCCAGCGACATGCCAGAACGCTTTACATGCAGATGAGTCAAAACGGCTGGAGAATGAAAGAGCCGATTGAAGTAAAACAGGAGGCACCGACAGTGCTTCAAGACATGATCCGCGTTCACTTGGAAGACCATAGCATGTCGGTCGACAAGTTATCCGACACCGTCTTTCTGCGAGACAGGAAAGAGTTCGCAGACACGTATGGTTCCCTTTGGCGTCCGCCCGGCGGCGGAGGATTGAAAGTCGTTGGGGCCTGAATCCCCCATTTATGAAAGACCCGAATTTCGTTGATGCCACCCTTTCAGGGTGGTCACGTTCGTTTTGCTCTCCAACCCCAGGGTGGCGCTGCGCTTCCACCCTGGGCTTTGTGATGAAACGCTTTCAGCGTTAGAGGTACTCACCCGACCGCCGGATCACCTTTTCGTCCGTTTTGGCGGGGCCGCCGACACTCCTTCCAACCCGCCGCTGACGCGCAGGACTTCGCCCGTCATCCACTGGGCCGCCGGACCGGCTAGAAAGGCCACCGCGCGTGCGATGTCGGCCGGTTCGCCCCAGCGACCGAGCGGAATCGCCATTTCGACGCGGCCGATCATTTCCTGCTCGCTGATGTTCAGGCTTTTGGCGCGTTGAGCCATCACGCTTTTGTTGAAATCGGTGTAGACCGGGCCGGGGCAGACGGCATTCACGCGCACGCCGTAAGCCGCCATCTCCAGCGCCAGCGTTCGCGTGAGGCTGATGACGCCGGCTTTGGCCACGTTGTAGGCGGCGGCCAGGGCGGCGGGGTTTTGGCCGTTGATCGACGAAATGTTGACGATCGAGCCGTGCTCCTGCCGCTCCATGACGCGTCCCGCCGAGCGGCAGCAGCGAAACGTGCCGGTGAGCGTGCAGTCGATCACGCGGTTCCATTCGTCGTCGTCGATTTCGGTGATGGGAGCCAGTTGCTGTCCGACGCCGGCGTTGTTCACCAGGATGTCGAGGCGATGATATTCGAGCGCGACGCCTTCGAAAAAAACGGTCACCCAACCGCTGTCGGTGATATCGAGATGTTGCGCGAAGACCTGGAGTCCGCGTTCGCTCAGGGCGGCGGCCGACTGCTTCGCCCGGTCGTATTGCACGTCGGCCATCACCACGATGGCCCCTTGCGTCGCCAGCTCTTCGGCAATGCCGAAGCCAAGCCCTTGTGCCGCCCCCGTGACGACGGCGACTTTGCCGGCCAGCGGCTTTGCGATGGGTTCGTCAGTCGTCATGACTTGCTGGAGTCTGCATTTGCCTTACTGAACACTGAAAACTGAACACTGAAAACTGGCCCCACGAACCAGCCGGCTCACGCCGGCCGCTCGCCGGTTGAATTCCTGCCGGGCGCAGCCGGCAGGCTTTGATTTCGCTCCGCACTCCGAGTTCCGCGATCCGCGCTTCACATCGACACCCACGTCGAACCTTTTTCGCACGATTCGACCGCTTTCGCAATGAACTGCATGCCGCGCAAGCCATCATACACTGTCGGGAAGTCGTACTCGTCGCGGCCCATCGGCTTGCCCTCGATATGGCGGCGAATGGCGCGGACGACGCCGCAGTAGATTGTCGCAAAGGCTTCGAGATACCCCTCGGGATGTCCCGTCGGAATGCGGGTGCTGGCATTTGCTGCCGCGGACAGGTACTCGCTATGGCCGCGCGTCAACTTCTGCCGCGGTTGCCCGTAGCGATACAGGTCGAGCTCGTTCGGGTTCTCTTGAGCCCAGAGGATTGCCCCCTCAGAAGCAAAAACGCGCAGCCTCAGGTCGTTCTCCTCGCCGGTGGCAATCTGGCTAATGGTGAGCACGCCTTTGCCGCCGCCGCGAAAACGCAGCAGGACGTTGACGTCCTCATCGAGCGTGCGACTCGGCAAAAACGTGCTCTTGTCGGCGCACAGCTCGGTGATCGGATCGCCGGTGACGTACTCGAGCAAGTTCACGCAGTGCGTGCCGACGTCGCCCAGCGTGCCGCCGATGCCCGACTGAGCTGGATCGACGCGCCATGCCGCTTGTTTGTGTCCGAGCTTTTCGTGCGGGACCATCAAAAAGTCCTGCAGGTATTCGACAATCACCTTGCGGACCGTTCCCATCGAGCCGCTTTGAAACAAATGCCTCGCGTGCCGCACGAGCGGATGCCCGGTGTAGTTATGTGTGACTGCGAAGACGAGCCCCGATTTTTCGACGAGCTTTACGAGCTGCTGCGCCTCGTCGAGGCTGTAGGTCATGGGCTTGTCGCAAACGACATGAATGCCGGCATCGAGGAACGTCTTGGCAATCCGAAAATGTGACACGTTGGGCGTGACGATCGACACAAAGTCGATCCGCTGGCCGTCCGGCCGCGCAGCCTCGGCAGCCGCCATCTGCTCGGAGGTGTCGTAACAGCGAGAGGGATCGAGATAAAGCTCTTTGCCGGTTTGGCGCGTGTTGGCCGGGTCGCGGGAAAAGCAGCCGGCGACAAGCTCGATCTGCCCATCGAGCATCGCGGCAAAGCGGTGCACGCCGCCGATGAACGCCCCCTGTCCACCGCCCACCATTCCCATCCGCAATTTTCGCCGCCACGGTTCCATCGGCCGGTCCTCACACAAAGTCAAGAATTGAAAACGAACCGCAGAGACACAGAGGACTCAGAGAAGAAAAGCTATCCACAGATTTCGCAGATGACGCAGATTTGGATTCACTATTAACTCGTTCCCAAGCTCTGCTTGGGAACGCACTGTCGCGAAGCTCCGCTTCGCGTGACTGTCCTTCGCCTTGCGTCATGGGAAGCAGAGCTTCCGAAAAGTGGGTTCCCAAGCGGAGCTTGGGAACCAGAGAAGCTTTTCTCAATCATTCCTGGCTTCCTGGTCTCCTCATAAAGAATTCTTAATCTGCGTCATCTGCGAAATCTGTGGATGAATTCTTCTTCTGTTATTCCAATCCCAGAATGCGGCGATTGGTTGCCGCGTCGGTGGTGCCGCCGGCGAAGTCGTCGAAGGTGACGTCGGTGGTTTCGATGATGTGCGCTGCGATGAACGGGGCGCCTTCGCGGGCGCCTTGCTCCGGGCTCTTGATGCAGCATTCCCATTCGAGGACCGCCCAGCCGTCATAGCCCGCCTCCGCCAGCAACGTGAAGATGCGTTTGAAATCGACCTGGCCGTCGCCTGGCGAGCGAAAGCGGCCCGCACGGCCCGGCCATGGCTGATAGCCGCCGTACACGCCGACGCGCCCGGACGGCCGAAACTCGGCATCTTTGACGTGGAATCCCTTGATCCGCTCGCCGTAAATCTGAATGAACTGCAGGTAATCGAGCTGCTGCAAGAGAAAATGACTGGGGTCGTAATTCAGACAGGCTGCCGGATGGTTGTCCGTCTGCTCGAGAAACATTTCAAACGTCGCACCGTCGAAGACGTCGGAGCCGGGATGCAGCTCGAAGGCCAATACCACTCCTTTGTCGGCGGCCAAGTCCAACAGTGGCCGCCAGCGCTTGGCCAATTCGCGAAACGCCTCGTCGATGATTCCGGCGGGCCGCTGCGGCCACGGGTAAACCATGTGCCAGGCAAAGCCGCCCGACAGCACGGGCACCACATTCGTCCTCATGTTGACGGATGCGACGATGCATTTGCGCAACTGGTCGGCAGCCCACTGCGTTCGGGCATCGCCCCTCAGCCCCTGGGGATGAAAGGCCTCGAACATCAGCTCATAGGCGGGATGCACGGCCAATACTTGCCCTTGCAAGTACCCAGTCAGCTCGGTCGGCTCAAGCCCCATCGCGGCGAGCATCCCACGGTAATCGTCGCAGTAGGCTTTCGACTTGGCGGCCGCATCGAGGTCGATGGTCCGCGCATCCCAGGTGGGAATCTGAATCCCTTTATATCCCATCGCGGCAAACCACGGGCCGATCGACTTAACGTCGTTGAACGGCGCGACGTCTCGCATGAATTGCGCGAGGAAAACGGCGGGGCCTTTGATGGTGGGCATGGGAGGTAGCTTTCAGCGGTCAGCGATCAGCCAGGAAGGAAGAAATCCATCCACAGATTTCGCAGATTTCACAGATTTTTCATGAGGAGACCAGGAATCCAGGAGTGGATTATCGATTTGCTTTTCTCCTCTATTCCTGGACTCCTGGGTACCTCATAAATCATTTCATATCTGCGTTTGTCCGCGGTTCCTCTTCTCTCTCTTAAAAAATCTGCGTCATCTGCGAAATCTGTGGATGTTTTTTTGTTTTCTGAAATTCGAACGGCGGTCAACCACCCACCTTGTTTCGGTCAATTGGCACGTCGAACAAACGTGGGACGTCGCCTGCGAGCGAGGCGCGGACTTTTTCGGTGAGCTCTTCGGGATCGGTGATTCGTTCGGCCGCGACGCCCAGTGAGCGCGACAGGGCGACCATGTCGATCTCCGGCTCGGTGAGGTCCATCCCCGCGAATCGGCCCTCGTTCGCGCGGGGCAAGCTCATCGACTTCGCGCCCCCTTTCAGGATCCGATACTGGGCATTGTTGCAAATCACGAATGTCGCCGGAATTCTGTGATGGGCGGCCGACCAGAGTCCTTGAATCCCATACAGGGCGGCGCCTTCGCCGATGATGCCCAGCACCGGACGGTCGGGCCACGCCAACTGCACGCCCAGGCTCATGCCCACTCCCCAACCGAGCGCCCAACCGCGGTGCGCGAAATATCCGCTCGGATCTTTGATGGCCCCCAGTTGTTCCAACGCCGTGCCCGCGGTCGTGACGGCTTCCGCGACGACGGCCGCGTTGTCGGGCAGCGCACGCGCCAGGCTCGACATGGCCGCCAACGGAGTCAGCGGTCGCATGTCGCGCTCGGCGGCGGCGCGGGAGACGAGGTCGTCCTTCAAACGGCGATGGATTGCGGCCCGGCTCTCAGTGCGGCGGCGAACGGCGTCTCGCTGGCGTTCGGTTTGCAGACCGCGCAACAGGCCGGCCAGTTCCTTCAGCCCCGATTTCGGGTCGCCCACCAGGCCGACTTCGGTCGGATAGTTCTTGCCGACCGACCATGCATTCTGATCGAGGTGAACGACGCGCAGGTGATCGGGCAACGGATTTTCCGGCTCGAAGTACACGTACAGTTGCAGCAGATCCATGCTGACGCAAAACAGCACGTCGAACTCGTCCAATTGCTGGCGGATGCCGGGCGAGTACACCTGCAACGCCGGAGCGGACAGCCGATGATCGCAGGGAAAGCCCAGGCGTCCGCGCGTCGTGCCCGGCTCGGCGAGCACCGGCGCTCCCAACAGCTCGGCGATTTCCACCATTTCGGCAACCGCGTCGGCGGGCACAATACGACTGCCCGCCAGTATCACCGGGTTCTCGGCCGACGCAAGCAGTTCGGCGGCGTGCCGCAACGCGTCGAGCGGCGGGCGCACGCGCGAGTCCAATGGCTTTGGCGGCGTGAGATCGAGCTCGGCGATTTCCTGCTGCACGTTGACGGGAATGGCGAGAAATACCGGCCCGGTGGGAGGCATGAGGGCGGTCTGCACGGCGCGGCGGACGGCGGTCGGCAAATCTTCGACGCGTTCGACTTCCGCGGCCCACTTGGTCCACGGACGCACGACGCTCAGCATGTCGGACCCGAGAATCGGCTCGCCAAACTTCAGGCGCTGATCCTGCTGCCCGGCCGTCAGCAACAACGGAGTGCCTTCGCGGTAGGCGTTGTAGAGCATGCCCATCGCATTGCCGAGTCCGCAACTGATGTGGACGTTGACCACCCCGACGTTGCCGGAGGCCTGCGCGAATCCGTCGGCCATCGCCATCACGGGGATTTCCTGCAAACCCAGGATCAGCTCGATTCTGGGGTGATCGACCAGGGCGTCGAACAGCGGCAATTCGGTGGTGCCCGGGTTGCCGAACAGGTACTTGACGCCGGCATCGGCGATGAGTTGCAAGAAGGCATGACTGCCGCTGGTGAGCATCGTGAAACCTTCAACGTCCACGGGAGCGGGAAGCACGAAGCACTAATGACGAAGGAAATCCGAAGCACGAAGCACGAAGCACGAAACCAATCGCGATTCGGCATTCGCCATTAGGGCTTCGTGCTTAGTGCTTCTTTAGACATTCGTGCTTCGTGCTTTTACTTCGTCGTTCCTGCCTTCGCGCGCTCGCGGGCACGTCGTGGCGGCGGGCTGGTCGACTTGGCGACGGGCGCGGTCGGATCTTTGTCGGCGAACGGAAGCGTGTCGGGAATGACGCGAACCGCCGTCGTTGCCTTGTAGGGAAACGAACTTCCGGTGTCATACGTCAACTCGACAAAGTAAGCCGTCCACCCCTTGCGCGGCTGTTTGACTTCGGCGACGTATTCGCCGTTTTCGTCGACTTTGAGCACGCGGGGGGTGTATTTCTTTCCGAGCGTTTCGACGCGAAAGTCGCGAGCCGCCGGGTTCGTCGCCTGCCAGAGCTTGACCTCTTTCGGCTTGTCCTCGGACTTGACGCGGATCGCGCCGTCGTCCTCGAAGGTCCAACTGAACTTTGGACGAGGAGTATCCGACAGGATCATTGAGTAGAATGCCGTCATGGTTTGCAACGCATCGGTGTCCTTCAATCCATGGTTGGCGTTGGGCACGTAACGCAACTGCTTCTCACCCCGCAAATCGTCGAAGTAAAATTGCGACGAGTCGGGAAGAAAGAACTGGTCGCCCGAGGCGTTGATGATGTACTTGGGCATGGTGAGTCGTTCGCGGTACGAATAAGGATCGACCAGATCGTACAACTCTTTAAGCCGCGGATCGTCCATGCGCTCCATGATGCGGTGATGGACATAGTCGCCCACCGATGGCGCCCAAAAACCGTAAGCCGCGAAGTGATGCTTCATCGATACGTTCACGTTCACCACGTCAATGACGATCGGAACGATGGCGACGACGCGCTTGTCGGCGGCCCCTGTCAGCCAGGTCGTCCAGCCTCGCTTCGAGCCGCCGGCGACCACGAACTGATCGACGGTGACCTTTCCTCCCTCGTCGCTGGCCAAAAGGGCCGTGATGGTGTCCATGGCGCGAACGACGCTTTTGACCATCGGCAAGCGCGGCGCCCAGGTCTTGTCGCCCGTCTTGAGAAACTGATCCCAGCAGTAGCCGATCAGATCGTCCTCTTTGCGCGGGACGCCGTCGTTGTGAAAGACGAGCGGCTGATTGGGGATCATTTTCAGCTCAGCGACAACCGTGCTTGTGGCCACCGCCATCTGCGCGGTGATTTCCGAGGGTCCGCTCGGCGGTTCGCCGCCATTGCCGCCCCCGCCGATAAACACGAAGCCCTTGTTCGACTTGACCGTGTCCGGCTTGGAGATGACGAGCCAGTGTTGCCACACGGGCCGATCGACGTCCTTGGTCGTCCGCCAGGTTTGCGACGTCATGTCGACGATAAACGTCGTCAGGCCATCGCCCTTGACCGTGTTGACGACCTTCCATTTGTATGTCGCGTCCGGCTGGTTCACGTAGCGGTCGAGTTCGGTCTCCGAGGGGGTCTGGGCAACCGACATGGTTGCCGCGGTAAGGGCCCAGAACAACGCGAACATCAACACGGTAATCCGACGCACGATCATAGTTCACCTCGATTGCCAATTGTGGATAAGTTGCCAACGATACGTTGTGTATACCGCATCGCCGCCGCGCATGGTTTCACGTTTGTGTTGAGATCGCGTGCGCGAGCGAATCTCTAAAGTATCCAAGGGCAATGGGCGATTGCAATGTACCCGGCGTGCTCCGGGGGCTCACAAGGCCTTGACCCACGCAATCCCCTCGAGCCGGCGGGTTTATCCCGCCGGTCTTCGGCCAACGCCGCATAGTTGCGCAAAGAAGACCGCCGGGACGAACAGCGCTCGGCAATGGCGGCGCTGAATGCGTTTGGCCGAAGACCGCGGGGGTAAACCCCGCGGCTCGATGGGATGGCGCCGCGTGCCATGCCCATCGCTTTGGATGGGCATGCGTTTTGAGCATGGCCACGCAAAGCCGTCCGCCGCGGCGGATGGCACCCGAGCGTTTTGCACCGAACACCCGGCTCCGCGACTCATCGGCGGCAATTGCCGAAACTTCCGGAACTGCCCTTGCAGGGAATCGGGCACGCCGCTATTCTCCCCCGCCTTTCACTCGAAATCGAAAAGTTCAATCTGGCATTTTCTCGAGGTTCGGTGCCATCGCGCCCCCGCACGATGGCTGCAGGCCGGACTCGAAATCCCCGTTGCCAAGACTTTTCTCCGCTAGAACCCAGACCGCTAATGCCACGGAGACGTGTCGACATGCGCACCCAGACGCATTGTTCCCCCCCCATTGTCCGCGCGTTGCTTTTTCTGACCGTGACCGTTTCGTTGGCCGGTTGCAGCGCAACCAGCGGCTACACGGCCAACCGGATGGGGACGGCCTATTACCGTGGCGGCAATTACACGGCGGCGCTCTACGAGTTTCGGCGCGCAGCGATCGACAGTCCGCGCAATGCCGATTACGCCTACAACCTGGCCGCCGCGATGAAGAAAAGTGGCGACATCATCGGGTCCGAGCAAACCTATCGAAACGCTCTGGCCGTGAACCCCACGCATCAGCCCGCGTATCACGGACTCGCCGTGCTGCTCAACGAGCAGAACCGAACCGCCGAGTCGTCGCAGCTCATCGAGAGTTGGGCGGAATCACAACCGTTAACACCGGCGGCTCACATCGAGCTGGCATGGCTAAAAAGCGAACGCGGCGACTTCGCAACCGCCGAGCGGTCGCTGCAGCAGGCCCTTTCCATGCGGCCCAACCATCCGGTCGCGTTGGCTCAACTGGGGCAGCTTTACGAGCAGACGGGACAAAACGATCGTGCGGCGGCCATGTATCAGCAGTCGCTGAGAAGCAACTGGTATCAGCCGCGCGTGCAGTCTCGCCTGGCGGCCATTCGGCGACCGGCGTCGACCGGTGCCTTGCCCGTCTTCGCTCAAAATCCGACGTCACCTGTCACCGCGCAAGCGCGGCCATTGCCGGGATACGCGCAGTATCAACCGTATCAACCCTTGCCGATGTTCGCCGATAATTCGCTTTCACCGTCGGCGGTTTCATCGAATTCGGCACCCCCACAAGTCGCAGTGAAGTACGGCATGACTGGCGGCATCGGCGGAGCGCCGCCGACACTCGTCGAAGAACCGTCCTCGGAATGGACGGCGCCGGCCGCACGGATCAGTGCGCCTGCGAAGTTGCCGCCGGATGAGGGACTCGAATCCGCGCCGTTCGTCGAGCCGGCTCCATCGACTCCCGCGGAAGAACCCGCGTTCGACGATGCGAGCAGCGCCGAAAACGCGGACCCGGCTCACGCGACGCAGTAGCGGGAAGCACGAAACGGGAAGCACGAAGCCCGAATGTCGAAGGAAGCACGAAATCTTAAAGCACTAATGAAATACCTGACAGCGCGTCCGTTTCGTGCTTCGGGTTTCCTTCGTCATTCGTGCTTCGGATTTCCTTCGTCATTCGTGCTTCGGATTTCCTTCGTCATTCGTGCTTCGGACTTCCCCTCACGTGCGTCCGTTGATGTACGTGGTGAGCAGATGGATCGTCTGCTCCTGGCTGTGTGATTCATAGGCGTTCAGGTCGCCGATGGAAATCATTCCGTGCAACTGGCCGTCGTCGTCGACGACCGGCAGGTGCCGCACGCGATGATTCTTCATGACCAGGCGGGCTTCTTCAACCGTGGTGTGCGGCTGGCAACACAGCATTTCCGCCGTCATCACTTCGCTGACGAAGGTCTTCAACGCATCGCGGCAAACGGCGAGCACTCGCTGCAGCAGGTCGCGCTCGGTGATGATGCCCATCACCGTATCGGCGTCGATCACCACCAGCGAACCCACCTTGTGCTTGTTCATGAGCACGGCCGCGTCGAGTACGCTGGCTTGCGGACCGATGGACAGCACCGCATTCCCTTTGACCTTGAGAATCTCTTGGACAGTGCCCATGGCTTGTCCTTCGTACAAGAGGAGATGCGGCGAACGCCGTCTTGGAGACACTATTAAGGATATCACTCCGCATCGGCAGCGCCCAGTGGGTGTTTTTGGGCCGAAGAAGCACGAAGCACGAATGTCGAAAGTTTCGTAGGGTGGGTGCCAACCCACCACGACCGCGTGAACGCAATCGATGGTGGGTTTCACCCACCCTACGCGTCTTCGTCATTCGTGCTTCCCGCCTGGAATGGTTTTTGCAACACCCGCGGGATGCTGAAGCGGCGGAATGAGGCAATTCCCCGGAAAGAAAGCAGGAACCGGAGGACTTCCCCGATTTCCAAGGTCCGCTGCCCTTCAAAGAGGTGCTCGCTCTGGCTGCAAGTCGGCCGCGCTGACATTCGGCATTCCATTCGCGTCGGTGAATAGCTATTTTTTTGGTAGGCAATACACCAACAGGGAGGGTATTTCACATGTTGAGATTCTCTGTGAGCGGTGCGTTCTTGGTGTTCGAGATGATACAATCGAGTGCTTCGATTGTGGGGACCGAGAATTTGACCGCGGCCGGTTGCACCCTGGTTCTGGCGACTCTCTCGGCGTTACCCGAAATCACGCGCCTGGCCGACGCGTTCTTGACCGGCGAAGAGCCAGACGCCGCGGCCTAGTGGTACGACCAGCACAAAACTGTGGGTGCCATGCCCACGGCTCGACTGTCTTCGACCATGAGGCTCAGACCCGAAGGGAGTTCGCCGAAGTCCGCTTTGGGTGGGCATGCTTTCAAAGACATGGCCACGCAAAGCCGTGGCCATGGCACCCGGCGGCAGGGGAAGTTTGTGGCCAAGACAACCGTGCGCGAGGTTCCACGAGCGACGGAACCCCTGGCCGACGTGCAGACACTCACGACCGAAATCGACGCCGATGAGCTCGCCGAGTGGCTCGAATCGCTCGATGACGTTGCGTACCGCTACAGCCCCGAGCAGGTTCAACAGCTCATTCGCACCCTGGCAAACCGTGCCTCATCTCACGGCATCTCGCTGCCGTTTCAGCCCACCACGCCGTACATCAACACGATCCCCGTCGGCGCCCAGCCGAAATATCCGGGCGACCGCCTGCTTGAGCGGCGCATTCGCAGCCTGATCCGCTGGAACGCGATGGCCATGGTGGTGCGCGCCAATCGCAATTACGACGGCATCGGCGGGCACATCTCGACGTACTCGTCGGCCGCCACCTTGATCGAAGTCGGCTTCAATCACTTCTTCCGGGCAGCCAACGAGAAGCAGCTCGGGGACTTCGTTTATTTCCAGGGACATGCTTCGCCGGGAATTTACGCGCGCGCGTATCTCGAAGGCCGTTTGTCGAACGAGCAGCTCGAACGATTTCGACGCGAGGCGCCGCGCGAAACGGGCCTTTCGTCGTATCCGCACCCGTGGCTCATGCCCAACTTCTGGCAGTTTCCCACGGTCTCGATGGGACTGGGACCGATCATGGCCATTTACCATGCCCGGTTTTTGCGCTATCTCCACCATCGGGGTCTGCTCGATACGTCGCAATCTCACGTCTGGTGCTTTGTCGGAGACGGCGAGACCGACGAGCCGGAATCACTAGGCGCGTTGACGCTCGCCTCGCGTGAAAAGCTCGACAACCTCATCTTCGTCATCAATTGCAACCTGCAACGTCTCGATGGCCCGGTGCGCGGAAACGGAAAGATCATTCAAGAGCTGGAAGCGGCCTTTCGCGGCGCCGGCTGGAACTGCATCAAGGTCATCTGGGGCAGCGATTGGGATCCGCTTTTGGCGGCCGACGTCGACGGACTGCTCGTCAAACGCATGGGCGAGACCCTCGACGGCCAGTACCAGAAATACACCGTCGAAAGCGGCGCCTACATTCGCGAGCATTTCTTCGGCGCTTCGCCCGAGCTGCTGGCGATGGTTGCGCGCCTCTCCGATGAGGAGCTGCGCAAACTCAATCGCGGCGGTCATGACCCGGCGAAGGTGTATGCCGCCTTCGATGCCGCCGTGAACCATCACGCGGCACCGACGGTGATTCTGGCCAAGACGATCAAGGGCTATGGACTCGGCGAGGCGGGCGAAGGACGCAACGTCACCCACAAGCAAAAGCAGCTCAACGAAGCCGAGCTGCACGCGTTTCGCAAACGCTTCGACGTGCCGATCGGCGAGAAAGACATCGTGCAGGCCCCGTTTTATCGCCCCTCCGAAAACGACGCCGAATTGAAATACCTCCACGAACGCCGCCAGGCGCTCGGCGGCTTTCTTCCGGCGCGCATCCCGACGAAAGAGCGTCTTTCCATTCCGGCCCTCGATGCTTTCAAGGACCTGCTGACGGGCAGCGGCAAGCGCGAAGCGGCCACGACGATGGCGTTCGGGCGACTCCTCAGCATACTGCTGAAGCACCCGGAAATCGGAGACCGCATCGTTCCCATCATTCCCGACGAAGCCCGCACGTTCGGCCTCGAAGCGCTGTTTCGGCAGTGCGGCATTTACGCCAGCAGCGGCCAACTGTACGAGCCTGTCGACGTCGGCCAGCTCATGTACTATCGCGAGGCGCAAGACGGCCAGGTGCTCGAGGAAGGCATCACCGAGGCAGGTGCCATGTCGTCGTTCATCGCAGCGGGCACCGCCTACGCGCACCTTGCCACGCCGATGATTCCGTTCTTCATCTACTATTCGATGTTCGGCTTTCAGCGGGTCGGCGATTTGATTTGGGCGGCCGCCGATGCCCGCACCAAGGGCTTCCTGCTCGGCGCAACGGCGGGCCGTACCACGCTCAGCGGCGAAGGGCTGCAGCACCAGGACGGTCATAGCCAACTTGTCGCCACCACCGTGCCCAACCTCAAGTCGTACGATCCGGCGTTCGCGTATGAGGTCGCAGTCATCATTCAAGACGGCATGCGGCGCATGTACGGCGAAGGCGAAGAGATCTTTTACTACCTGACGCTATACAATGAGACCTATCACATGCCGCCAATGCCCGCAGGCGCGGAAGAAGGCATCTTGAAGGGTATGTACCGCCTGCCGCCGCTGGAGGAGAAGTCGAAGCCGGGCGAGCCTCGTCCCCAGCTTTTGGGCAGCGGGCCTATTGTTCGCGAAGCCCAGAAGGCACAGAAAATTCTATCCGAGAAGTTTGGCTTTTCCGCCGACGTGTGGAACGTCACGAGTTACTGCGAGTTGCAGCGCGAAGCCGAAGCGGTCCGCCGCTGGAACGCGCTCAACCCGCAAGGCGAGCAACGCCAAAGTTACCTGGAGCATTTGCTGAGCGGCGTCGCCGGTCCGTTCATCGCGGTGTCGGATTACGTGCGACTGGTGCCCGAACAAATCCGCTCGTGGAT
Organism: Planctomycetaceae bacterium; assembly: GCA_040903115.1. Classification (GTDB taxonomy): domain Bacteria; phylum Planctomycetota; class Planctomycetia; order Planctomycetales; family Planctomycetaceae; genus JBBDVZ01. The sequence continues at coordinate 16,041 of JBBDVZ010000319.1, forward strand.
ACCCGGGAGTTACACGACGCTGGGAACCGATGGATTTGGACGCAGCGACACGCGGGAGGTTTTGCGGCGGCACTTCGAAATCGACGCAGGCGCAATTGCATATGCCGCGCTGGTCGCGCTGCATAAGGAAAAAAAGTTCGACAGCAAACAGCTTGTCAAGGCGCTCAAGACGCTGGAAATCGATCCCGCAAAGCTCGACCCCGCGACTGCGTGAACGATGAAAGAGTGTGTGAACGCCGGCAGGCGTGACGCCCTTTCAGGGCTCGGACGGATGGCGGCTCAGCATTCCCAGGGCAACGCCCTGGGACCACGGTTGTCGAGCGGCGCGCTCGCCCTGAAAGGGCAAAACCGTCGCTCACAACACGAATATCGCGCATGGTGATGGTTGAATCGATCGGATACGTTCAAACTCCGAATGGAACCGTCGCATAATGGCCACCGAATTCAAACTTCCGGAACTCGGTGAAGGCATCGAAAGCGCCGACGTCGCGCAGGTGCTCGTCAAAGAAGGGGACGAGATTCAAGCCGAGCAGCCGGTCCTCGAGCTGGAGACCGAAAAGGCGGTCGTCGAAGTGCCGTCCCCGTATTCGGGCAAAGTGACGAAGGTCCACGTCTCCGAGGGCGACACGATTCAAGTGGGCCAAACGCTGTTGACGATCGACGAATCCGACGGGAGCGCGAAAGAAATGCCGACCGCAACGGCCGCCAAGGGTCCGGCCAAAGAAGGAGGCGAGGACCGGTCGGCCAAAAAAGCGCGGGACAAAAAAACCGCCCAGCCCGTAGCCGCAGCCAAACAACCAGCGGCAAATAAACAAGCACCCGAGACTGCGAAAGAGCCGCAACGAAAGTCCGACGCCGCCACCGCGAGCGCACCGCCCGTTCCAACCAAAGGCGACGGTCGCCAGCCGCAACCGCCGCCCGCGGGTCCGGCAACTCGCCGGTTGGCGCACATTCTCGAAATCCCGCTCGACCGATTAAAAGGCACCGGCCCGCGAGGACGCATCACTCTGGAGGACGTGGTGCGCGCCCATGACGCGCTCGAGGCCAAATCGTTCGCCGGTATTCCAGTCCCGAAACTTCCCGATTTTCGCAAGGAAGGCGAAATCGAAGAAGTGCCGCTGAACAAGATCGCCCAGACAACCATCGAGAGCCTCAGCCGTTCCTGGTCAATCATTCCGCACGTGACCCAGCAAGGGCTGGCCGACGTGACGGAGGTGGAGGCGCTGCGTCTGCAATACGTCGAGCGGGCAGGCAGCGACAAACCCAAGGTCACAATGACCGCCATCGCCGTCAAAGCGGTCGTCGCCCTGCTGAAAGAGTTCCCGCGAT
>JBBDVZ010000320.1:0-17171 GCA_040903115.1 Planctomycetaceae bacterium
GTCCGCTGCCAGAAGAAGACCAGCCACCAGATTCCAAATGCCAGCAGCGTCATTCCCAGAAACGCATACCGGATCCCGTAGTGGCCGTCTCCATAGGCCAGCGTGAAATGCAGCAGCAGGAATCCGCCAAGCATCTTGACGACGATATTGCCGACCAGGTAGCTGGTCGACCAGACACCCATGATGGTTCCGCGTTCTTTGCGGCGAATCCATTCGGCGATACCCCCGACGGCCCCGGGCCATCCGGCCGCTTGCACCAATCCGTTGAAGAACATGAATACGACGAACGTCTCATAGGAGTTCGCGAAGCCGAAGACCAGGTTGATGGCGATCGACGTTCCCAGTCCGCCCAGCAACAGCAGCCGCGGTCCCCATTTCCGGCCGACAAAGCTGCTGACGAACTGGCCGAGCATGTAGCCGACCAGAAAGGCGGTCCAGATATTGGCCGATTGGTCGAGCCCGATGCCGTAATCGTCGCGCAGCGTCGTCTTGCAGAGCGTGAAGACCTTGCGCACGAGATAGAAGCCGGCGTACGCCAGGTACGTTGAGATGAGCGCCCGCCAGCGCCACAGGCTCTGGTCATCGGAAAGTGGGCGATCTTCGATGCCCGTCGGTATCGTCTCAGCCACGCTCCCCCGCTGCTTCTACTCCGCCGGGCGGAGCGTTCATCTCAAATTGCGCTGCTTCAGCAGCTCGATGAGGCGTTCGGGATGATCGGTCTGGATCGCCTCGAGGTCAAACTCGATCGCCTTCTGCACTCCCGCCTCGTTGTCGTAATTCTCAGGATAATCGACCCAGACCTGGGCGCCGGCCGCGTGGGCCGCCTGCGCCTCTTCGAGTTTCCATTCGCGAATGTTGCCGTCCAGCGTTTCAGGCTTCAGCTCGGCGACCAGCTTCCCAATCGCCTCGACGCTGCCGGGATGCGGGGGCATGATCCACACCTTGGGCTGCAAGCGTTTGTATTCCTTCAACAACTCGGGCGAGCCGTAAACGACGACGTCGGCGAGCATGCCGTGCTTTTCGACGGCGGCCATCACGTCGGCGGGCTTGACGTCCTTGTGATCGATGTAGACTTTGATACGCCCTTTGCAAAGGGCGAGGGCCTCGTCGAACGTCGGAATGCGTTCGTCGGGCCACTGGCCACGGAAACGCAGCTCGCGCAACTGGGCGAGCGTCATGTCTTTGATCGTGCCTTTGCCGTTCGTCGTGCGATCGACGCTGCCGTCATGCATCAACACCATCTTGCCGTCGTGCGTCGTGCGCACGTCGACCTCGACGTAGTCGCAACCCAGCTCGGCCGCCTTCTTAAACGCCGCCAAGCTGTTTTCCGGCGCCTGCTCGTGCGCTCCGCGATGAGCGATGACGATGACGCGTTTCTTGTTCGGTTTCTCGTCGGCCCTCACAGTCGCCGACCATGCACAGGCAATGCAGACCATGATCAAGAAACGAATTATTGCGTTGGAGAGTCGAGGGTAGCTCGTGCCCCCCACCGCGCCCCTTCCCTGCAAGGGGGGAGGGGGATTCTGATTGCGAAACCGCAAGAACAACTTCATCATTTCCGATGCATCCGTTACGAATAGGCAAGACTGCCAACTCGAAAAGCTGACCGCTGACAGCTAATCGCTGACAGCTCCCTCCTGACCATACCCGCACCACCATTGAATTTCCACGTCCGAAGTCCGACCATACGGTCATGGCCACTTTCGCCGTCATATTGGCCGCGGCGGGGCAAAGCACGCGGTTCTCGGCCAACAAGCGGAAGAAGCCCTTCGTCGACTTGAAGGGCAGGGCGGTCTGGCTGCGCGCCGCCGAGTTCTTCGTCAGCCGCGATGATGTCGCCCAGACCATCATCGCCGTGTCTCCCGACGACATCGAGTGGTTCAAGGAAAAATTCCGTCCCAACCTGGCCTTCATGAATCTCGAGATCGTCGAGGGAGGCGCCGAACGGGCCGATTCGGTGCAGAACGCGCTCGCGCGGATCCGCAGCAACGTCGATTTTGTCGCCGTGCACGATGCCGCACGGCCGCTGCTTTCGCAAATCTGGATCGACGAGCTGTTCGCTGCCGCTCAGAAGTTTGGAGCCGTGATTCCCGCCGTCCCGGTTCCCGGCACGCTCAAACGCGTGGGCAAAGACAACAAGATCGAAGCGACCGTCTCGCGGCAAGGGCTGTGGGAGGCGCAGACACCGCAGATTTTTCGTCGCGAAATGCTGCTCGACGCCTTCGCGAAGCGGGGCGATCTCCGCCCGACCGACGAAGCCCAGCTCGTCGAGCAGCTCGGCATTCCCGTCACGGTCATCCCCGGCTCGCCGATGAACTTCAAGATCACCACGTCCGACGACTTCAAAATGGCCGGTGCGGTGCTGGACGTGCTGCCGAAACCCAAATCACTGCGAGCGCTACATCCCTTCGCCGACGAAGAACCGAACTTCCTGTAGACGCGTATTTTTCAATGTCCGACTTAGCTGACGAGGTGGGCCAGCGGCCAATCCATCGAGAGGGGGGGACGCGGCGAGGGGGAGACGGGGTGAAGAGGGGTGAAGAAAAGGCAAATCGATGCGTCGACATACTCCGGTAATTCGTCGTCGGCGTACTGAAAAGTGAAACACGGAGATCTACAGTCTCCTTTCTTCGCAATGACCAATCCGACTGTCACATGCCCGAATTGCGGACGTCCGTTGCGTCTGCGCGATCCCACGCTGCTCGGCCGGCGGGCGACGTGTCCGAAGTGCCAACATCGATTCGTGCTGACAAAGCCGGACGAGCCACGAATTGAACCGTCCGACGAGGAAGCGCCTTCGGACGACGACTGGCAATTGCTCTCGGACCCGAACGAAATGCCGGCGGCGTCGGAAAATCCCCTCCCCCCCGGCGGGCCTGCGGCGAGCTCGACTCGACTGAGCTCGTCGAAGTCAGCCGAGCGGGGAGGGTTAGGGTGGGGGGGTAAGCCACCAAAGACATCATCCGCTCTTGACGACACCAGCACGGCCGCGCGTCTTCGCGAAATTCGCAATCGCGATCGTCGCAAGAGAAAAATCGCGGCTCTCACCGGCGGACTGCTCGCGGTAACTTGCGTCGTCATTTATGTGGCAATTTCGCGGCAACCCGTCCAACAGGCGGCCCAAAACTCAAAGCCCGCTCCGACAGAGTCCGCGCCCGCGGTTGACGAAATCCAGACGCCCGCTAACGCGTCGATTGCTGCCACGCGCGAGCCGATCCGGCTGCTCTACGTTCCCGCCGGAGCTGGGATCGTCATCAATCTTCATCCGGCTCGACTTTGGCGCGACGGAAAGCGCCGCGCGGAACTGCGGCAATGTCTCGGCCCGTTGGCACAATGGACCGAAGCCAAGCTGCGCGAAATTTGCAGCTTCGATCCGGCCGAAATCGACGAGGCGATGTTGTGTTTGATTCTCGGGCCACGTGGCACGCCTCCCGAATTGGCCGCGGTCGTCCGGCTGGTCGATGAGCGACAGCCCGGCGAATTCGAGCGAAAGTTTCCCGGCAAAGCGGTCACAAAAGACGAACACACATTCACTGTGAGCGACAAGCACGCCTATTTCGTCGACGGAGGGAGGACCGTGGCAATTGCTCCAGCGGCATTGATCGACGAGATGGCCGCCGCGATCGCCGCGCCGGCGGTGACCGATCCGGGCATCGAAGCCCTGCTGAGTCACACCGACCGGTCGCGCGATCTCACGCTCATCTTTCGCCCCGACGACATTCGCGTGCACGAAGAGTTTCTGCTCTCGCAGGAGCTGCGACCGCTTTCCGGCGCGATTCTCGCATGGCTCGGCGAGGAAGTCGAAACCGTCGGCTGGAGCCTGCAGTTCGACGACCCGTTCGACTCCGAGCTGCTCGTGCGCAATAAGAGCGCGGTGGACAATCGACAGTTGAAAGCCGCGCAATTGGAGCAGGTGCTCGCCGCTCGTTTGAAAACTCTGCCGCGCGACGTGCTCGCGCGGGTGGAAAAAATGTCGCCGCGCACGGCAGGTCGGCGGCAACTGATCGGTCGGCTTCCGGCGATGGTCCAAGCGGTCGCGCTGGCGATCGAGTCGAGCACGGGCGAGCGCTTCGCGCGGTTCTCGACGCGGTTGCCGGAACGTGCCGCCCCGAACCTTGCACTCGCCGCTCGATTGGCCTGGATCGAAACAAGGCAACCCGAACGCACCGCCGCTTCACAGACACAAACTGACGCGACGCCGTCTCAAACGCCCAAACCCATTGTCGAGCGCCTTGAGACAAAACTCGAAATCGACTTTCGCCGCACGCCGTTGGAAGAGGCGTTTGAGTTCATCGGCAGCGAAGCGGGCTTCGCCGTCAAAATCGACGGTAAAGGCTTGGAGACCGCCGGTTACACGCGCAACATGCCGCAGCAACTTCAGTTGGGTACCGTGACGGCCAAGGCGGCCATTCAGGCGATCGTGAAGCAATACGACAAGATGGTGATCGTGGTCGACGAAAAAGCGGGGGCCGTCACCGTCACCACGCAAGCGGCCGCCGAAAAAAACGGATGGACCATCTTTCCCGTCGCACCGTAGAATGCATCGGGTGCCATGCCCACGGCTCTGCGTGGGCATGCTAAGCGTCAATCTCGCGTTGAATCATGCCCACCCAAAGCTGACTTCGGCGAGCTCAGTCGAGGCGTGGGCATGGCACCCAGCGTCTTAAGTCTGTTCGGTTCAGATTCGGTGACGCATGCCCGCCAGCACGTTCTCATGTCCGCATTGCGACGCCCCGTTGAGGGCGAAGGACGCGCGCCTGGCAGGGCGAACGGTCGAATGTCCCGACTGCCGCCGACCGTTGAAAATCGTCGCCGATGCCTCGCGGCAACTCACCGTTCAGGCCGCCCCGACGAGCGAAAAGGGCACGACGTCGTTTGCCAAAGGCGGCGTCGGTGCCGTCGCGAAGGCGGCAAAAAGCATTCGCCGACGCACGGCCCGCTGGCAAGAAGTGCTCAGTAACCCGCTGGTTGTCGCGTGGGCGGCTGGGGGCGTCCTGACCTTTATGTTATTGATTGCCCTTTGGCCCCGCCGCGACTATGCGGCCCGCGACTCGGCCGATAACGCGGTCGCCCGCCAAGCCGAGTCGTCGGATAAGAACACTGGTGACAGCGACGAAGAACCTGCAGCCAAGGCGAACGACGCTTCGAAGTCCGCTCCGCTCGCGATGAACGAACTTCCGGTCGAGGCCCCGAAGCCCGTTGCCTTGGTGGAAAATAATCCGCCAGCCGAGCAGATCGCGATAGCCGAACCCGCCGTCGCCGAGAAACCACCCATCGCCTCCGAACCGGCTGTCGAGCCGCCGCCGCAACCGGCGCCACCCATCGACGTGGCGGCCAATCTCGCGCAGCCCATCGTGCGTTTCGAACAAATTCGCCCCGTCCCATTCCGAGACCTGTTATTGTTGGTGGAGGAGATGGCCGGCGTGCCCATCGTGTACGATCAGATCGATCCGGCGGCCATGCAAACCGCCTTCGACACGCGGGTCTCGCTTTCGCTGCAGCGAACGACCGTGGGAGAGATACTGCAAGAGACGCTGAAACGCGTGGGCTTATCGTTTGACGTCGAGCCGGGAATAATTCGCCTATCTCTTGCTCGAAATAACCAGCCCGCCGCGGCGGGCCGCTCGCCGAAATGATATGAGGGCGGCTTTTGGAACTCGACGACAAAATCTGTTACTGCTTCCACGTTTCGAAGCGCAAGATTCTCAACCACATCCGCGTTCACAAGCCGCGGCGCGCCAGCCAGCTCAGCGACTGCGGCGGCGCGGGCACCGGTTGCGGCTGGTGCATTCCGTTCCTCGAGAAATATTTCGCGCAGGCGCGGGCGAGCCAGCCCGACGCCGCCGATGCGATGACTCCCGAACATTACGCGCGCCAGCGTGGCGAATACATCCGCGCGGGCAAGGGCGTTCCCCCCGCAGGCGCCACGCCCCCGCCTCCGATTGAAACGTGACTCAAAGCGTTTCGCATGGAACTTCGCGCTCGGCGCGGTTACAGTATCACCAGAGATGGCATCCGCTCGCTTTCGGGAGGCGCAATGTCGATGCTCCATCGCCGAGATGCGATGATTCGACTCGGGCAGGCTGGCCTGGGCGGGCTCACGCTTCCCACGTTGTTGCGTGCCGAAAACAGCGTCGCGAAGTCGCCGCAGCCGCGTGGCACCGCCCGTTCGTGCATCCTGCTCTATTTGTGGGGTGGCCCGCCGCAGCAGGACATGTGGGACATGAAGCCCCACGCTCCCGCCGGCATTCGCAGCGAGTTCGAGCCGATCGACACGGTGGTGCCGGGAATCCAGATTTCCGACCAGCTCCCGCTGATGGCGCGGCACACCGACAAGATGGCCATCATCCGCTCGTACACGCACCCCAGCAATCAGCACGAAGTCGGCGTGTATCACACGTTGACCGGAAAAATCAACAACACGCTCGCCGTGCCGCGGAACCAGCGAAACCGCAACGACTTTCCCCACCCGGGTGCCGTCGTCTCTTACTTCAGCCCGCCGAGCACATTACCGGCGAGCGTGACTATTCCTCGGCCGATCGGGCACGACGGCGTGATCTATACCGGCACGTACGCCGGCTTTCTCGGTCCGCAGCACGATCCGATGGAGCTTGCAGCGCCCGGCGAAGTCAAAGGGCCCCCTCCGCACAGTCTGACCCTCGCCGACGGATTGAACGATCACCGCGTTCAGTCTCGCTACGGGCTGCTGAAGACGCTCGAGCTGCATGACCGCTCGATGCAAGCCAAGAGCGCCACGCAGAGTTTCGACCGTTTTCGCGAGCAGGCGTTTCGCGTGTTGACCGCACCGGAAGCCAAAGGGGCCTTCGACCTGGGTCACGAGTCCGACGCGATGCGCGAGCGCTATGGGCGAAACGAGTACGGCGAATCGTTCCTCTTGTCTCGCCGGCTGATCGAGTCGGGAGTGAGGCTGGTGACCGTCGTCTGGTATTACATCTGCCCCGACGGCAACGTCGCCAACGTGTGGGACAACCACGGCGGAACCGGTTCGCTCGGCGGACTGACCGGCTACCAGATGCTCAAGCAGCCGTACTGTCTTCCGTCGCTCGACCGCGCCTATGCGGCACTGCTCGGCGACCTTTCTGAGCGGGGATTGCTCGATGAGACGCTGGTCGTGATGCTGGGCGAATTCGGGCGCACGCCGAAGATCAATGCGGCAAACGGCCGCGATCACTGGGGCCCGTGTCAATCGGTGGTGCTGGCCGGTGGCGGCGTGAAGGGCGGCCAGGTGTACGGCGCCAGCGACAAGATCGCCGCCTTCCCGGCACGCGACCCGGTCGCTCCGGAAGACGTGATCGCGACGATGTACGAAGCGATGGGCATACCCCCCAGCAGCCTGATCCACGACGCGCAAAACCGCCCATACCACATCAGCGAAGGCACGCCGGTCGCGGCGCTGTTTTAGGTGGACGTTAAAGAAATGGCAAAATGATGTGGGGCAAAATCATTTTGCCTATTCATCATTTTGCCCGTTACGCCCCGCCGCCGTCGCGAGACGCGCTATGGCGAGTTGGGATTGACGACGCGGCCCACGAAGAGGATGCAACCTGTCTCGTTCTCGCGAATGACAAACAAGAACGGATGATCGGCGATGAAGTCGACCGGCTCCGGCTCTTTGCCTGCTGCTCCTCCAAATCCCAGGCTTACCGATGTCGCGGCGGCCGCCTTGGTTCCCTTTTCGTCCACGTCGACGAATGCTTCGTGAAGGACCTTTGTAATGTAAAGTTGTCGATTGCCGGAAATTGCTGAAAAGTCGGCCGGCCCAAAGACAAACGCGTCGACCATGCCCAGCGACCTCAGTGCGTCGCTCAGTTCGAAATGGCTGCGGAATTGAAACTTTGGCAGCTTCAGATTGACATGATGCGTTTCCAAGCCCGCCGACCATTTCGGAAGCATATTCTGGCCCAATGCCTGTTCGAGCTTTGTCAGGCCGTCGGCAGATTTTTCCGGAAGGAGAACAAGCATCGACAATTGGTCGTCCTGGTAATTCAACTCAAGAATCTGTGTCTTCTCGACTTCGGCATACCGGAATGGCCCAGTTTGCGACATCATTGGCACTTGAACTTTTGCCTCGCCTGTGGAGAACTCCGCTGGTTTCGTCGCTTCCTCCAGGAATTCTTTTTTCCAAGCCGCCTCAAAACAGATCGCGTTCGTGATCATAAAAACAACGCCGCCTACGTCATGTGGGCCAACTAATTCGGGGATCAACTTGTTCGTCTGCGCGCTCACCCAATCGTTGATCGCGGCCGTGGCGGCGGGTTGATTGGAAAAATTGATGCGCTCAATCCCGGCGCCGTAGTTGTCGCGCATCGTGCTCGCAAACGAATCAAGGACCTTAAATCGCTCGTCACACCACAGCCGGTTGGCCACGTGCAGCTTGTAACGTGCAGGTGTTCGCCGCGGCGACGACAGGTGACGCTGCAATAGCCGCGTCAATGCATGCGCTTCGTCGGGGGGAACGGTCAATCGCAGCACCTGGTGCATTTGCCGGGCCGTTTCGCCCTGCGCGCCGGCATAAGCCATTGTGAGCGCGCTTGAGATGCTGTACGGAGACACGAAGAGATTGCCGCCGGTCGAAACTGCCAGTTGCGCATAGAGCCTCTCGCCGAACTGGTTCCCGCTCGGGACGACGGTTTCGACGCGCTGCAGTTCGTCGCCAGTCAGCGGGGTGATTTGAGAAAGCCCAGTTTTGAGAGTCGGGTTTTCGAATTCCCTTAGAGGCTTGGATTTTCTGAGTATTTCGGCCAAATCAACGTCGCCGTGTCGCATGGTGCGCAGCGCCCGCAGGAAGGCTTCGACGCCTTCCTGGCAACGTTGGTTGTTATACACGACGAGGACGTGAATGCCCTCGGCCTCCAGCGGCACGATGGAGCCACCCTCACCGCTTACTGCCTCCCACGGACCCGAAACGCCATTTTCCATGGCGTGGATGAGGGGCTCGAAGTCTGTGATCACCTGGCCCGTTTTTGTGACGTGGCAAACCAAATCAGACACATCATAAACGTACAGTCGAAGTGTTCTGTTCAACTCTTCATTTGTGGTCACGATGAGTGTCTCGTGCTCTATCTCCCAATTTAGGTTCAATGGCCGCAGGATGATTTCAAGCACCGATCGAAAGCTGATATTCTCGAGACTGTGATTTATCACCTCTTCCGGATCCCCTCCGGCCTCTAATATCCGTTTGTTGTCGAGAACAATGTTGATCCCAAGCTGCTTGCCAAGTTTCGCGAGTGCCTGATTCAACGGTTCATCCTTAATCTCGACGGAAATCGGCTTCGTCAGCGCTTCGCGAATCTTGGCGGTTGCCGGAGTGTCGGCATTCGGCCCACCGATGGCAATTGTCGGAAGCGGCTTTGCATCACCGTTCGACTTGTTCTCGTCGCCTTCCACAAGTTGGGAAGGACTCGACGAATCATCATCCGAACCGCTGTCGCGAAATCGATTCCAGTTGGCAGTGGAAAACTGCCAAACCAGAATCACCAACACAAGAGCGGCCACGGGCAGCGCGACTTTTTTCGACATAGCACGGACCTTTAATTGTGGCCTCGGATGCTTGTTTGTCGGTGCATCGCTTTGACAGGCGCGAGCTCGGTGCACAAAAGAAGTGGCATAATCATTTGGACAAGATCATTTTGTCCAAACATCATTTTGCCCAGTCAATGAGCGATTAACCAGCCCGCTTTGGCGATGTCGCCGTCCAATTGAGAAGTCCGGCAATGTAGTAGGCACACTCCGTGTGCCGTAACCGCAACGCAAGCAATTTGCCCGACCTTGCCCCTCATTGCGACAAACGGTTTTGCGGACGGCACGGCGGAGCGTGCCTGCTACATTCAAAACGGAAACCGCTCATCAATCGGCGAGTTGGCCAGCTCGACTAAGAATCCGGAGATGCGCTCGACGAGCGTCTGCATGAACGCGCGGCCTTTTTCGGCCGTTGCGGGGTGTGGGTTGCCGGAGCCGCTGTTGGTTGTCAGCAAATGCCACGGCCGCGTCAGCGAGATCCAGCCGCGGTTGACGGCTTCGAAGCGCGTCGGGTTGACCGCGCCTTCGTCGGCTTGCAGCTTGCCTGTTTTCGGATCGACGGCGACCAGGTCGGAGAAGTAGGCCAACGCCAACGCCGTCTCCATTTCGCCCGCGTGGTCGCCCGGGTCGTCGAAAATGGTTTGCTGCACGTCGGCCGACGTGCCTCGGTACCAATCGCATAAAAAGATGTGCACCGGCGTCTTGCCGTGCAGCTCGCGCAGCACCGGTTTGAAGTCGTTGCCGCCGTGGCTGTTGAGGATCAGCAACTTATGAATGCCGTGGGCGGCCAGCGAATCGACAAGATCGCGAATCACCAGCAATAGCGTCGACGGGTTGACGTTCATCGCCAGCGGAAAGCGGAGCTGGTTCGTGTCGGTGCCGTAGGGAATCGCCGGCAGCATGACGACGCGCGCACCCTGCTTGTAAGCCGCCTCGCAAGCGCGGCTGCTGATCGCTTCGGCTTCGTACGTGTCGGTGCCGTAGGGGAGATGCAGATTGTGCGGCTCGGTGGCGCCCATCGGCAACAGGGCCACCTCGTAAGGATGCTCCTTCACGTGGCCGTAATTGATTTCGGAAAGAATCCACTCGCGCATGGGATTAATTCATGCATTTGGAGCCGCGGGGTTTATCCCCGCGGTCTTCGGCCGCGCTGGTTCAGCATCGCCGAGGACCGGCGGGTTAAACCCGCCGGCTCGAACTGACATTGCGGCTAAACGCGGTTCTTCATTCCGCAATCCGCAATCCGCAATTCTTCTAGTGCCGCGCATTGTAAAGCTGCTTGACAACGCCGTCGAGGAACGTCGCGAGTCGCCCGGCCGCCTGTTGAGCCCTCTCGCGGAGCTTCCACATATCTTTGAGGCTGCTCGGTCGCTTCCAGATCGACCCGAGCGCCGCCCCGAGCCTGATCGAGCCGGTCGCGCCGACCACCGAAAGCACTTCGGCCGGCAAGTCGGACGACATGTCATCGCTGATGACCCGCACCGCGAGAAACGGCGTTTTTCGATCGCGGCAAACCTGCGCGACGGCCAGGCTTTCCATGTCGACGGCGATGGCCGCGTACTTTTCGGCCAACTGCTTTTTTTCGTCAACCTTGCGGACCATTTGATCGACCGTGACGAGCCGTCCCGTGTGCAGCCCGGAGCCTGGGTTGCCCGGCATTTTCAGATCGACGGCCAATTCGTGCCCGTGCGTATCGACAATCGTCTCGGCCATCACGATGTCGCCGACTTTCATGTCGGACCGCAGTGCACCGGAAAATCCGACAGACAGGACCCACGGCGGCGAATGTGCTTCGATGAGCGACTCAGTGGCTCGCCGTGCCCGCGCGAAGCCCATGCCGCTTTCGACAACGGCGACGCGGACTTCGTCGTAGCGCCCGCCGCGGAACGTAAATTTTCCGCCGGTATATTTCCGCACGCGCTCGCAGCGATCGAGAAACGCGCCCATTTCGATCGGCAGCGCACAGACCATACCCACGTCGGCGTGGGCGAGGTCGGCGGCTGAAGGTTCGGGCTCAGTCATGGGCGGCCTGTTTATCCAAGCCGACGGCTTCGCCGTCGAACCGACGACAAGTCGTCGGCTTGGATATGCGTGTCGGGAGACTCGTTGAACGCTCGCCCCCCCACCCTGACCCTCCCCCGCGAGGGGGGAGGGGAACTCGCGTTGGCGGCTTGGGGGAGATATTGGTGCGCGACTTGTGGGAATCGACGCTATCCGTGCTCCGCCTCGAACTGCTGCATGCAGCGAACGAGGGCGTCGACTCCTTCCGGCGGAAATGCATTGTACAGGCTGGCGCGCATGCCGCCCACGCTGCGGTGTCCCTTCAGGCCGTCGAGGCCTTGCGATGCGGCGATTTGGATGAACTTCGCGTCCAGCGCTTCGTCGCCGGTGACAAACGTGACGTTCATCAGCGAGCGGCTGTCGGCATCGGCGGTCGGCTTGAACAGTGCGCTGGCGTCGAGGAATTCGTAGAGCTTCCGGGCCTTTTGCTGATTGCGAACCGCCATCGCCTGCAAGCCGCCTTGCCGCTTGATCCAGCGAAACACCAGGCTCATCACGTAGATGCCGAACGTGGGGGGCGTGTTGTACATCGACTCGTTGTCGGCATGGGTGCGGTACTGCAACATGGTGGGGATGTCGGTCGGCCCGCGCTCGACCAGGTCCTTGCGGATGATCACCAGCGTGACGCCCGATGGCCCGAGGTTCTTCTGCGCGCCGGCATAAATCACGCCGTAGCGCGCGACGTCGATGGGGCGCGAGAAAATATCGCTGCTGGCATCGCATACGAGCGTGCTGCCCGCGGGGATCTTTGGCTCGGCGCTGAACTCGGTTCCGAAAATTGTGTTGTTCGACGTGAAGTGCACGTACGCGGGTGAATCGCTGTAGCGGCACGCGCGTGGGATGTAGCAGTAGTTGCGATCTTTGCTCGTCGCGGCGACGTGCACAGTGCCGAACCGCTTGGCCTCGGCGACCGCTTTTTCCGACCAGGATCCCGTGACCAGATAGTCGGCGGTCGCGTCGGGCCTCAGCAGGTTCATCGGCACCATGAAGAATTGCGTCGAAGCGCCCCCTTGCAGAAAGAGAACGTGATAGTCGTCGGAAATGCCGGCCAACTCGCGGCACAACGACACGGCTTCTTCGTAGACGGCCAAAAATGCTTTGCCGCGGTGCGAGTGTTCCATGATGCCGATGCCCGTCGAGCCGAGCGACAGCAGATTCTCGCGGGCTTCCTCGAGCACGGGTACGGGCAACACCGCCGGACCGGGCGCAAAATTGAAAATTCGTTCGACCATGATTTTTTGAAACAGATGTGATTTCGAGCCGCGGGGTTCATCCCCGCGGTCCCCGGCTCATTTGCCGCGGTCGCCATTGCTTCTTGTGAACCCTATAGCGGCCCCCGCCGTCCGTCAATCGACCACGCTTGAGTTGCGCGCGGGTCGAGATATGATGCATGTACACCCTTTCCGGCGACGTTTCACGGTTCCCGCAGGCTGAGTTTGTGACTGTGTCCGCCGGGTAACCGTTCACAGGGCGTCATCACAATTCGCGGCGTTAAAGGGGTCAGGCTCATTTTTCGGCGGTCGTGTGTTCTTCGAATTCATTGCTGAGAGGCCGAAAAATGACCCAGACCCCGAACAGTGACCATCCAGGTTCCGTACATGTCGCAAGCGTTTAGCAATCGTTCGCCCGATCTTGGTCCACGGCCGATTCCCTTTCAGCCTCCGCAAGGCGACCTGGCCGTGCTGGGCGGTTCGGCCAATCCGCTGTTGACGCAGGCGATTGTGAACGAGCTGGGCGTGCGCCAGGTTCCCTGCCGTGCTCACCTCTTCAGCGAAGGCAACGTGTTTGTCCGCATCGGCGAGAACGTTCGCGGACGCGACACGTTCATCATTCAGGGCGTGCATTACCCGGTCAACGACAACTTCGTCGAGCTGCTGTTCTGGATCGATGCGCTCAAGCGGGCCAGCGCGCAGCAAGTGACCGCGGTGATTCCGTTCTTCAGTTACGCCAAGGGCGATAAGAAAGACGAGCCGCGCGTTTCGATCCGGGCGCGCGTCTGTGCCGACGCCATCGAGGCGGCCGGCGCCGACCGGGTGCTGACGATGGACCTGCACAGCCCGCAAATCCAGGGCTTCTTCGGCATTCCCGTCGATCATTTGTACGCGCGCAACGTCATTTGCACTCACGTCCGCTCGCTGAAGATTCCCGACCTGGTCGTCTGCAGCCCCGACACGGGCTTCGCCAAAGACGCCGCCGCCTTCGCGCACCTGCTCGGCGTGCCGGTCGTCATCGGCAACAAGCAGCGGGTCGACCACAGCGAGAACGCCAAGGCCCTCGAGGTCATCGGCAACGTCGAGAACAAAAACGTGCTCATCGTCGACGACTTCACCATCACGGGCAATTCGCTGATCAGTATGGCCGAATTGCTGAAGTCGCGCGGCGCCAAGGACGTGTACGCGGCGGTCAGCCACGGCGTGCTCTCGAAAGGCTCGGCGTCCCGCGTCGGCGTGAGCGCCATCAAGCAGATGTTCATCACCGACACGATCGAGAACCAGTTCGATCCGCTGCCGGCGAACATGAAGATCATCTCGGTGGCCAAACTGTTCGCCGACGCGATTCGATCGATTCACGATCGAACCAGCGTGAGCATGCTCTTCCCCGACCCGCGCACGACGGAGTGACTCAACCGCCGAGACGCTGAGGTCGCGGAGAAGAAGAATTCATCCACAGATTTCGCAGATTACACAGATTTTTAGAAACAAAAAGGAGAAACCACGGATGGCTCGGATAAGAATCATGAATTGCGGTACTCGATACGAATACGAAGGCAAGAATGTCAGCTAAGGAATGCAGGAAATCTCAAAATGCATTTTCCTGTCTTCCTGATTTCCTTAGCGGAATTCTTAATCTGTGTAATCTGCGAAATCTGTGGATGAATTCCCTCTTCCTTCTCCGCGACCTCAGCGTCTCCGCGGTTAATCATCCCAGCCATCCCTGAGAAACGGAAGCATGTCGGACGGCGGCAAGAAGCGCACCCCGATGATGGAGCGGTATCTGGAGGTCAAGCGCCAGAATCCCGGCTCGTTGCTGTTGTTTCGCATGGGCGACTTTTACGAGTTGTTCTACGACGACGCCGAAATCGCCGCGCGGCTGCTGGGTCTGACGTTGACCAGCCGCGACAAGGGATCGCCCAATCCGGTGCCGATGGCCGGCTTTCCGTATCACGCGCTCGACAGCTACTTGCAGAAGCTGATTCACGCGGGAATGCGGGCGGCCATTTGCGATCAGGTCGAGGATCCGAAACTGGCGCAGGGGCTCGTCAAACGCGAAGTCACGCGCATCGTCACGCCCGGCACGCTCACCGATGAAGCGCTGCTCGACCCGCGGGAAAGCAACTTCCTCGCGAGCTTGTGGCCCGATCGGCAGCGCACGGGGCTGGCCTGGTTGGAACTCTCTACCGGACGGTTTGTGGTGGCCGACTTGGAGGCGGGCCAATTGTCCGACGAGCTGGCGCGACTGCAGCCGGCAGAATGCCTGGTGCCGGCATCAAGGCATGCCGAGTTTCAGCGGCACGCGACGATGCAATCGGGCCGCACAATGCTCAGCGAACGTCCCGACTGGTGTTTCTCGCGCGACGAGTGCAAGAAACTGCTGCTGGATCATTTCGGCACGACGACGCTCGAAGGATTCGACCTCGACGTCGAATCTCCCGGCATCACCGCCGCCGGCGCGTTGCTCGAGTACGTGCGCGAGACGCAAAAAAGTGCGCTCGGCCACATCACGCGGATGCAGCCGTACCGCCGCGGCACGTGCATGATGATCGACGAATCGACTCGGTTCAGCCTCGAGTTGACGCGCACGATGCGGGAAGGAAAGCGCGAAGGCAGCCTGTTGGCGGTGATCGACGAGACTGTCACGCCGATGGGCGCGCGATTGTTGGCCGATTGGCTTTCGAACCCGCTGACCGACGTCGGCACGATCGGTGCGCGTCTCGACGCGGTCGAAGAGCTGTCGCAAGACGCGGTGCTTTGCCGCGACGTCCGCGATCAGCTCACGCAGATGTACGACATGCAGCGCCTCACGGCACGGATAGCGACGGGCCGCGCTTCGCCGCGCGATCTCGGCTGCCTGGCGCGGACGCTGTCGCTGTTGCCCAAGCTGAAGGCGAAGCTGGCCGGGCGGAAATCGGCGCTGTTGTCGCAGCTCGAGGCGGATGTCGATTTGTGCGCCGAAGCGCGGGCCGACGTCGAGCGCGCGCTCGTCGACGAACCGCCGCTTCTCGCCACCGAAGGGGGCGTGATCCGCGACGGCTATCATGCCGAGCTGGACGAGCTGCGCGACTTGGCCCGTGGCGGCAAGGAATGGATCGCCCGTTACCAGGCGACGGAGATTGAGCGAACCGGCATCTCGAACCTCAAAATCGGCTTCAACCGGGTGTTCGGCTATTACCTTGAAGTGACGGCAGCCCAGGCGGGCAAAGTGCCCGAGGACTATCGGCGCAAGCAGACCCTGAAGAACCAAGAGCGTTACATCACCCCAGAGCTCAAGGAACACGAAGACAAGGTGCTGCGCGCCGAGGAACGAGCCGTCAACCTCGAGCAGGAATTGTTTGGCGCGTTGCGCTCGCGCGTGAACGCCGATTGCCGCCGGCTGCAAACAACGGCCGAGGTGCTGGCACAAATCGACGTGTTGGCCGGGTTGGCGGTGCTGGCAGTGGGGCGCGGTTATTGTCGCCCCGAGTTGACCGACGAGCCGATCCTCGACATCCGCGAAGGCCGGCATCCCGTGCTCGACCGGTTGCAGCCCAGCGGCCAGTTCGTGCCGAACGACGTTCGTCTCGTCATCTCTGAGGGGATCGTGCAGATCATCACCGGGCCGAACATGTCGGGGAAGAGCACGTATATTCGGCAGGCGGCCCTGTTGACGATACTGGCGCAAATTGGCTCGTTCGTTCCGGCCAGCGAAGCGCGGATCGGCATTGCAGACCGCGTGTTCGCACGCGTGGGCGCCAGCGACGAACTGGGTAAGGGGCAGAGCACGTTCATGGTCGAGATGACCGAGACGGCTCGCATTCTCAACTCGGCGACCAAGCGCAGCCTCGTCATCCTCGATGAGATCGGCCGCGGAACCAGCACTTACGACGGCATCTCGCTGGCCTGGGCTGTGACCGAGTACTTGCACGACGTCGTCGGCGCGCGAACCCTGTTTGCCACTCATTATCACGAGCTGACCGAGTTGACCAAGACCCTCAAACACGCAGCGAATTGGAACGTCGCCGTCCGCGAAGATGAAGACGACGTTGTGTTCCTGCACAAGATCGTTCCCGGCGCGGCCGACAAGAGCTACGGCATTCACGTGGCGCGGTTGGCGGGAGTTCCCGCCGACGTCATCGACCGGGCGGGCGTGATCCTCGATACTCTCGAGGCTCAGCATCTCGATGACTCGGGACGTCCTAAGGTGCCGGCACGCACGACGCACCGATCGCAGCGCCGGCAACTTTCGCTGTTCGGGCCGAATCAGCATCCGCTGCTGGCCGAGATCCGTGAGCTTGACCTCGATCGGATGACGCCGTTGGCCGCGCTCGAAAAGCTGCAAAGGCTCCAGTTAATGTCCCGCCTCCTCCACCTCCT
>JBBDVZ010000321.1:0-17104 GCA_040903115.1 Planctomycetaceae bacterium
GATGAGGTTATCGCAACCCGCGACGCGCTCACTCGGACATTGAAGCGGTCCGAGAATAAACCGGACCGCCGCGAAGTTCGGGCCGCGATCGTACGATTCGTCGAGGTGTATTGTTGCGATCCAAAACGGCAAGCCGAACTTCTGCGCCGAATTAACTTCATTGGCGACGAATGCGGGGATCCTGAGGGACAGTGGCATTGTCCAGCTTGCGGACGCATTTGGCCGGACAACAAACAAATATGCGACGACGATGGTTGCAACACACGCAAGCAAACGCGAATCACTGCGTACCAAAAGGCAGTTCGCAGTGCCTTTGCAACGTTCATCCCAGAGCCCGAGACCAGCAACACGGCAACGCAAATCGTCCTTGGACGTTTGGAACGAGTGCGGCGATCACACATCCAAACTATCGGTGTCCTTCAGGACGCTCGCGACACTATCCGGCAAGCTGCGAATTTGCTCAATTTATTTGACGAGAATTCCCGCCCACAGTTCGAGCGATGGCACGAGGAATGTGGCCGAATTCTCGGCGAAGCACTCAAGCTGAACGTGGAAGGGTGTTTTTACCTTCATTCGGTCTGGGACGCCGATCAGATTCGACCAACAGAGGCTCCGATCCTTTCTCGCCAGTTTCTAGAATCGTTGGCTCCGGCAAAACTTGACAAGGTTGCGTCCGCAGCCAATTCGCTTGTTGAATGGTCATGTGCCGAGCAGGAAAGCGATGCCACCTCGATCAAGCAAGTTGGCTACCTTGGGCTAATCGTGGACGAGCAATTAAAGACGATTTCACGAGCCGGCGCAAAATATGCCGATACGACTCCGGTGAATCTCTACACGAAAACCGCACTGTGGGAGCCGTTCAGCGTGCTATGGAAAGCCGGCAACTCCGCCGCACAACAAGGCGAGTGGCGGCGACTTTACAATCTCGACGACCGAAAAGAACAGGACAGACGACGCAGCGCCATTCGTTCCCTCAAAGACGAACTCGACCGCCTTGACATCACGATCAGCACAGGACCGGACTATGTGCTGATCGAGAAACCTCCCGAAGCGTGATACAGTTTGTCACGCTAGCGTGATTTCAGCCATCACGCTCTCCGCCATACCCTTCAATGACGTGCAATGGCGCACGCAATATTGAAGGGTTTTTCAATGCGCAATTCACTTCTGTGGGAAACACGGATCAGCCTTGCCGAAGCCGGACGGCTGGCCGGGAATGTCAACCCGGCAACGATCTGGCGCTGGCGCACCAAGGGCGTCAAAGGCGTAAAGCTGGAAACGTTCGCGATTGGCGGGCGCCAGTACACAACCCGCGAAGCTTTGGAGCGATTCATCACGGGCGTGACCGCGGCCAAAGAGGCCATCTACGGCGAGATCGCTGATGCCGAAGCGCGATCTGAGTCGACCGAGCGTCAATTGAGGGCGGCGGGTCTTTTGTGATGTGCACAAACGACAAAAGCCGTCCCCGGCGAAAGGTGCGGCTGTTGTCGTGTATTCAAGATGGAACCAACAAGATGATCTTACACAACCGACTTGAGCACTTCAACGGCGCTAAACACGAGCCGCGATACATTTCTGACTTCCGCGAACTCGCAGAGACGAAAGACTCGCGGACCGCTCAGTTTATCCTCAACACGATTGCGAGATGGGAGCGAAGGGAGCAAGCCCTCGGAAACGTTCATAATGGATGCGGAGCATGATCGCCTCAACGGCAATTCCGGTCGAGCTCCGAGGGCTCCGGCAATGGTGCCTCTGGAAGACCGTCGAGCGCGGCGGCGAGAAAACTAAGCTACCGTTTCAACCGAGCGGGGAAGCAGCGAAGAGCAACGACCCGTCAACCTGGGCCACGTATCCCGACGTATCCGCAAAGGCTAACGGCTACGACGGGCCGGGCTTCATGCTGACGCCACCATACGTCGGCATCGACTTGGATGGTTGTCGGAACGCCGAGACGGGCGGTGTCGAACCGTGGGCACAGGAGATCATTCAGCGGTGCGACAGCTACTCGGAAGTCTCTCCGAGTGGAACTGGCGTCAAGATCTTCTGCGGTGGTAACTGGCCATTCCCAAACGGAAAGAAAGTCCCCGTCGAGGCGAACCATGTCTGCGACAAGCTTCCCGGCATTGAGGTTTACCAGCGCGGGCGATATTTCGCAGTCACTGGCAAGCGGCTCGCGGAAGTCTCGCCCAACGTCGAGGAGCGGCAAGACGCAATTGATTGGCTGGTCGCGAAATATTTCACGAAGCCGCTACCAACGAACGGCAAAGGCACTTCTCCTCAAAATGGGGCTAAGTTGCACGCTGAGCCATCCGTAATTGACCGGGCTCGGGCATATCTCGCGACACTCCCTCATGCCATCAGCGGCCAGAGCGGACACAACCGGACGTTTCACGCCGCGTGCTGCCTCGTCGAGAAGTTCGGCATCGTGGGCGATGATGCACTGGCCCTGCTGCAAGAATGGAACATCACCCACTGCGATCCGCGATGGAGCGATCCCGAGCTTCGACACAAGATCGCGAGCGCGGAGCAGACCTGCACCGAACGCGGAACGCTGCTGAAAGCCGACAAGCCGAATCAGAACACGGCCTCGATTACCAATCCTGATGAAACATCCGGCGACGATGAAATTCCGCAGATCGAGTGTTTTACGTTCGAGCAGTTGCAGGAAAAGTATCCCACCCTGCACAGCCCTATACTGGACGGACTTCTCCGCGAGCGCGAAGTGCTCAACATCGTCAGCGTCAGCAAGGTGGGTAAGAGCTGGCTGACATACGGCTTGGCGCTCTCGATTGTGACCGGACGCAACTGGTTTGGCCGATTTCCCACGTCGCCCGGACGCGTCCTGATTATCGACAACGAACTCCATCGCCCTACGTTGGCGCACCGCATTGCGGCTGTCGCTGAAGCCATGGGAATCAGCGTTGATCAATTCGCGGAGAACATTGAAATATGGCCGATGCGCGGCAAGGCCAGGAGCATTGTCGAGATTTCCGTGGCGTTGAGAGCCATCGAGCCGGGCACGTTCAAACTGATTGCTGTTGACGCGAAATATCGCTGTCTGCCAGGCGGAACGTCTGAGAACGACAACGCGGCAGAAACCAGCTTCTACAATACCGTCGATTCAATAGCGGAGCTAACCGGGGCGGCCGTCGCATTGATTCACCATTCGACCAAAGGCTCGCAGACGGACAAGCGAATTACAGACGTCGGGGCGGGAGCTGGGGCACAGAGCCGTGCCGCCGATAGTCACCTCGTCTTGCGCGAGCACGAGGAAGCCGACGCTGTCGTTCTGGAGGCGGCAGTCCGCTCATTCGCGCAGGTTCAGCCGTTGACTTTACGTTGGGCGTTTCCATTGTGGGTTCCAGACGACACGCTCGACCCGGCGATGCTCAAGCGGTCAAAAACGCTCGGTGATGCGAAACAGGATGACCGGGACTCCAAAACCGACAACGCAATTCTGAAGGCGCTCGAAACGCCGAACCTGAGTCGAAAGCAGTTGCGAGTGAAAACCGGGTTTAGCGCCGACCGCATGAATCGTGGAATCTGTCGGCTACTCGACGCCAACAAAATTCAGCCGGACAAGGAGATCATCAAGGGCCAAGAGTACGCGGTCTTTCGCAAGACGCTTTGGGGCTAAAACCCGGTCGGTTGCCCGGTCGATTTGACCGACCGGATAGCCGACACCGACCGGGTTATCCGGTCGGGTGGTGCCCCTAAAGGGGGGCACCGACCGCATACCGGATTATCAACCCGGTCTGAATCGACCGACCGGGTGCGTCCCCTGGAAAGGACAACGGCGATGCGTACTGACTTAGCCTGCCCCGCCCGCAAGGCGCAAGAGCTTCGACACGAAGTAGCCGACCGACATGAATGCTTCAACTGCGGCTATAGAATCGTCATTGGTGATAATGGGAACGTCAGCGATTACTTGGCTTGGACGACTGCGGGAAGCAAGGGTGCCGATCACAAGCACGGCCAGAAGCGCAGAGTAGGTTTGAAGCCTTTGAGATTGGAGTAGTCAGTACATGCGTCAGACGCTCGGAGACGCCACATATCCTTGGCCAAGCACCTGCATATCGAATGAAGAAACTGGTTCCCGTCCACGGTTTAGCTGCTGTCGCGGCGTTTTAGCGTGGGTTCCCTATTTTTGGCCCGGATTCAAGATCCGCAGACCGAAATTTTTACGACGCTGCCATTCAGTGGCGCCATAGGGCGAATAAGGCGAAATCATCCCCTGAAGACCATTGAGGAGCACTACGACAATGGCTGACAGGAAGGTCTATCAGCAATGGAATGTGTGAATCTGCAATCGCGCTTCGGTGACCGGCATCGGATCACATTCGACGAAGCGTACAACGCCAAGGGGAAACATCGGGACAACTTCGACCCGTGGTACATGCAGATCAGTTGCAGGTACGGTTGCATCTATCCCGAGGGCGGCGACTGGCTGCGCCTGGATCTCGACCACCACAACCAGATCGTGGGCCGCGTCGCGGAACTCCCCGGCTGCGAGGTAGCCCAAGATGGCGACTTCGAGAAGACAATCCGCTTCCCGACCAGTCAGTTCGACGCTGTTGCCAGAATAGTCCGCCCGCACCGCCGGCGCCGGTATTCGGAACCCGAACAGTCCGCGATGCGGGAGCGACTCGCCCAGCATCACTTCAAGTCACGCACAAACTCGGAGAAAAACGGTGCGAGGACGCGTTCAAAGGGGACGACGCGATAACAGGATGATTTCGCCGGCAAGCGTCAATTCTACAGGGCTGGAACTGCTTTGACGCCGGCTACCGCGGATCCCGTTCAAGCGCTCGACACCCAACACCCCTCGGAAGGCGGGTTGCTACCGGCTGCTTCGGCCGGAATGTTTCGGCGCGATCCGTAAAAGGGTGATTTTGTGGCGTTCGCAGAAAACGTTTGAGTTCCTGAGAAACGGCCCAGAAATCTGGGGATCGGAAGCCTCAAAGTCTGCCCGCTACTCGCCCGGAAACGTAGCGCCGGGTGACGGGATCACTTAGCGAGTCAGCGAGGTTGCATTTCCCGATGACTCAAATCCATACTCATATCGGGCGTTGACGCACCGCATCGATCACGGAGGCCTCGAACCGGCAAACTTCGTGCGGTACTTCCAAGTCGTTCCCGCCAGGAACGCGTTCCGATGATTTACAATTGTATTTCAGCCTTGCTCGTGGCGGCCGCGCTCGCCGCAACCTGTGCTGCAGACGAGCAATCGGCCACGCCGTCCACCGGGAAATCTGCACAAGACCAGCCTGCTCTCAAGCAGTTTATTGAGTCAAACTGCCTCGACTGTCACGACAAAGACACCAGGAAAGCAGGGCTGGCGCTCGACGACCTTCTCGCGGCGGACATCGATCGAAATACCGAAGTCTGGGAAAAGGTTGTCCGCAAGCTCGAGGCACGACAGATGCCGCCCAAGGAAACGCTGCTGCCGCAGGAGCGAGACTATGATGCAGCGATCTCGTGGCTGGAAGCGTCGCTCGACGCTGCCGCCGCGAAATCTCCAAATCCTGGACGCACCGAAACTTTCCGGCGTCTCAATGCTACGGAGTATCAAAACGCCATCCGCGATCTGCTGGGATTGGAGGTGGACGTGGCCTCGCAACTGCCGGCGGATGAGTCCAGTCACGGCTTTGACAACGTCACGGTCGCCGATCTCTCGCCGACGCTGCTGAACCGTTACATATCAGTGGCACAGAACATCAGCCGTCAGGCGGTCGGCACCGCTCCGCGAGCGCCCGGCGGAAGCACGTTCCGGATACACCCTGATATTACGCAGGACGCCCACGTCGACGGCCTGCCGATCGGCACACGCGGCGGCGCCATAATCCCGTACAACTTCCCACAGGAAGGCGAGTATGAGATTCAAGTCCGCCTGATGCGGGACCGTAACGAAGGGATTGAGGGGCTCAGCGAACCCCACGAGCTCGAGGTACTGCTAGACCGGGAGCGAGTCGATTTGTTTACGGTGGAGCCGCCGCCAAAAGGGCACAGTGATCAATCTGTCGATGCGAAGCTGAAGTCGCGCCCTAAAATCACGGCCGGTCCACACAAGTTAGGCGTAGCGTTTTTGAAAAAGTCTTCGTCGTTGCTGGAAACGGCGAGGCAGCCGCTCAATGTGCATTTCAATTTCTACCGGCATCCTCGCATCGGACCCGCCGTTTACGAGGTCTCGGTTGTTGGGCCGTTCGAAGCCAGCGGTCCCGGCGAGACTCCCAGCCGTCGCAAGATTTTCATTAGCCAGCCCACAGGCCCAGACGACGAAGAAGACTGCGCTCGGCGCATCCTTTCCAACCTGGCTCGACGGGCGTATCGGCGGCCGGTGGATGAAGAAGACTTGAGGACGCCGCTGGAGTTCTACCGGCAGGGGCGCGCGGAAGGGGGCTTTGAAGCCGGCATCGAAACGGCGATCAGCTCCGTGTTGGTGAAGCCTCAGTTTCTGTTTCGCATCGAACGCGATCCTCCCGGGATCCCACCAGGAACCGCCTATCCCATCGAGGGAGTGGAGTTGGCCTCGCGCCTGTCGTTCTTTCTATGGAGCAGTGCACCCGACGACGAGTTGCTCGATCTGGCCGTCCGCGGCAAACTCACCCAGCCCGAGTTGCTCGAACAGCAGGTGCGGCGCATGTTGGCAGACGATCGTTCGCGGTCGCTGGTCAGCAACTTTGCCGGACAATGGCTTTATTTGCGCAATTTGGAAGCAGTGGTTCCGGATATGCGCCTGTTCCCGGACTTCGACGACAACCTGCGGCAAGCGTTTCGCCAGGAAACGGAGCTTTTCTTCGAAAGCATCCTGCGTGAGGACCGCAGTGTGCTCGATCTGATCAAAGCCGACTATACCTACCTCAACGAACGTCTCGCCAAGCATTACGGGATCCCTCATGTGTACGGCAGCCGGTTCCGCCGCGTGACCGTCGACGAAGGAAGCCATCGTGGGGGGCTGCTCCGCCACGGAAGCGTTCTGACGGTGACTTCGTACGCCACCCGCACGTCGCCCGTAATTCGCGGCCACTGGGTTCTCAAGAATCTTGTTGGTACGCCACCTCCACCACCGCCGCCCAACGTGCCGGCGCTCGCGGACAACACCGTATCCAGCCTGCTTTCGATGCGCGAGCAACTGCAGCAGCATCGCGCCAATGCCGCGTGTGCCAGTTGCCATCAACAGATGGATCCCGTGGGGTTTGCTCTGGAGAATTTTGACGCGGTCGGCCGCTGGCGGGGAACCGAAGCCGGCCAGGCCATCAATGCCACCGGCGGCCTTATTGACGGTAGCGAATTCATCGGAGTGTCTGGCCTGGAGCAGGCCTTGCTCAAGCGTCCGGAGCTATTCGTGCGAACGTTAACCGAGAAGCTCATGACCTTTGGGTTGGGGCGGGGCGTCGAGTATTACGACGCGCCGGCGGTCCGTCAGATTGTTCGCGAAGCACGGGACGACAACTACCGTTTCTCGAGGCTGATCGTATCCATCGCGAAAAGCACGCCGTTTCAGATGAGGAGATCGCCGTGATCATCACCAAAAGAGCGCTGCCCCGACGGACGTTTCTGCGAGGGGCGGGAGCGGCCCTCGCCCTTCCGCTGTTGGACGCCATGATTCCCTCACTGACCGCCTTGGCGGACACACCCGCCAATCCAGCGCGTCTACGCCGTTTGGGTTTTGTCTATATGCCCATGGGATGCGACGTGACCCGTTGGACTCCACCTGGCGGGGACACGCTCGATGAATTGTCGCCAACGCTCAGCGCGCTCGCACCTGTTAAGAAGAAGATCGCGGTGATCTCGAACCTGGAACTGCGCAACGCATACCCAGGAACGCATGCGACTTCGAATGCCTCATTTCTGAGTGCCGCGAAGGCCAAGCGTACCGAAAGCACCGATTATCATCTCGGCACAACGGTCGATCAGGTTGCGGCGCAGCAGATCGGTCGAGACACTCAGCTCCCTTCGCTCGAACTCTCAATGGATTTGCTGTCAGTCGTCGGTCAATGCGACAACGGCTATGCTTGCGTCTATCAGAACAATCTCTCGTGGTCGTCTCCGACGACGCCGCTCCCGGCGGAAGCTCATCCGCGGATCGTGTTTGAGAATCTCTTTGGTGAAGGAGGCAGCGTAGCGGACCGCCGCGCCGCGCTCAGGAAAAGAGCGAGTCTTCTCGATTCCGTGACCGAAGAGCTCGTGCGTCTGCAGAATACGCTTGGATCAGACGATCGAAATCGGGTCAGCCAGTATCTGGAATCGGTCCGCGGTGTTGAACGGCGAATCCAGTCGGCCGAAGCGGCCGCGGGGGAGAATCCGCTGCCGGATCTTGACCGTCCCACCGGTGTTCCTGCGGCCTACGCCGACCACGCCCGGTTGATGTTCGACCTGCAAATGCTAGCCCTGCAGGGGGACATCACGCGCGTGATTACTTTTCAACTGGCGCGAGAAACCAGCAATCGCACCTATGCGGAGATCGGCGTTTCCGAACCGCATCACCCGCTGACGCACCATGGCAACAATCCCGACAAGATCGCGAAGGTGGCCAAGATCAATCAATTCCACGTCTCGTTGTTCGCGGAGTTTCTACAGAAGCTCGAGTCCACGCCGGAAGGCGATGGCTCGCTGCTGGACCACGTCCTCTACTTGTACGGCAGTGGTATGGGAAATCCGAACGTTCACGACCACGTCAATTTGCCGATCATCGTGGCGGGCGGCGCGGCCGGCAACATGCAGGGAGGGCGCCATATCCGGCACAACGAGGCGACCCCGCTGGCCAATCTCCACCTGACGCTGCTCGACAAGGTCGGCGTGCGGCTCGACTCGTTCGCGGACAGTGACGGCAAGGTCGATGAGCTTTTCAAACCGCTTTCGATCTGAAGCCCCGCGGAGACGATTCGCCATGAACATCAGACGATTCGCCGCCTCCGGATGGGCAGTCTTATTGCTCGTCGTGGGATCAGTCAGCGCCGCTGAGGCGCCTCTGGCGGACGCTGCCGAAAGCAAAAAGTCGGCAGCCATTGGTGCTCTGCTCGAACAAAAGGCGAACGTGAACGCGCCACAGGCCGACGGCATGACGGCGCTCCACTGGGCAGCATACTACGATGACTTGGACACGGTGAATCGCTTCCTTGTTGCTGGTGCCGACGCGAAGGCGGCGAACCGTTACGGCGTGACGCCGCTTTCGCTCGCCTGCACCAATGGCAACGAGGCCATCGTCGAACTGCTGCTTGAGGCCGGGGCAGACCCAAATACGACGCTCCCGGGTGGAGAGACGGCGCTAATGACAGCGTCGCGCACGGGACGTCTCGGTCCCGTCAAGGCGCTTCTCGCACGGGCTGCCGGCGTCAACGCCCGTGAACGCAAAGGACAGACTGCCCTGATGTGGGCTGCGGCGGAAGGCCACGTGGAAATCGTCGATACCCTCCTCAAAGCCGGCGCGGACTTCCGGACTCCGCTCCCGTCGGGCTTTACGCCCTTATTTTTCGCCGTTCGCGAAGGACGCTCCGAGGTGGTACTCCGGCTGCTGGAGGCCGGGGTCAAGGTAAGCGAAACGATGCGGCCGGAGCGACAGAATGGCGCGACTCGCGGAAAGGCCACCAGCCCGCTGCTTCTGGCGGTTGAAAACGGGCATTTCGAGTTAGCCGTGGCGCTGCTGAAAGCAGGCGCCGATCCGAACGATCGGCCGGCAGGCTACACCGCGCTGCACGCGATTGCCGGTGTCCGCAAACCAATACGAGGCGACGGCGACCCGCCTCCCAGGGGTTCGGGGAATCTGAGCAGCTTGGATCTCGTTCGGCAGCTTGTGGCGCACCGCGCGGACGTTAATCTACGGCTCGAGAAGGGAGAATCCGGACGAGGCCGGTTCACCACAACCGGTTCGACGCCGTTCCTATTGGCGGCGAGGACTGCGGATGTCCCGCTCATGCGGCTCTTGCTTGAGCTGGGCGCGGACCCCCAGCTGGCGAACGCAGACGACTGTACGCCCTTGTTGGCAGCGGCTGGGGTGGGGGCGCTAAGCGACGGAGACGAAGCGGCAGCGACGGACGAAGAAGCGGTGGAAGCGGCGCGACTGCTGATGGACCTTGGCACCGACATCGATGCGGTGGACAACAACGGCGAAACCGCCATGCACGGCGCAGCGTACCAGAGCCGGCCTAAATTGGTTCAGCTATTGGCCGACCGCCGCGCCGAGATCAACGTCTGGAATCGCAATAACAAGTTGGGTTGGACGCCGCTGATGATTGCCCAGGGGCACCGCCCCGGCAACTTCAGACCAGCGCCTGAGACGATTGCCGCTGTGGAACGCGTCATGCAGGCCGCGGGAGTTGCACTGCCCCCGAAGACGAAAGCCGACAGTAGCCGCCGGGGCTACTGATGACGCCCGGTTCATCGACGACTGCAAAAGTCGGGGCGACTGGATTCAAACGGTTTCGTAAACCGTTGGGTAGACGGTGCGATTCAAAAACCCGTAGCCAGACGTTTTCTGCCTCACCGGCGAATTGGCCCCCCCAAACCGTAAAAGGGTCGTTTTTCGGAAGAGATCAGGAATCTGGAATACCGCATCACTGAGGCAAAGGCAGGTACCGATCGAGAAAATGCTCGATGTACCAGCAGCAGTGGTCGTTGACGTTTTGCGCGAGATCCATCGAGTGAGGCCAACCGGCCAGGCGATCGTACACGTAGGGAACGCCGACTTGCTCGAGTTTCTTCGCGAGCATGTCAGCCTGCTCGACTGGAACCAACTCGTCGATCGTCCCTTGGAAAATCAACGTCGGCGGATCGTCGGACGTCACGTGCGTCATCGGCGACGCCAGCCGGTACTGCTCCGGCACTTCCTCGTAGGACTTGTTGGCGAAGAAGCCTCGGACAACATCGTGCTTTCGGGCGTACTCGGTCGTGAGGTCGGTGGGGCCGTAAAAGTTGACGACGGCCTGCACGCGGCTGCTGACTCCCGGATTGCCTCCGCTCCCTTCCAATTCGGGGACGTCGGACGAATAACCGACCATCATCGACAGGTGTCCTCCGGCAGAGCCACCCAGGACCGCCAGCTTGTCGGGATCGACGTTGTACTTGGCTGCGTTGGCGCGCAGCCAGCGCACGGCACACTTCACATCTTGAATGGCAGCGGGAAACGGTTCGTCCTGAACCAGCCGGTACGATACGCTGGTCACCACATAGCCGCGTTTGGCAAACCGCAGGCAATGGTAGCGGTAGTCGCTCCGTTTCCCCTGCTTCCAGCCGCCGCCGTGTATGAAGATGAGCGCGGGGACTTTCTTGGTTAAATTCTTGGGCCGATACATGTCGAGCTGAAGGGATTTGCCTTCCGCCTCGCCGTATTCAATCCCTTCGGTGTATTCCGCGTCGTCGGGAATCGGGCCGCGAATGTTGATAGGCTTGAGCGTTCCAGCCAGAAGAGCAGTCTTCACGTCATCGGGCTTTTTGAACCCGGCCGGAGCGGGCGGCGGATCTCCTTTGAGCTCCTTAACCGCAGTACCGGTCACACGGCTCTCCTCGTCTGCCCGGGCCAGCAGGCCGGACGAAACGAACAATCCCAGAATCCCAACAACGGGAAAACGGAAAACGGACCGGGTCATGATCGTCCCTCGTATACGATGAATCGGAATTGCTTGTGTCATCGGACTATTTCCATCAGTTTACCGATAAGGCTCGACCCAGGTTTCAAATTTGGAAGACTACCGACAATAGCTTCATGGCATCGTCCGCTTGACTTGGTGCATCCCCAAATCATTCGATTGCTTCGGCCGGCCCAACGTCGATTCACCGGCCATCACCCCGGCGCGTGCCCCTCCCGGAAATGGTACGGAGTTCTCGGCACGTGGAACGGGCGTCGAAAAAGGTATGGGAACTCGGGACGCCGCCAATTGGCCGATCAAGAATGGGTCGTTTTTCAAAACTCCCAAACGCGACTGCACCGTGGATCGGCTGGACGTGAGAGGTCAGGCGCGTGCGCGGGCTAGACCGCCGACGATTCTCTGGTCTTCGGCCACCTCGGCTACTTCTTCGCGTTGTCCGTTTGTTGTTTGGTTGGTGTGTCTTCTTGCTTCTGGTAGTCGCCAATGATCGTTTTCAGGGGACAAACGGAGAATGCCGGACATTTCTTGCAGCCGACAACGATTGCGATTGGGCATAAGGTCATCTCGCGTCTCCCTGACTTGGTGAATGCGCGGCGAGCCGACAATGGGCTTGGAGCCGACATTGCTCCCCACGAAAAGCGGCCGAGTTCATTCTACCAGAATTTCACCACAGCTAGCTTCGGAACCGGGTCGTCGACCCCGCGTTGCCGGTGTAGTGAATTGTTCAATTGATGGGACCGTCCCATGACGCGTTGCACCTCGCCTGCTTGGTGGCAGCCCCGATTACTGTTTGGCGGATACAATTGAAATCGCCACAGCGGAAATCGTCACAGCGGCATTCGAGGTTTGCGCCTTGGACCGTCCGAGCAACAAATCTGAAGGCCAGGGGCGGCTCGGAGTCCTTGCGGGAGAGGGAAACGCGTTGATTCACCGATCCGATCGGTGTACTCTGGGCGTCGACCACATGCACCCGCATCGAGTCAGAATTCCTCTGGGAAAGATCGGTTAGAAGCTTTTCCAGACAATCAGACGTCCTTTCCATGCCAATGTGTGGGAGGGTGCAATTTCCCCTCGGTGCGCCACGGTGCCGTTTCGATTCCGCTCTTGATGGAGAAAGACACAATCTATGGCGATTAAAGCAGGGATGTGGATTGACCACAGGCAGGCCGTCGTAGTCCTCGTCACGGACGCAGGCAGCGAAACAAAGAAGATCACATCAGACATCGGCAGAACCGATCGGCCCGCCGGTAGCTCCAAGTCGAAGAACCGGTACACCCCCACGGATTTTGTGGCGGAAGATAAGCTTGAGCGAAAACTCGACAGCCAGCTCAAGGCGTACTTTGACGAGGTTATTGCTTGTGTCCGTGGCGCTGAAGCGATTTTGATCCTCGGTCCCGGCGAGGCCAAGGGCGAGTTCCTCAAACGCCTTAAGAGCAAAAAGTTTCGCGGCAGCATCGCAGAACTGGAAACGAGCGACCAGATGACAGATCGTCAGATTGCGGCTAAAGTTAGCCGGCATTTTGCAGCGACTGCTGCCAGCAAATCAGTGACTCCGAAGAAGACGGCAAAGGCCACGTCAGGAAAACGCAAGAAAAAGTCGGGCAAGTAAATCAGACGGTGGGAAGCAAGTCCGCTGACTTAGCGTTGGCGCTTCTCCACGTCGGCATGTCAGATGTCCTTGCTTGATCCTGAACGCGCCACTTTTCTCGGGGAAACTCTGATGGAGTTTCTTTCTAAAATGGTCTTCAATCAGGTCATCGGTTAGAACTGCCGGGCGGCGTCCTGGAACGCCTTGTCCAAATCGTCCCAGGCCGACTGGGCTCCCTTTTCGAGATCCTTCCAGGCTTCGCCGCTTGATTGACGGACCTCGGCCAGCTTGGCATTGGCTGCATCCCGCTTCTTTTCCAGTTCGGCCAGCTTCGCATCCCATTTGACTTTAGCCTCCCCCTTCAGCTCGGCACCCTTCTTGCGGAGCTTGTCGATTTCGACGTCCAGTTCTTTGATTCGGGTCTCGAGCTTCTGTTCGAATTCTTGCTTCGTTTGCTGGGAATATTCGACGGCCGTTTTCGCCGCTTGGCCGACATCGCGGCGCACATCTTCAGATGTGACCTTGCCCGGCGTCGGCTGAGCTGACTTCTGCTCACAGCCGACAGCCGCGAACAACCCGGCCAGCATTAACATCCAAACCAATCGGGACATGAGCAAACCTCCTTCTCGGCGTTGGTGATTAGTGGAGATATCCCAGCAGCCACAGGATGAGCAGGATTATGACGATCGTTCCCAGCCCGCCGCTCGGCGCCCAGCCCCAGCTTCGGCTATGGCCCCAGGTAGGCAGCGCCCCTAGAAGCATCAGAATCAAGATCACAAGCAGGATGGTCCACAACATTGCAATTCTCCTTTCATCAAAGGGCTAAACGTGAAGAGGGGCTACTTCGTTTCTTCATTGAAAATCGCATTTCGCGTCCACTATTCGTTGAGCGACTTCGCATCGTCTCTCGTCTCCTCGCCGAAGTCGTTGGCTCCATCCGAAATTATTCCGTAAACCCCGTCGTCTTCTCCTTCACTTTCTCAACATCCTTCTTCAGCAAACTCGTTGCTGTGCCGCTTCCCGTTCTGTTGAGACAAAAAAAGCCCCACGGCGTCTTTACGGCGCTCTCATTGCCAAACGAAAAAAACCCTCTCGCAAAAATTTCGCCGAGAAGGGTTTTCATTCCCAGTAGGAGTGCCGCTCTTCAGCACTCTACATCGGCCGACGATACTTGCCGCAATCGAAAAAGTCAAATATGAAATCCAGAGATTCTTCGGTCGCGGAGAAATTTTTTGCCGAAGCCAACCGACAGGATCTCCTTCACGATAACAATGAGGTACCGAAGGAATTGCTGAGCACAACCTTTGACACCTCTGGCCGACGGTTGGTTGACCGCAACGCCGCAATTCTGGGATGAGATTGTTCGCCCACGATCAAGTGCGCTTTCAGGCCGTTGCCTTCGCGCTCGCAACAGCGTGAACAAGCCCGTAAGGTAAGAGTGCGCAACCTTTCGTCCAGTTCACCAGCAGTCTTCAGGCGTTTCGTATTCCATGGTCCGTTCTTTCGGCCGTCGCTCGCATCGTGATTCTCCCGGCTGAACGATCCGTGTTGCGCAAGGAACGAAGCACTTCCCTATTCAACCCTTCGGAAGTGGCCTCGAATCATCGTTGCCCTCGCAACTCGATGCGATTAACCTTGCGAACGCAGGAAGTCGGATTGGTCAAGAAAACTTAGATGCCTAAATCGAAGTGAGCGAGAGCGTGAGGGCGCTGCATTTGGAAAGACACCGTACGGCACGCATTGGCTGGCTCCGCGCCGCGGTGCTGGGTGCGAATGACGGGATTGTGTCCACAGCGAGCCTGGTGGTGGGAGTTGCAGCGGCAAATGCTGCGAGCAGCGACATTCTGGTCGCGGGAGTCGCCGGCTTGGTCGCGGGGGCGATGTCGATGGCGGCTGGCGAATACGTCTCGGTCAGCTCTCAGGCGGACACGGAACGGGCCGACATCGAACGCGAGCGCCACGAACTCGCTACCGACAATGCGTACGAGCATGAGGAACTGGCAGCGATCTACGTCAAGCGCGGACTCGATGCTACGCTGGCAAAACAGGTCGCCGATCAACTCATGGCTCATGACGCGTTGGCCGCTCATGCCCGCGATGAACTCGGCATCTCCGAGACTCTCAGCGCCCGACCGGTTCAGGCGGCT
Organism: Planctomycetaceae bacterium; assembly: GCA_040903115.1. GTDB lineage: Bacteria > Planctomycetota > Planctomycetia > Planctomycetales > Planctomycetaceae > JBBDVZ01. Next base: position 15,321 of record JBBDVZ010000321.1, read on the forward strand.
TTGGCCTCGGCGGGAACTTTCGCGGTTGGTGCAGCGATGCCGCTTTTGGCAGTGCTCGTCACTCCCAGAGCGGCGATGATCCCCGTCGTCGTAGGAACATCTATCGCGTTCCTCGCACTCCTGGGCGGTTTCGGGGCGCATGCCGGCGGCGCACCCGTAACGAAGGCCGCCTTGCGGGTCACGTTTTGGGGCGCACTTGCAATGGCTCTCACAGCGGGAGTCGGCGCTTTGTTCGGAGCGGTCGTGTAAGGCGAGTTCATTCGACGGACAGGCTGAATTGGCTGACGAAGATGACGTGGCCCAGCCGCGCGAGATCGGGGTAATTCTTCGCGGCTCCTTCGCGAACGAGCCGCCCAAAACGCATCGCCAGCGCCGTGCGCGGGACGCGCCCGTTCCCGACCCGCCGAAACTCTCTTTGTCTCGCGCGCACAACCCCCCGTTTAGTTAACAAGACGTTTGCGAACGGGGGGCCGTGGGCAACTGGTCGCGAACTGATTCAGAGTGCATCAAGGGCGAAGCAGTTGGGATTGGCGATCAGTGTCAGAATACGGTCGTTTGATGTGGCGTTTCAGAAAACGCATGAGATTGTAGGAATTACGCCCCGGCATCCTCGGCAATGCAATAGAGATGTCTTTTCCCGCGCAGGAACAGTTCTCGTCCGACGATGGCGGCCGAGGCGGCGAACTCTTCGTCCAGTATGTTGACTGCCAGGACCTTCGGCAGGTCGTCGTGACTCACGACGATGGTCTTGCCGTCGAGATCGGTCACGTAGACTCGGCCGCCTCCCGCAACGGGTGAGGCATAGATATTGCCCATGCTGCCGAGTCGGATTGCACCGGGCTTATCCACACCCGTCACGGCTTCGACGCGCGACAGGATTCCCTGATAGTGCGTCAAGTAATAAAGCGCATCTCCGTAGAGCAACGGCGATGGCACGTAGGGCGTGCCTCGACTGCGGGTCCACGCAATGCGATCGGTCCCCGTAATGTCACCCTTCGCTCGATCGAGGCGGATCGCCAGAAACGACTGTTTCTCGTAGCTGCTTCCCGCAAACAACATTCCGTCGGCGGCGACGGGCGTAGCGACGATGTTCGAGGAGAGACCGCCACATTCCCAAATCACTTTACCCGTCGCCGGTTCATAGGCGCGCACGCGATTGGTCCCGGCGACGATCAACATCGGTTGGCCGTCGTTCTCTACGATGATCGGCGAGGACCAGGAAGTCTCTTCATTCCGATCGACCTTCCACCGCTGATCGCCTGTCCGTTTGTCGAAGGCCGCGACGAAGCACGGCCCGTCCTGGTCCCAATTGACGAACAGCGTCTCTCCGTGGAGTACAGGCGACGCACTCTCACCGTGCCCATGTTTAGTCTGCATCTCGCCAAATTGCTTCTGCCACTTCATTTCGCCATTCATGCCGAGGCAGTACAATCCGTGCGAGCCAAAGAACGCGAAGACGTGCTCGCCATCAGTCACCGTCGAATTCGACGCGAGACTTCCTGTGTAGTGGCCTCCTTCATGCGGTACCTTCTTATGGACAACCTTCTGCCAGAGAATCGTCCCGTCGCGCCGATTGACCGCGAGGACCACAAACTCGTGCCGCTGCGTCACGGGCACACCATCATGAGTCCCCGGAGCCGTGCTGTACTTCGGAGGCAGCGCCTCACCAAAAGGCACCGCCATCGTCAGGAAGATACGATCCCCCCAAACAATCGGCGTCGAATGCCCTTTGCCTGGCAGGGCCACCTTCCAGCGAACGTTTCTCGTCTCGCTCCACTCGACGG
>JBBDVZ010000322.1:0-17092 GCA_040903115.1 Planctomycetaceae bacterium
GGTGAAATCACCATTCGAACCGGCGCCGAATCCCATCGGGATGTCGGCCGCACCGTTCGTTGCGGCCACCGTAGCCGGCTCCGCAGCAGAGGCCGTGTTGTCGGACAAAAAGAGTCCGGTTCCCGCGACGGCGAGTCCCAAGGCAAGGCAAATCGACAAGATGCGGCTGCGAGTTTCAAACTTGACGGTATTCATGAGGTTGAGAGACATATCAGCACTTCCCTTTCTGATTTGATGAGCCCGGTTCCGTTCAGGCATTTCCGGCCGTCGTTGGCCCCGAGTCTCGTTTTTCGAAATTGAACAGGATTGAAAAGAACCCCACCCACTGTGGGGTTCGCGTGAACAAGCAATGCGTCAGGCCATGTGAGGAAACTGGTCCGAGCAGCAGCAATCGACCGTCTCGCGGCTCATCCGATCGGAACTCTTGAGAGGCGTTTGGGGCTTCGCAGCCACCGGCTCTTCACAAAGTTCCGCTCTCAGCACCCGGACGTGAGCCGGCGCCTCAATGCCGATTTTGACCGAACCGCGCCCGGTTCTAATCACTTTGACCTTGATGTCGTCCCCGATTTTGATCATCTCAGCACGTTTTCGCGTAAGTACCAACATTTCGATTCCCTTCATTGATCCATGGTTTAGTGTGAGGTCAGATTTTTACTCGTTCCGCAACCAGTTTTTTGTTTTCTCTGCTTTTGGAACGTGTCATGTTGACTACTGACATATGCAGTCGTCGTGCCAAAACGCAAAATGGCGATCAAATACGTATCGTTTTGTACATAACATATTGTAAATCATTGAGTTAAATAGTTATAACATTTTCATTACTCACGACAGAATGCGTCATAGTGATGTCATTCTTGCAAGGAATTTTTCCAAAATACAAACACTTGGCGCGCAAATTGTGACATCATTTTGACAACATGCACACTTCATGGCAGCACTCCAGCGCCACATCAAAATGGAGAGAGTGAAATTATGACTATATTATGCGATTGACGGTTCGATCCTCTGTCGCGACTGGGAAGAAAAATGCACGCGGCAACTTCAATTGGCCCGGTGATGATTTGGCATGAGTGTTGCATATTGGATTCACCGTGGCGTTATGAGTCGAAAAAATGATGACACAACAAACGCCGGATCGAATAAGAAAAGCATCACTTACGAGAGAGGGAGCAGAGCCATGAACGTTATCAGAACGACCGCATTTATCGCAGCAGCCGCCGCCGTAGCCGTTGCCGCGAGCGTCGCATTCGGGGCGAATCCGGTTTACTACGCACCCTATTCGCCAGCACCGACGTACGTCGCGTCCCCGTACGGGTACACGACGTATTGCACGCAGAACGGTTGCTACCAGGTTCCGGTCAGCAATCCCGGAGTAGCGTCGTACGGCTATCCGGCCGGCGGCTACCCAGCCAGTGGCTACCCCGTCGGTTCACCGTGTGCAAACGGCGCCTGCGCGATCAGCCCGATGTACGGTGCCCCCAGAGCGGCGCCGGTGTATCAAACGATGCCGACGCCGGCCTACCGCACCGCGCCAACGGCCCCCGCGACCTACCCGTTCAATGCCGGGTCGGGCGGGTACTACACAGCGCCGTCGAATTCGCCCGAGTACACGGCTCCTCAACCCAGCCCGTACTACCTTTCGCCCGGAGCGACAGGGCCCGTCAACGGGACTGCAAAAAGCAACAACGTCTCGGCCCCGGCGGTGAAGGCGCCGAGCCAGAATATCGCCCTCAATAACCTTCCCAGTCCCTTCTATCCGTAAGGCAAAGGTTGGGTCGCGATAACCACATGGACGACTTTCTCCTGGGCCGCCGAAACTGGATTCGGCGGCCCACTTTACGTCCCTTGCATTCAAATCAGCGCCGACTATACTTACCCATTCCCTTGATAAAAGCCCATGCTTCGTTATGCGGCGGATTCGGTGAAAACGGGAGTGCTCGGCGATGGCCCAGAAATGCGAATGTTGCGGCAAGACGGTGCGGCTCGGCAACCAGGTGACGCAGCGCGGAAAAGCCAAGTACCTCGGTGGCAACGGCCGAAAGACGACGGGCATCTCGCGCCGGCAGTTCAAGCCGAATCTGCAAAAGATCCGCCTTCAAGAAGGCGACAGCGTCGTGCGACGCCGCATTTGCACCCAGTGCATTCGCAGCGGACGCGTGCAGAAAGCCGTCGTGCGCAAACCCTTCACGCTTCCGGTTACGTAGTCCTGTCCCCTGCCGCGCCGACGCTCGCGCATCCCTGCGGGATTGCGGCTAAACGTTGTTACAACCGGCACCCCGGCCATGACTGCCTCGTTGACTCGCGAAGAGGTCGCCAAGACCGCCCTGCTCGCCCGGCTGAAGTTGACCGACGGCGAGTTGGACCAATTGACGACAGAACTCGGGCGGGTTTTGCAATATGTCGACATCCTGGGTGAAGTGAACACCGACGACGTCGAGCCGTTGGCCCATGCCGTCGAGCGGGTCAACGTGTTTCGCGACGACGTGGTGCAAGAATCGCTGCCGCGCGAACTCGCGCTTGCCAACGCGCCGAAAACCGACGGACAATCGTTTCTCGTGCCGCCAATCCTCGAGAATGCCTGATTGGCCGAGGTCGCGGCCGGCAGATGGCCCATTGCGGACCGATGGCGGCGCCGGCTCACCGGCAATCGGGCAGGCGAGCAGCATTTCGACATGGAAAGAAGGAAGAATTGCCGACGATGTCGATCACCGGAGCGACGGCGGCAGAACTGGTTGCCCGCATGACTCGCGGGGACGTGCGCTGCGCCGACGTGATATCGGCGCACCTCGATGCCGTTGCAGCCGCTGACGAGCGCGTGAACGCATTCTTATCGCTCGACCGGGACCCAGCGCTGCGACGCGCGGAAGAAATCGACCGCAAGCGCGCGTCCGGCCAGCCGCTGGGAATACTCGCCGGGCTGCCCGTCGCCGTGAAGGACAACCTTTGCACGCGCGGCCTGCCAACAACCTGTGCCAGCAGAATGCTCCAGTCGTTCGTTTCGCCATACGACGCCCATGTGATCGAGCGGCTGAACGCGGCCGACGCGGTCATCATCGGAAAAACCAACATGGACGAGTTCGCCATGGGCTCGTCGACCGAGAACTCCGCCTTCAAAACGACTCGCAACCCGTGGAACCTGGAGCGCACCCCGGGGGGATCGAGCGGCGGCTCCGCTGCAGCGGTTGCCGCCGGCATGACGCCGCTGGCCATCGGCAGCGACACGGGCGGGTCGATCCGGCAACCGGCCGGATTTTGCGGCGTGGTGGGATTGAAGCCAACCTACGGCCGGGTCTCGCGCTACGGACTCGTCGCGTTCGCCAGTTCGCTCGATCAGATTGGTCCGCTGGCCAACGACGTCTCCGGAGCGGCACTATTGCTCGAGGCGATTGCCGGGCACGACACCCGCGACTCGACCAGCCTCGATGCGCCCGTGCCCGCCTATTCACAAACGGTCGAGGAGCCTTTGCACGGGCTGAAGATCGGCGTTGCCGGCGAACATTTCGTCGCAGGGCTCGATGCGGAAGTCGAAGCAGCCGTGCGAAAAGCCCTCGACGTGTATCGCTCGCTGGGCGCGCAGATCGTCGACGTCGCGCTGCCTCATTCGAAATACGCGGTGGCCACCTACTATTTGATCGCCCCGTCGGAGGCGTCGAGCAACCTGGCTCGCTACGACGGCGTGCACTACGGCTTTCGCGCCGAACGGTTCGAAAACATGATCGACATGTACGCGGCGACGCGCGGCGAAGGCTTCGGCCGCGAGGTCAAGCGGCGCATCATGCTCGGCACGTATGCCCTTTCGGCCGGGTATTACGACGCGTACTATCTCAAGGCGCTCAAAGTGCGGCGGCTGATCCGCGACGACTTCGACCGGGCCTTCGGTTCCGTCGACCTGATTGCCTCGCCGGTCACGCCGGCGCCGGCATTCAAGATCGGCGAGCTGATCGACGATCCGATGTCGATGTATCTGTCGGATATTTACACCATCAGCGCCAACCTCGCCGGCATTCCGGGAATATCGATTCCGGCCGGCCGCAGCTCCGCGGGATTGCCCATCGGCCTGCAAATGGTCGGACCGCCGTTGGCCGAAGAGCGGCTGTTGCAAGCGGCGCGGATGTACGAACGCGAAACCGACTGGCATCAACTGCGTCCATCGCTGTAGAAAAGCCAGAAGCCCGGCTTTTTGGAAAAGCCGGGCTTCTTCGGACAACACCAATCCCATGAAACACACCGTCATCATCGGGCTCGAAGTGCACGTGCAGTTGCAGACGCGCTCGAAGCTGTTCTGCGGCTGTGCGAATCTCTTCAATCCCGAGCATCCCAACGTGCAAACGTGCCCCGTTTGCCTGGGGCTGCCGGGTGCGCTGCCGGTGATGAACGGCGAGGCCTTTCGGCTGGGGTTGAAGGTGGGGCTGGCGCTGGCGTGCAACATCCCGCCTTACACCAAGTGGGACCGCAAGCAGTACTATTATCCCGACCTTCCCAAGGCCTATCAGATCAGCCAGTACGACCTGCCGTTCAGCGAGGATGGCTTCGTCGAGATTGAAATCGATGAAGAGACGGGCGCGACGCGGCGCGTCGGCATCATCCGCGCTCACCTCGAAGAAGACGCCGGTAAAAACATCCACGACGAGTCGGGCAAAGGGCTCGACAGCCGCGTCGATCTCAACCGTTGCGGCACGCCCTTGGTCGAAATCGTCTCGGCCCCCGACCTGCGATCGGCGCGCGAGGCCAAGACGTTTCTCGAAGAATTGAAACTGTTGCTGACGTATTTGGAGGTCTCCGATTGCAACATGCAGGAAGGCAGCCTGCGGTGCGACGCCAACGTGAATTTGCACGTCGACACGGAGGACGGGCACCGCATCGCGACGCCGATTGTCGAAATCAAAAACCTCAACAGCTTCCGCGGCGTCGAGCTGGCGATCGAGTACGAGGCCGGCCGGCAGTTCGAACAGTGGCAGCAATCGAAGCAGACGATCGACGACGTGCCCAAGCAGACGCGCGGCTGGGATGCCGACCGCAACGTGACTTTCGCACAGCGCGGGAAAGAAGAAGCGTCCGACTATCGCTATTTTCCCGATCCCGACCTGGTTCCAGTCATCGTGCCGGAAGAGCAAATCGAGCATATTCGCGGCGAGATGTGCGAGTTTCCCGCCGACCGCCGCAATCGGATCGAGGCGGCATTCCAACTCTCGCGCTACGATGCCGCCGTGATCATCGATCAGGGGCGGGCGTTTGCCGATTACTTCGAAGAGGCGGCCACGGGCTGCGGCGACGGCAAGCAAGCGGCCAATTGGTTGACGCAGGACGTGCAGCGAGAGCTCCACGAGCGCGGCATAACGATTGACCAGTTCCCGCTGCGAGCGCCGGTGCTTGCGGCGCTTTTGAAGAAGATCGTCGACCAGCAGATCACCGTCAAAAGCGCGCGCGAAGTGTTCAAGATTCTGCTGTCGGAGAGCGACTCGGGCCAGCCCGTCGATGAGACGTGCGTCGAGGCAATCATCGCCGAAAAGGGGCTGGCCATTGTTTCTGATACCGGCGCGCTCGAGCGCGCCATCGACGCGGTGCTGGCGAAGAATCAAAAGATCATTCAAGACGTCCGCGGCGGCAAGCTGGCGGCAGTCGGCCCGCTGATCGGCCAGGTGATGCGCGAAGTCAAAGGCGCCGACCCGAAGCAAGTCCGCGAAATGGTGATCGCGAAGATCAACGGGTAAATGCAAAGAAAGGCCGTATCGCCCTTCAGTATTTATTTTCGGATCCGCGTATTCGTTCGGAAGAATTCGGCAACAGCGGACTTGCCGGCCTTGCCTGACGCGACAGAAATTACGAATTCGAAGTAACTTTCCTGAGTCGCGACGAGGCGTACGTTGTTCAGAGCAAGGAAAACGTCAGCGGCGACTGCTCCAACGCGCTTATTGCCGTCCACGAACGGGTGGTTCGAAACCAAGTGATACAAGTAGGCTGCTGCCATCTCGTACAGGTCGGAATGGAGATAGTGACCTCCGAATGTGGCACGCGGAACGGCCACTGCCGATTGCAATAAGCCGTCGTCTCGCACGCCGGAGGCCCCACCATAGCGGCGAATCTGGTCGCGATGGATGGCCATTACCTCAGCGAGCGTGAGAAACAGCGGCTCCACGCATCACTCCGCCAGTCGCTTGAGGACCTTTCCGTACCGCTTGTTGGTGTCGGCCAGAGCGTCTTCAAATCGCTTGCGCCGCTTCTTGTCGCGCACCGGAGCAATCAAAAGCGACTCGCCATCCGTCGACACTTCGAGAGAAGTGGTTTCGTCGATGCGGAGCAAGTCGAGCACTGGCCGATCGATCACCAAAGCCAGGCTGTTACCATGCTTGCTCAGTTTTTTGATCATTGGGGCACCTCTAATACTCGTTATACCATTGTAGCACCAAATGTAACACGTGGAAAGGCAAATCAATCGGCGCCACTCTATCTTTCCGTCTTGCTCTCAATGTGGAGGTTGCTGTCGAATCGGATGGCGAAGTATAGTTGCATAGTTGCAGTGAAACCTTACGATTCAGCCACGGGTACCCACTGTCCGCGATCATATCGATTTGCGACAGACAATGCGGCACGCGTGCTGGGCGAGGTGTGAGATGCCGACGATTCAGTTTGACAGAGACTCGGTGGCTCGCTGGTATGCGAAACAGCACTTAAAGACCGATCCCGGTGTTTCCTCGGTCTACTTTTTGCCGAAAAACGCCGGCGAACGAGAGATTCGCTTCATTGAGATCAATGATCTTCTTGCTGATCGAAACGATCATGCCCTGGAACCAATCGATTTCGGCATCGACATGGGAACCGAGAACGCTCATAACCTGTTCGTTTTGGACGTCACGCCGACACAATGGGAGCGGATTCGCGCAGGGAACCTGCAGCTTCCTGATGACTGGTCTCTCGAGGAAGCAATTCCCTTCCGCCAATGAATCGTTATCAGGCCGACGCGTAGACGAGCATTACAATTTGTTGCTCGCTAGCCTCAGGCATATCCCTTCCGATTCATCCTTTCCCTCATTGCGAGTTCGCGACTTCCTCACCCAGCTCGCGCAGAAAATCCAGCGAATAGATGCCCGTGTTGTGCCCGTCGCTGAAATCGATGGCATACGCGTAGTTGCCCACGGGGCGCATGCCGGCGACCTTCAATGGCTGTGCCTCCTGGGGTGATAAGACCTGCAGCGATGTGGGGGGCGGGGGCGGTTGCTGGCGCTTGGTGCGGCAGGTGGCGCAAGGGCATCGCTCGCGCAGCAAAGTCCAAGGCAGGCGATGCGTCACGCCGTCCTTCCACTCGATGAGCAGTGCCTCGCCGTCACTTTTGAGCGAATTGGGTATCGGTGTCTGCGGCATCCCTCACCTGGCGCTTGGAAAACTGGATTTTCGGCCCGTTAGGACCACCTTCAGCCCGTTTCATTATATCTGCCAAGAGTTTATGACGAAGCGCCGCGGCTCACATTCGTCACGGTTGGGCGGATTTTCCGTTTTCCGTTTGAATTTTGACATGATTGGTTGTCAAAAATGGCGTGGCCTCGTATGATTGGGTGTCGATTGGTCTTACAGCACGCTGCTTGATGCGGAATATGGGTGACCGTAAGTCCCTTCGAAATCTCTGTTGAGACGTCAAGATGAGAGCCGCCATCGATAATGCCGACCGCCAGTTTCTCGAGCGATTGCGTCGCTTGGGCGCCGCCACCGTGCAGGATCTCTGCGAGGAGATGAGCGTGACCGCCACCGCGGTTCGCCAGCGGCTGGTGCGTTTGCAGGGGCTGGAGCTCGTCACTCGCGAAACCGTGCGGATGGGACGCGGGCGGCCGCATCATACATACAAACTCACCGACGCGGGACTGCGCGAACTGGGTGATAACTACGCCGAGCTTGCGGTCGTATTGTGGCGCGAGCTGCGGAACATCGAAAACGCCGAGGTCCGCAACGAGCTCGTGCAGCGCGTTCGCCACGCGATGGTGGCGCGATTCGAGCCGCAGGTGCAGTCGGCGGGCCTGGGCGAGCGGATGAGGCAATTGCAGGCGGCAATGAGTGAACAGGGCTTCGACGTGGAAGTCGACACCAGCCGCCAATTGCCGATCTTGAGGGAGAACAACTGCCCCTATCACGAGCTGTCCAGCTCGGATCCGGGGATTTGCGAATTGGAACAATCTGTTTTTGGAGAACTGCTGGGCGCCGACGTCGAGTTGTCGAAGTGCTGCCTTGATGGACACTCATGCTGCGAATTTCAGGTCACGGCCAAGTGAACGATTGAATGGCCACCGATTGAAAGTTTCGGCACAGTTGGTAAGTTAGGTGCCCCGATTTGGGGCTGCGAACGAACATTGCGAAACCCCTCTCCCCTCAGGGGAGAGGTTGGGAGAGGGGTGAAAGTATCAAGCGTTGTGAAGCGTATGATGCATTTCACCCTCCCCCAACCCCTCCCTGGAAGGGAGGGGAGTTTCGAAAACTCCCTCTGAACACGGAACCCGAAGATGGCTTGGATTGACGGACGCTACGAAGAGAACCTGATCATCACCACCCTGGAACAGGCGATGAACTGGGCGCGCGAATCGAGTATTTGGCCGATGACGTTCGGGTTGGCCTGTTGTGCCATCGAGATGATGGCCACCGGGGCCAGCCGCTTCGACCTCGACCGTTTCGGCGCGGGCGCTTTTCGTGCCACCCCGCGCCAGGCCGACCTGATGATTGTCGCGGGCACCGTGACCTTCAAGATGGCCAGCCGCGTAAGGCGACTGTACGAGCAAATGCCCGATCCGAAGTACGTGATTGCCATGGGCGCCTGCACGGTCGGCGGCGGCCCGTACTTCAAGTACGGTTATCACGTCGTCAAGGGAGTCGACCTGGTCGTGCCGGTCGACGTGTACGTGCCGGGCTGCCCGCCGCGGCCGGAGGCGCTGCTCGAGGGCATCATGAGAATTCAGGACAAGATCAAGGCGCACAAGATCACGAAGAATCAACAAGAGGTCCTGCCCATTCCGCACCACACAGGGTACGCGGAGGTGCCCGTCACCGTTTGAATCAAAAACGCAGAGCAAAGATCGCAAGGACAATGGCAAGCATTCTCAAAGTCGAAAACCTACACGTGTCCGTCGAAGGCACGCCGATTCTCAAAGGCGTCGATCTCCAGATCGCGCAGGGCGAGACCCACGCGCTCATGGGGCCTAACGGCTCGGGCAAGAGCACGCTGGCTTACGCCCTCGTGGGTCATCCCCGCTACGAGGTGACCGAAGGCCGGATCGAGATCGACGGCGTCGACGTCTTGGATCTCAAAGTCGACGAGCGGGCCCGCCTGGGCCTGTTCCTCGCCTTTCAATATCCCGTGACAATTCCCGGCGTCAAAGTCGCCGACTTTTTGCGGCACGCCGTGACGAACATCCGCAACCCGCAGCGAAAGGAAGGCGAGGGGCTGATGCCGATGCGCGACTTCCGCAAAGAGCTGCGCACGCTGATGGACGAACTCGGCATGGAGCCCGAATTCGCCCGCCGCTACCTGAACGAGGGGTTTTCCGGCGGCGAAAAGAAACGCATGGAAATCCTGCAGTTGGCGATGCTCAAGCCCAGGTTTGCCGTGCTCGATGAGACCGATAGCGGCCTCGATAGCGACGCGGTGCGGGTCGTCAGCGACGGGCTGCGAAAACTTTCCGGCCCGCACATGGGAACGTTGATCATCACGCACCACAAGCGGCTGTTGGAATATAACCGGCCCGATAAGACGCACGTGATGCTGGCCGGCCGAATTGTCGAGTCGGGCGATGCCGAATTGGCGCAGGAGCTGCATGCCCACGGCTACGCCACCGTGCGAGAAAGGCATCCGGACATCGCCGCCGAGGAAAAGGAAGTCAAAGAGAAAGAGAAAGAAAGGGAAAAGGTCGCGGTTTCAGTCACATAACTGCCGCCGCAATTGCGAGAGACTCAGCCGAACGGAAACCACGATCAACAACCGCGGAATAACCGCGACGAGGAGATAAAGCACCGTGTCTACCGACCTGCAAAATGACGTCAGCATTGGCGAATACCGTTACGGTTTTCACGATCCGACGGACGAGTACGTCTTCGTCAGCCGCAAAGGTCTCGACCGGGAGATCGTCGCCCAGATATCCGAACTGAAGCGCGAACCGGCGTGGATGCGCGAGTTTCGGCTCAATTCTCTCGAAACATTTTTCGAGAAGCCGATGCCCACCTGGGGCGGCGATTTGAGCCATCTCAATTTCCAGGAAATTTTCTACTACGTGCGCGCGTCCGATCGGCAGGAAACGGACTGGGCCGACGTCCCGGAAGACATCCGCAAAACCTACGACCGTCTGGGCATTCCCGAAGCCGAAAAGAAGTACCTGTCGGGCGTGAAGGCCCAGTACGAATCGGAGGTCGTCTACGGCAGCCTCAAGGAAGATCTCGCCAAGCAAGGCGTCATCTTCACCGACACCGACTCGGCGCTGCGCGATCATCCCCAGTTGTTCCGCGAGTATTTCAGCACGATCATTCCGCCCTCCGACAATAAGTTTGCGGCACTCAACTCGGCCGTGTGGAGCGGCGGCTCGTTCATTTACGTCCCGCCCGGGGTCGAGATCGAGTTCCCGCTGCAAGCGTACTTCCGCATTAATTCCGAGAACATGGGACAGTTCGAGCGGACGCTGATCATCGTCGACGAAGGGGCCGCCGTGCATTACGTCGAAGGCTGCACCGCGCCCACCTACAGCAGCGAGAGCCTGCACTCGGCGGTCGTCGAAATCGTCGTCAAGCGCCGGGCGCGCTGTCGCTACACCACCATCCAGAACTGGTCGACCAACGTCTACAACCTGGTGACAAAACGGGCGATGGCCTACGGCGACTCGCTGATGGAATGGGTCGACGGCAACCTCGGCTCGCGGCTGACGATGAAGTACCCGGCCATTTACCTGATGGAACCCGGCGCGCGCGGCGAGACGCTGTCGATCGCGTTCGCCAACAAGGGCCAGCATCAAGACGCCGGCGCCAAGATGGTGCACGTCGCTCCGGACACCTCCAGCCGCATCATCTCGAAAAGTATTTCGAAGGGTGGCGGCCGCGCGAGCTATCGCGGGCTGGTGAAGGTGGTCAAGGGCGCTCACCGGTGCAAGTCGAACGTGGTCTGCGACGCGCTCATTTTGGATTCGCAGAGCCGCAGCGACACGTATCCGTATATCGAGGTCGACGAAAACGACGTTGCGGTCGAGCACGAAGCCAGCGTCTCGAAGATCGCCGAGGAACAGTTGCTGTACCTCATGAGCCGCGGGCTGAGCGAGGCCGAAGCATCGTCGATGATTGTCACCGGATTCATCGAGCCCCTGGTCAAGGAGCTGCCGATGGAGTACGCGGTCGAAATGAACCGCCTGATCGAGTTGCAGATGGAAGGCTCGGTGGGATAGCGGCGGTGTAGGGTGGGTGAAACCCACCATCGAATAAGCACGAATGACGAAAGAAATCCGAAGCACGAAGCACTAAACGTACGCGAATGAATCTTCGTCATTAGGGCTTCGTGCTTAGTGCTTCCTTCGTCATTCGTGCTTCGGATTTCCCGGTTTTAGTGGTGTAGGGTGGGTGAAACCCACCGATCGGACGTCAACCACACTCATGGTGGGTTTCACCCACCCTACAACTCAATGAGCAGCATCGCAAAACAGCCGGTTGCCAGTCCACCCGTCGGCTTCGATCGGGCGGCATTTGAGGCCTTCCTCGAGTCTCGCGACGAGCCGGAATGGCTGACCGACATTCGCCACGAAGCGTTTTTCGCGTACCAGGAGAAGCTCGGCGAGCCGCTCGATCCGGAAGAGTGGAAGCGGGTCGATCTGCGCATGTTTCGCCCCGATCAATTCTCGCTGCGGCCGAAAGCGCAAACCTCGACGTCCTTCGAAACGCTGCTGCGCGATCGGGCGCAGTTCGCGGGACACGTATCGCATGTCGACGGCTGGCCGACGGCTGCGACGCTGGACGGCTCGCTGGCGTCGCGCGGTGTTTTGTTCGGTGACCTGGCCAGCTTGGCGCGCGAACACAGCCACGTGCTTAAATCCCATTTGTTGGCGCATGCGGAGAAAACGGGCTTCGATCGCTTTTCGGCCTGGCATGCCGCCTTTATGACCGGCGGCACGGTGCTGTACGTGCCCGCGGGCGTCGAAATCGAGCAGCCGCTGCACAGCCTGATCGGTCTCTCGCAAGCCAATGCCGCCGACTTCAGCCACACGCTGGTCATTCTCGAAGCCGGCGCAACGGCCACATTGCTCGAAGAGACCGTCTCGATCGACGAGGAAGCCGCCGGCCTGCACGTGGGGGCCGTCGAGTTGCTGCTGGCCGAAGGCTCGAGGCTTCGCTACGTGCAGTTGCAAAACTGGAACAAGAACACGTGGCATTTCGGGCATCAGGCCGGACGCGTCGGCAGGCAAGCCGCGCTGCAATGGACGGTCGCGGGGATCGGCGGAAAGCTCGCGCATGTGCATCAACACGTCTCGCTCGACGGCGAAGGCGCCGAAGCCGAAGTCAACGGCGTGACGTTCGCCGTCGATCGGCAGCGGATCTCGTATTACACGCAACAAAGCCACAACGCGCCCCACACTCGCAGCGACCTGCTGTATAAAGAAGTGCTGCGCGGCCGGTCGCGCGTCGTTTGGCGAGGCATGATTCGCGTCGAGCCCGCGGCACAAAAGACCGACGGGTACCAGCGATGCGATGCTTTATTGCTAAGCCCCGACTGCCGCAACGACGCCATTCCCGGTCTCGAGATTGAAGCCGACGACGTTCGCTGCACGCACGGGGCGACCGCGGGACGCGTCGACGAAGAGCAGATCTTTTATTGCATGTCTCGGGGCCTGACGAAGTTCGAAGCGATGCACATGATCGTGGAAGGGTTCTTCCACTCGGTGTACGACCGCATTCCCGTCGAAGTCGTCCGCGAAACGCTCAGCCGCACCGTCGCCAAAAAGCTCGGCCTCGGAGGCTGAGTAGGGTGGGTGGAAACCCACCATCCAGTAAGCACGAAGCACGAATGTCGAAAGAAGCACGAAGTCCGAAAGAAGGCCGATCTCAAGGTATCCTGTTTAGGGCTTCGTGCTTCGGATTTCCTTCGTCATTCGTGCTTCGGATTTCCCGGTCTAGCCTGTTCGGCCGGTTCCATCGTCGGGATGGCATTGTGATTCGGCCGATCGAACTGGCCCTACATATGTGAACGAATCAAGGACTGCGATGTCCGAAGTCATCAAAGTGGCCAACGTCGACGAGTTGCCGCCCGGCGGGCGCAAGCCGTTCGTGATCGACGACAGGCCCGCCTTGCTGCTTCGCATTGGCGAAGCCTACTATGCCATCGAGGACGTCTGCACCCACGACGGACAACCGCTGACCGACGGGCCGGTGGATGGCGTCGAAATCACGTGCCCCAGGCACGGGGCGCGGTTCGACGTCAGAACGGGCAAGCCCACGTGCATGCCCGCGACCGAGCCGATCGCGACTTTCAAAGTTGACGCGCGGCCCGACGGGATTTATGCGTCGGCCGGCGACTGAATCGAGCCACGGGGTTTATCCCCGTGGTCTTCGGCCCTGCAAACTTCGGCCGCCCTTGTTCAGAACGGCCGAAGACCGCCGGGTTAAACCCCTCGGCGCAATGAACGTATAATAAACCGTCCCGGCACAGGAGTCGTCTCGATGGCCAGTGAAACCGAACTGCTGGAAGCCTTGCGGCAGGTTGTCGATCCCGAATTGATGATCAACGTCGTCGACCTGGGTCTGGTTTACGACGTCGAGCAAGTCGAATCGAAAGTCACCGTCGAAATGACGCTGACCAGCCCCGCCTGCCCGGCCGGCCCACAGATCATGCAGCAGGCTAAAATGGCCCTCGAACAGCTCGAGGACGTCGACGAAGCGCAGATCAAGCTGGTGATGACGCCCCCCTGGTCGCCCGACCGGATGACCGATGAAGCCCGCGATCAATTGGGGATCTTTTAGGCCTGCTTCGGCGCGAATGAGCACGAGCGTCGTTGGCGACTTGGATCAGAGGATCAGAGGGGGAGAGGGGGTGACTCTTTGTTAGGGCTTTAGAGCTTCGTGCTTCCTTCGTCATTCGTGCTTCGTGCTTCGAAAAGCTGACCGCTGAGAACTGACGGCTAACTAGCACTTCCCCCCCACACCAGCAGAAACAGCCATTCGGCGACCATCGCCGGCTTCTCGACGCCTTCGACTTCGATGCTGTTCGAAGTCTTCACCAGGTAGCGTCCGCCTCCGCGGTCTTCGACGTCAACTAATCGCATGTGGTTGCGAATGCGCGAGCCGACTGGCACCGGCGCCATGAGCCTCACGCGATCGAAGCCGTAGTTCAGCCCGTACAGCGCGCCGGCGGGATAGTCGCTGCCCATCGTTTGCCGGGCGAAGTACGTCATCATCGAGACGGTCCAGAAGCCGAAGGCAACTGTGCCGCCGAAAGGGCCGTCGCGGCGCGCCCGCTCGGGATCGGTGTGCATCCAATCGCTGTCGCAGGTCGCTTCGCCGAACTTATCGATCAGCGATTGCTCGACAACGAGCCAGTCGGAAACGCGCGCGTCGCCGCCATAGAACGAGCGAATGTCGTCGATCACCGAATCGGCCATTTTCGACTCATCGTGAACTTGAGGAGAAGAGGAAAAATACGATCCACAGATTTCGCAGATGAACACAGATTTCAATTTCGAGTTCGAGTTCTCGGAGACATTGGTCGGCGGTCCCGCGAATGCAATCAAAGCAGATCTTATGAGGAACTCAGGAAGCTAGGAAAATGCAGCGAATCAAGAACTCCTGGTTTCCTGAGTTCCTCATAAAAAATCTGCGTTCATCTGCGAAATCTGTGGATGATCTTCTTCTCTTCTCTGCGGCCTCGGCGGTTGCCGTCATCACCGGTCCCAGCCGCCGGCGGTGCGGAGTTTCTCGACTTCGGCGCGGGCCAGCTCGCCAAGCTTCACGTAATCGGTCTTGGCAATGCGGTTCAGCGGGAATGTCCCCGGCTCCAGCACCACGTAATGCGACGGCCGCATGTACCCGGCGATTCCCTTCGCGTGCGTTTCGAGTTGTGCGCGGCTCAGCACGGCATCCGGCTTGCGTTCGAGGAACAGCATCACCCCTTCGACAAATACGTCGTGCGGAGCGCCGACGGCGCCGCAGGCTGCCACTTGGTCTTTCAAGCCGGCGAAATGCTGTTCGACCTGGGCCGGATGGATCTGGTACCCCTTGGGCTTGATGACCAGCTTCGAGCGGCCGGAGAAAATCAAACCGCGGTCGCTCATGTATCCCAAATCGCCCGTGTAGCAGATGCCGTCGGTCGTCACCGTCTTGCGATACGCTTCCGGATTGTTCACATAGCCGATGAACACCTGCGGGCCGCTAAAACAGATTTCCCCCGTTTCGCCGTCGGGCACTTCGTCGCCAGCCGATCCGTCGGCGTTCATCGGTTTGCGGATCGAAAGCGGCGTAATCGGCATCGCCCAGCCGACGCTGTCGACGAGGTTGTCGACGTTGTCGGTCGCGCCCGTGTACGTGACGAAGCCCGCCATCTCCGTCAGCCCCAGCCCCGTGCCAACCAGCGGCGCGACCGTTTTCAATTTCTCGATGAACGGAGCCGTCACCTGTTGGCCGCCGAACATCACCAGCTTCAGCGACGAGAGGTCATAGTCGGCGTAATTGGGCAGCCGCCATTGCATGTTGAACATCGCCGGGATTTGGCCGAACGACTCGACCTTGTAATCCTGAATGGCCTGCAGGCTCTTTTCGGCGTCGAAGACGTGCAGAATCACCGCGGCCCCGCCGCTGAAGAACGTCGTCATCAACTGTTCGGCCTGGCAGCCGACGTGCGACGGCGGCAGGTTCGCCAGCATCCGCGGGTGCTCCGACAGTTTGAAACCCTCCTGAAGGCACATGTTTTGCGCGGTGATGTTGCGGTGCGATAGCAAAGCCGGTTTGGGCAGGCCCGTCGAGCCGGTCGTGTAGATAACTTGCGCGCCGTCGGTCGGCTCGATCGACGAGTGGGCCCGCCCATAATCTTGCCAGACCGTCGACTTCGATCGGTCGCCGGCCGGCACACCGGCCAGCTTTCGCGCGTCGCCCATGAACGTCTCGAACGAGAGTGCCCAATCCATCGTCTCGGCGGCCGGCGAGAACTGGATGAAGTGCTCGACGAAGGCACATTCCGCGCGAACGGATCGAGCCACCTCGCTGAAATCGGCGACCGGCGTCTTGCCCAGAAAGGCGAACCCTTTCGCGTCAATCAACTTGAGCGAACGAATGACTTCCGGCGCCTTCAAGCGCAAATCCAAGGGCGCGTGGATCACACCGATCTTGAAGCACGCGTATTCCAGCATGATGTGCTGCGCCAAGAGCGGCAGCAGCGTCGCGAAAAAATCACCCGGCCGAAAGCCCAGCTCGATCAGCTTGAGCGCGTACGCCGTGCTCGAGTCGTCAAACTGCCGGTACGTGTAGTCGCGGCGGGTATCGAACTCGTGGATCGCGACCTGGTCGGGTCGTTCCCGCGACCACTTTTCGACGGCCCCATGCACCAGGTGCCGGTCGGCAAATTCGGTCTCGTAACGCCGGAGGGTGCAGCTCTCCAATTGGCTGCGAAGTTCGGGATCGATCATCGGTTTCCTGTATATCCAAGCCGACCGCTTGCGGTCGGACCGACGGCGAAGCCGTCGGCTTGGATAAGCGGGGACATTCGCCCCATCGTGGAAAATCTTTTATCGCTCTAATTTTTTGACGCCGGCGACTGCGCCGTTGACGATGCGATCGCCCAGTTCGACGCCGTAGAAGCTCACGCTGGCCTCGTATTTACCCGTCTTGTACGCTTCCGCCGACAGAATGTAGCTGATCCACTCGTTCGCCAGGCCACCGATGACGGGGTGCTTGGCGCCTGTAACGCGCGCGGTTTGCTCTTTCACCTTGAGGCCAAGTCCGGCGGCCATTTCACCCGGAACGCCGACAATCACCAGCTCGCCCAGACGCACGCTGCCGCTTGTGGTTGCTTGAGGAAACATTCGCGGCAGCATGTCGCGCAATAGTTCTTCGCTCAAGCCGTATTCTTTGCCGCCGGTCGACATGAAGTCGGGATGCCACT
>JBBDVZ010000323.1:0-2113 GCA_040903115.1 Planctomycetaceae bacterium
TCCCCTCCCTCTTAGGGAGGGGTTAGGGGAGGGTCTAACCGTCAGATCATATGCAAAAGTCGGTGTGTTACATCATCGGCCTCGGACTTTCGCATTGAATCAGTAATAGCTCCGTGCTCGTTTCTACCCTCTCCTAACCTCTCCATGGAAGGGAGAGGGATTTTCCGTTCCCGCGTCGTTACTCATCATCGCCGACTTCCAGCACCGATAGAAACGCCTTCTGCGGGATCTCGACCTGACCGAACTGCTTCATTCGTTTCTTGCCTTCGCGCTGTTTGGCCCACAATTTGCGCTTGCGGGTAATGTCGCCGCCGTAGCACTTGGCGGTGACGTTTTTTCGCATGGCCGATATTGTTTCGCGTGCGATGACGCGGGTGCCGATGGCGGCCTGCAACGGGATCTCGAACATGTGCTTCGAGATTTCCTTTTTGAGCCGCTTGACGAGAGCGCGGCCGCGCCGGTCGGCGTTCGATCGATGACAGATCGTCGAGAGGGCATCGACGCGGTTTCCCTTGACGAGAATGTCGAGCTTGACGAGATCGGCGGGCCGAAATCCGATGACGTCGTAGTCCATCGTCCCGTACCCGCGCGTCGCGCTTTTGAGCTTGTCGTGCATGTCGTACACGATCTCTGCCAGCGGCAACTCGTAGATAATTTGCGCGCGCTTCGGCCCCAGGTATTCGGTGCCTTTGTACGTTCCGCGGCGGTCCTCACACAACTTCATGATCGTGCCGATGTTTTCGCTGGGTAGAATGAAATTCACCCGGGCCACCGGCTCGCGGAACTCCTCGATCTGGCCCATGTCGGGCAGTT
This sequence comes from Planctomycetaceae bacterium, assembly GCA_040903115.1. Lineage (GTDB taxonomy): Bacteria > Planctomycetota > Planctomycetia > Planctomycetales > Planctomycetaceae > JBBDVZ01. The sequence continues at coordinate 814 of JBBDVZ010000323.1, forward strand.
CTTGCGGGTTATTGATCGACAGCACTTCGCCGTCACGAGTGAGGATCTCGTATGTCACGTTGGGCGCCGTTTGTATCAGGTCGATGTCCTGCTCGCGCTCCAAGCGCTGCTGGACAATTTCCATGTGCAGCAACCCGAGAAACCCGCAACGAAATCCAAAACCCAGCGCATCGCTCGTCTCGGGCACGAATGAAAAGCTGGCATCGTTGAGACTGAGTTTCTGCAGCTCTTCACGAAGCTTCTCGAAATCGGTCGCGTCGATCGGGTACATGCCACAAAAAACCATCTGTTGCGGCTGCTGGTAGCCCGGCAGCGCCTTGTCAGGCAGGTTCTCGGGGTCCGCGACGGTGTCGCCGACGTGCACCTGGCCCAGGTCTTTGATGCCGCATAACACGTAGCCCACTTGCCCCGGACCAAGCGTATTGCAGGGCGTCAGTTGCGGACGAAACTGCCCGAGTTCGAGCACTTCGTGGACGGTTCCCTCCCTGAGAAACTTGACTTTTTGCCCCTGCCGAATCGTGCCGTCAAACACGCGCACGTAGGTCATTACCCCGCGGAAAGTATCGTACTTGCTGTCGAACACCAGGGCCCGCAACGGTTCGGCGGGCTTGCCACTGGGCGGCGGAATGCGCTCGATGATGGCGGCAAACACGTCTTCGATGCCGATCCCCTGCTTCGCGCTGATCTTCAGCACCCCGTAGGGATCCAGGCCGAGCACGGTCTCGATCTCGTCGAGAACTTCATCCACGCGCGTAACGGGAAGATCGATCTTGTTGATGACCGGAATGATCGTCAGATTCACATTGATGGCGGCGTAGGCATTGGCGACGGTTTGCGCCTGCACTCCCTGAAAGGCATCGACCAAAAGCAGCGCCCCCTCGCAAGCGGCCAGGCTGCGCGAGACCTCGTAATGAAAATCGACATGCCCCGGCGTGTCGATCAGGTTCAGCTCGTAGGTCTGGCCTTGATACTTGTAGTTGATCGCCACCGACCGTGCTTTGACGGTGATGCCCCGGTCGCGCTCGATTTCCAGGTCGTCGAGAACCTGATCCTTGAAGTCTCGCTGACTGATGGCTCCGGTCAACAGCAACAACCGGTCGGCCAGCGTGCTCTTGCCGTGGTCGATGTGAGCCACAATCGAAAAATTGCGGATGTAGCGTGTATCCATGGATTGCGGAAGCGGGCGATCGTTTTGGGGACAGGGAACCTGAAGCGGCCGGTGGGACAGCGGCGGGTCGGCGATGCAAACCGAGGGCGGCGGCCGTGCGCGGGCTTCTTCCAAGTCTACGCAGAGGCGGGA
>JBBDVZ010000323.1:2213-16850 GCA_040903115.1 Planctomycetaceae bacterium
AAACCGAGGGCGGCGGCCGTGCGCGGGCTTCTTCCAAGTCTACGCAGAGGCGGGAATTCTAGCCAGTTCGCGACCAAGCGTCGAGGGGATTCGCTGGCCGCTTGATAAGGGTGCCACTGGCCTCCCGCCAGTGTTTTTCCGACCAAGGACACGTTTTCTTGGTTTCCAGTCGCGTGTTGAAGCTTGCTCATGCAATGGTTTCCATTCTAATAGACTGCCAGCGCCCACTGCGTGCTATGCACGGGCGAGTCGCTCGCCGCACTCGATGATTGCAAGAATCGGCAACGCCGCTCAGAATGCCGGACAGGCATGCGAAGGTGAATCTGTGCCTCAGGAGTCCCAAATGCTGCGACTTATCCCGGTCTTACAGTGCATGCTGATTCTCGGTTTGACGACCGGCGCGGCTCGTGCCGCTGATGCAAAGGCCGACGCGCCGGCAGGGACGTTTCGCGCCGGGGCCTTTGCCATCGACATCACGCCGACCGAGTTCCCAATTTCATCCAACGGCTCGATGCAGGACCGGATGGCGACTCGCGCGCACGACCCGCTGCACGCCCGCTGCCTGGTTCTCGACGACGGCAAGCTGCGAATCGCCTTCGCCGTGTGCGACAGTTGTATGATCCCCCGCGAACTGTTCGACGCCGCCAAGCAGTTGGCCTTTGCGAAGACCGGCATTCCCGTCGAGCGGATGCTGATGTCGGCGACGCACGCCCACAGCGCGGTCACTGTCGCGGGCGTCTTTCAAAGCGAACCCAACGTCGCCTATCAGAAATTTCTCGTCGAGCGGATCGCCGAAGGCATCGAGCGGGCCAATAAGAACCTCGAGCCCGCCCGCGTTGGTTGGGCCGTCGGCAGCGAACCCTCACAGGTATTCAACCGCCGGTGGTTCATCAAGGCGGGAAAGCCGCTCCGCAATCCGTTCGGCGGCACGTCCGACCGCGTGCAAATGAATCCGCCGGCAGGCAGTGATGCGCTCGATAAACCCGCGGGCCCGGTCGATCCTCAAATTGGCCTGCTCTCGGTGCAAGCGGTCGATGGGCTACCGATTGCGCTGTTGGCCAACTATTCGCTGCATTATGTGGGAGGCGTGCCGGCGGATGCTTTGTCGACAGACTACTTCGGCGAGTTCGCCCAACGAATGTCTCAACTGCTGAAAGCCACCAACGCCGAGCCGCCGTTTGTGGGCATCATGTCGAACGGCACGAGCGGCAACATCAACAACATCAATTTCACGCTCAAGTCCAGCCCGTCGCGCGAACCGTTCGAGCAGATTCAATACGTCGCAGCAACCGTGGCGGCCGCCGCACAGAAAGCGTATCGAAACATCGAATACCACGATCGTGTTCCATTGGCGATGCGCGAGCGCGAGATCGAGCTTGGAGTGCGGCTCCCGTCGCCCGAGGACGTCGCGCGGGCCGAGACGCTCCTGCAAGAAGCGGGTCCCGGTCCGTACAAATCGGTCGAGCACATCTACGCGCGGGAAACCGTGTTGTTGAGCAAGTACCCCGCCACCGTGAAAACCAAGCTGCAGGCCATCCGCGTCGGCGACCTCGGCATCGCCAGCAGCCCCTGCGAGACGTTTGTTGAAACCGGCCTGGAAATCAAGCAGCTAAGCCCATTCGCTACCACTTTCACGATCGAGCTTGCCAACGGCTACAACGGCTATCTCCCAACTCCCGAGCACCATGCACTGGGCGGTTACGAGACCTGGCGGGCCCGCTCGAGTTACCTCGCCACCGACGCCGAGCCGAAAATCCGCGAGACCCTGCTCAAGCTGCTGCGCGAAGTGGCCAGTCAGAATTAGTTCGTTTGTTTTGGCAACCGAATCGAATTGTCGGGGCGACGTAGGTGCGGTTTGGTGCCATTGTTGGTTGCGCGTGTACTCGTAGTATCCACGGCGGAAATTTTGGGATACAATCGAGCCGCGCATATGACGCACATCCCTGACGTTCATCGGTGCTCCCACGAAGCGCTCGAAACCTGCGGTCCGGCGAAAATCCGATGATCGAAAGAAGCCTAAAGCTCCACGCTCGACACGGGTTTGCTACTTAACAATATCGCGCACATTGTGGGCCCTGAAGCGGAAGAGTTGGCCGAGGAATTGATTTCGCAGCCAGGGCCGTGCGAGGTTTCTCTTGAAGCACTCAAACGCCGGCTGGAAACCCATCGAAGCCGCAAGGCAAAACAGGTTGCCGCGTGGATCGAGCATGTAATGACTTTGACAAGCGGCGGCGGTGACACTACGCTGCCGGGCAAGGTGCCAGCGGAGCCCAAGGCCAAGGATGGTGACATGATTCAACAGCAACCCCCGAATCGCAATGGTCATTTTTCGCTGAAGGAACTGGCGCGCAAGCTTGGTGTTATGGCGGAAACACTGACTCGATGGATTGCCGGAGGCAAGGTTGAATCGCCTGCGGCAAATCGCTGTTTGACGACGCTGATCTCGTGGAATTCCGTCGTTGCCAGATGTGGGAAGACATTCAGGCAACCTTCGCGAATCCCGATCTCTGGCTTGACACGCCGAATCCTCAATTGAATCGTGCCGTACCGCGGGAACTGATCGGAACTGACCGCGAGCACCTCGTTCGAAATCTCATTGAGTCGATCAAACATGGCGTCTTTACATGAAGCTGCGGAAGTGCAGATCCCTGGGCACCACGCGTTTGCACTCCGTCTGGCACCGAGCTATCGAACCCCAGTATTACGTGACGGCTCTCGATACAACCCAAACTCGAAACATCGTGTCGAGATTCAGTGCCGGTCAATGCAAGCCGCCTTTTTCGCCTGCCTGATGGGTTGCAGTGCAATCGGATGAAACGCCGGCAGTCTTTCCATTTGGGAGAAGCTGGAAGGATTTGCGGCGCGCCGTCGGCCGGCTCGAACTTCCCCTGCTTGCGATTGTGTCCCGAACTCAGATATTGTGGAAATGGTCGCCCGCCGTTGAGCACCCACATATCAACTCGGTGACAAGTAGACCGATCACCATAAAGAGGGTGGGTGCCATGCCCACCGCTTTGGGTGGGCATGCGTATGAGGACATGGCCACACAGAGCCGTGGCCATGGCACCCGGCACGATACTGAGGAACGCCTTCCCTTGATTCGACTCGAAAAGCTGTCTGTGCGAGCGGGCACTTTTGCGCTCGACAACGTCTCCGTCGAGGTGCCGCGCGGAGAGTACGGCATATTGATGGGACGAACCGGCAGCGGGAAAACGACGTTGCTCGAGGCCATCTGCGGTTTGCGCTCGGTTGTTGGTGGACGGATTGTTCTCATGGATCGCGACGTCACCCATCGCAAGCCGGCCGAGCGCGGAATCGGATTCGTGCCGCAGGACGGCGCCATCTTTCCCACCATGAAGGTCCGCGAACAAATCGGTTTCGCATTGACCATTCGCAAGTGGGGCCGCCGCGACATCAATCGGCGAGTCGGAGAGCTGGCCGAGCTGATGGGAATCTCCGCGCTGCTTGACCGCAAGCCCGATGGACTCAGCGGCGGCGAGAGGCAACGAATCGCGCTGGGGCGGGCGCTGGCCGCCAATCCCGGCGTGCTGTGCCTCGATGAACCACTGAGCGCACTCGACGACGCGACGCGCGACGACATGTACTCGTTGCTGCAATCGGTGCGAGAGCACACCGGCGTCACGACGCTGCATATCACGCATAGCCGCGGCGAGGCACGGCGGCTGGGCGACGTGGTGTTTCTGATCGACAACGGCGAGGTGGCGCCGGTCTCGCTCGACGACTTGTCGTCGATGCCCGAAGACGCCAGCCCCGACGGCGTCTCCGACCGGCATCGCGTCGAGGCATAGGCACACTGAGGACAGCTATCGCGACCGTTGAACCCGACTTCGAGCCGTTCTGGACTTCCCTGTGCGCCAATGTTTTAATGGACGCTGAATCCCGCGGCTGTTCTCACTCCAGCTACATGCGGCGTTCTGCGTCTGCTGAAACGCGAAAACCGGTGCTGCCGATGTCCGCATGGACCCCCATGGTTTTGTACGGCTTGCTGACGGTCGCGCTCGCTTTTGCGAGCGGTCTTGCGATCGCCGCCGACGAGAAAGCCGACCAGAAACCAGCCGCCTCGTCGGTTCCGGCTGGCCTCGGTTCCACACGCGTCGATTTTGTTCGCGACGTCGCCCCAATCTTTGCCGAGCATTGTACAACGTGCCACGGCTCCGACGCTCAACAGGGAGGCCTGCGGCTCGACGCGAGAAAAAGTGTTTTCGGGGGCGGGCTCACCGGTCCGGCGGTCATCGCCGGCTCTGCCGACAAAAGCCTCCTTTTGCATCGCATTCGTGGCGAGGGTGGTCTCGACCGCATGCCGCTGGATGACGATCCGCTCTCTCAGGATGAAATCGACCGCATCGAAGCATGGATCGAACAGGGGGCCGATTGGCCGCAAAGTTTCGGCTCGACGGCCGAATCCGTGCGCTCGCATTGGGCGTACTTGAAGCCGGTTCGACCACCCATCCCCTCGGTTCGCAACCACGAGCGACTGCGCACTGCGATCGACGCCTTCATCCAGGCAAGGATGGAAGACAAAGGTCTTACATTTTCGCCCGAGGCGTCGAAGGAACAACTCCTGCGTCGGGTGACTCTCGATCTCACCGGCTTGCCTCCCACGCTCAATGAGATCGACGCGTTTTGGGCCGACGACAGCCCCGCGGCTTACGAAGCCGTGGTCGACCGGCTGCTCGCCTCGCCCGCATACGGGGAGCGGTGGGCGACGCCCTGGTTGGATGCGGCCCGATATACCGACAGCAACGGCTATCAGCGCGACGGCCGACGGGTGTACTGGGCCTATCGCGACTGGGTCATTCGGGCCTTGAATGCCGACATGCCATTCGACCGCTTTACAGTGGAACAGATTGCCGGCGACCTGCTGCCCAATCCGACAGTCGAGCAGCTTGTGGCGACTGGGTTTCATCGGGGGACGATGGCGAACGTCGAAGCCGGGACCGATCCGCATGAGGAGCGCGTCTTGGCGGTCATCGACCGAGTGAACACGACGGCGAGCGTCTGGCTGGGAACGACGCTCGAGTGCGCCCAATGTCACAACCACAAGTACGATCCGTTTTCGCAAACCGACTACTACAGGTTTTTCGCGTTTTTCAACAACACCGACACGGAGATTGAAGTAGTCGGCGGCGAAGGCTCCAAACGTGAAATGGTTGGCCCGAAAATCGCGATTCCCGAAACCGCCGAGCAACAGAGGCGACGCGACGAGTTGAAGCAGTCGATCGACCGGTTGACAGAGCAGCAAAAGACCCTGCCGGCGAAATCGAACGGCGACTCGAAGCTGGAATTGGAGTTGAAGGCGCTGCGAGAGGAATACGCAGATGCCGTCATGCCGACGTCGCTGGTGATGAAGGAACTTGCCGAACCGCGAATGACGCATGTCCTCAAACGCGGCGACTTCCTGCGGCCCGGCGCGCCGGTCCAACCCGGGACGCCCACGGTGTTGCACCCCCTATCGGCCGATGGCGCGCCGAATCGCGCTGCGCTCGCCCAGTGGCTGATTGACGGTGACAATCCGCTGGTCGCGCGCGTGACAGTCAACCGGCATTGGGCAGAACTGTTTGGCCGGGGCCTCGTCACTACCATTGAGGATTTTGGAACGCGTGGCCAGCGCCCGTCGCATCCCGAGCTGTTGGATTGGCTGGCCACCGAATTCATCCGACAGGGCTGGAGCATCAAAACGCTGCACCGGCTGATCGTCACGTCAACTGTGTATCGGCAATCGTCGCGTGTAACGGCCGCCTTGCTCGAGGCTGATCGCACCAACGCCTATTACACGCGAGCGCCGCGTCGCCGGTTGACGGCCGAGCACATTCGCGATAATGCGTTGGCGGTCGCGGGACTCTTGAGCGGCAAGATGCACGGCCCTCCCGTCTTCCCCATGCAACCCGACGGAATCTGGTATCACGCCGGCGTTGCCAACAACGTGTGGACCACCAGCAGCGGCGAGGACCTTTACCGCCGCGGGCTCTATATCTATTGGCGGCGAACCGTGCCCTATCCCAGCCTGGTGACTTTCGACGCCCCCAGCCGCGAAGTCTGCTCCGTCCAACGTTCCTACTCGACAACGCCGCTGCAGGCGCTGACTTTATTGAACGACCCGGTCTACTTCGAAGCGGCGGCGGCACTGGCCGCGCGAATGATGACGGAACCGAAAGCTTCGGTTTCTCTCGACGATCGGATTGCCTACGGGTTTCGCCTGGCGACGTCGCGGAAGCCAACCGCTGCCGAGCGGGAAATCCTGGCGAATCGATTCCTCCAGGAGAAACGACGATTTCAGGAATCGCCCGAAAAGCTGACAGCGCTCCTGGCGACCCATCCTTCTCCAAATGGTGCGGATAAGCTGCAATACGCCGGCTGGATCTGCGTTGCCAACGTCTTGTTGAACTTGGACGAGTCAATCGTCAAGAATTGAAACGCGCCCGACCGATGAACGGCCTGACACAGCAACTCATTCGCGCGGTCAACCGCCGTGAATTCCTGCGCAGCGAAAGCGTCGGCATCGGTGCGATCGCGTTGGCGTCGCTGTTGGACGACGACTTATTGACAGCCGGCACAAAGCGCGTCGATTCTGCTAACGGAATGCAAGCGCGGGTTCCTGAATTTGCCGCGGCGGCGAAGCATGTCATCTACCTGCACATGGTCGGCGCGCCATCGCAACTCGATCTCTTCGATTACAAGCCGGTGCTCCAAAAGCACAACGGCGAGCCCTGTCCGAAAGACCTCATCGCCGGCGAGCGCTTCGCGTTTCTTAAAGGCGACCCGAATCTCATGGGAACCTGGTGTCGATTCGCAAAGCACGGCCAGTCGGGTCAGGAAATCTCAGAGCTGTTGCCGCACATCGCGCAAATGTCCGATGAGATCGCCGTCGTCCGCTCGATGAACACCGAGGAATTCAACCACGGGCCGGCGCAGGTGTTCATGATGACCGGGTTCGGCCGGCAGGGGCGGCCATGCCTCGGCTCGTGGGTGAGTTATGGACTGGGCAGCGAAAGTCACGACCTGCCCGCATTTGTCGTTTTGGTGACGGGACAGACGCCCGGCGCCGGAACATCGCTGTGGGGCAGCGGCTTTTTGCCGCCCATCTATCAGGGCGTGCGTTTCCGGGCACAGGGCGCCCCCGTGCTCTATGCAGCCAACCCTCCGGGTATCGACGAGCAGACCCGGGGCGGCATCGTCGACGACATTCGCCGGCTCAACGAGATCCAGTTGGCGGAAAGCGGCGATCCCGAAATCGCCGCCCGGATTGCTGCGTACGAGCTGGCTTTTCGCATGCAGTCGAGCCTGCCCGGATTGATGCAAACCGCCGGCGAGCCGAAACACGTGCTCGAAATGTACGGCGCACGGCCCGGTGAAGCCAGTTTCGCCAACAACTGCCTGCTGGCGCGGCGTCTGGTGGAGCGCGGCGTGCGCTTCGTGCAACTTTACGACGACGGGTGGGACCATCACAACCGCATCAACCATGAGCTGCCCGACAAGTGTCGCGAGGTCGATCGTCCAATCGCCGCACTGTTAAGAGACCTCAAGCAGCGTGGGCTGCTGGACGAGACGCTGGTGATCTTCGGCGGAGAGTTCGGCCGCACGCCGATGCTGCAAGGCGAAGCCGACGACCGCGCGGGCCGAGACCATCACAAACACGCGTTTACGATGTGGTTGGCCGGCGGAGGCATCAAACCGGGCATCAGTCTCGGCAAGACCGATGACCTGGGTTATCACGTCGTCGAAGACCCGGTGCACGTCAACGACCTGCACGCGACAATTCTGCACCTGCTGGGGCGCGACCACCGCAAGCTGACCTACCGGTTTCAAGGACGCGACTACCGGCTGACCGACGTCGGCGGCAACATTGTCGACAAGTTGCTTATCTAGCGAACGGCGAAACCGAAGCGGTGGCCACGGCTGCCCAAAGGCGTGCTATTTCTTGCCGTCCTTAGGGTCGGCGTCCTTATGATCACCGAACTTATGCAGTTCGTCGTTGTGACCGGCGTCTTTGTGGTCGCCAGGTTCGTGATGGTGGGGCTTGAAGCCGCCGGCATATGGCTTTCCGTTAATCACCAATTGCAACTCGCCTTCGAGATCCTCGACGTCGGTGAGATGTTCGGCGACTTCCGCAGGCGCGGCAAGCTCGAAGTGCGATGACTTGCCGCCCGCTTCTCCCTCCAGCGGTTTGGCGGGCAGTTCGAATTGCTCGAGCTTGCCCTCGACCTTCAAGTTGAGCGTGACGGATTTGGCGTCGGTGGGAACCGGCGTTTTGAGATCGGGGCCGTAGAGATAAATTCCGATGATCTTGGTCTTTTCGTCCAGAACCAGTTCCCCATGGTACTCGTGTTTGCCCAACTCAATCACGGCCCCGTTATGCGGACCGTGCTCGTCGTGATGATCGTGGCCGAACGTATCATCGGTCTTGTTCTTTCCGCTTTGCACGGGTTTGTATTCGCCGCCGCCCGGGTTACATCCACCGATGAAAAACACCGTTCCGGCCAGGTAGCAACAAGCGGTCAAAATCGCGGCACGCATTCGATCCATCCTTATTGAGTTAGGGACTATTTCTGGCTTGAACTCCCCTCCCTTTCAGGGAGGGGTTGGGGGAGGGTCAAGGCGCTTGAAACTTTTGACACTCTCACCCCTCACCCCACGACGGGAAAGAGGATGGCAGGACCTCCTAACAATAGTAGCCTTGGCGGCTGCGTCAATAAGGCACGACTCCTTTTTTCGAACGACGGGTCATTCTCGCCGCTCGGGCTTCGGCAGCGACATCCAAAACATCCAGGCGGCAACTCCCGCGAAGGCCATCAAGCTGATCGCATTGAACGCCGGTTCAGACACACCAATCAGCTTGCCGGGTTTCCAGGGTTCGCCGCCGGCGGCGCGCAGGCCTCCCAAAAGCACGCCCACGAGTGACTCGCCCGCAATCACCCCCGACGCTACAAGCACGCCCCGATCGAACCGGCTTTCAATGCCTGAAGGTCGTCTGCGCGTCAGTGCGTAATGCATCAGGCCGCCGATCAATATCGGGGGCGCGATGCCGAACGGCAAGTAGATTCCAACGGCCACCGGCATCACGTGCAACCGAAAACGGAAGCCCAATGCCTTCAGCAACAAGTCGGCGAAGATGATCGCCACGCCGATGCCGACCCCCCAGGCAATCATGTCCCAAGGCAATTCCTTCCCTCCGAAAATACCGCGGACGAGTGCGGCAATGAGTGCAGCCTGCGGCGCCTTAAGCTCGGTTCCGCCAATGCCGCCGCTCTGTTCGGCGCCCACGTGCAACATTGTCATCACCGGGGCCATCACGAAGGCCGACACGACAACCGCGAGCACTTCCATGATCTGCTGCCGGCGCGGCGATGACCCGACCAGATAGCCGGTTTTCAAATCGTTGCAGGCGTCGCCCGCCATGCACGCCACGCAGCAAATGATGCCGGCGACACCCAGCGTGGCGAGAATCGCGGAGTCTCCCTCGGCTCGAAGCCAGCCGGTCCAATTGAAGAAGCCGATCAGCCCCGCCGTTGCCAATATGGCCGATATCGCCATCCCGGAAACGGGGCTGTTCGAACTGCCCACGAGCCCGACGATGTAACTGGCCACCGCGGTGAAGAAAAACGCCAGCACCAGCATGATGGCCGTCGTCAGCAGCGTAATCCCCGGCAATCCCAAAAGCGAGTAATAGATTCCGGCGATCATGACGACGGTGGCAACCGTCAAGCATAACAGCGGGCCCGTGCCGATATCGCGTTCGGTCTCATCCGGAAGCGATCCCCGTGAACGTTTGCCGAATTGAGAGCTCAGTTCGCGCACCGCCGCCACGAGTCCCCCGCGAACGTGCCAAATGGATACCAGGCCTCCGACGATCATCGCGCCGACGCCGATGTATCCGACTTGCCCCTTACGCACTTGGGCCGCCATTTTGAGCACTGTCTCGGCCGGTTCGGCGGAATCAGACAGTAAGGGAATGGCAATGAGAGAGCCGATGACTCCGCCCGTAAAAATTTGCGCGGAGATCGGCAGCCCGACAATCACGCCCACGGCAATCAGCGCCGGCGCAATGTCCGTCCCCACGTAAAGGATGCGGTTGCGTACGATGCCGGCCCATTCGACGCCGGATTGCAGCAGTCCCAGTTGCGTCTGGACGAATTTTATCGCCCCGCCGACGGCCAGCCCGGTGAAAATCACCCTCGCTCCCTGCTGGTTCGACTGGCCCTGTTCGTCTTCCTCGGCGGTGCGCAACACCTCGGCGCACGCGACCGCCTCGGGGAACGGGAGTTCCTTTTCGCCGACGACGAACACCCGCCGCATCGGAATCATCAACAGCACTCCGAGCAATCCGCCGGCCAGGCCGATCCACGTGGTGGTCCAGTAATCGAATTTCGTCCACACGCCGGCAATCAGGAACGCGGGAATCGTAAAGATGATGCCGGCCGCCAATGACTCGCCCGAAGTCGCCGCCGTTTGTACCTGGTTGGCTTCGAGGACCGACCTGCGCCCCATCACACCGTGAAGGACGGCCATCGCGATGACGGCGGCGGGAATCGACGCCGAAATCGTCATGCCCACTTTCAGGCCCAGGTAGACATTGGCCGCACCCATGATGACCGCGAGCACCAGACCGAGAATGACGGACGTGGGAGTCAATTCGCGGTGCGGCTGCGGCATGCGCGGATCCTGCAATGCATCACAGTGAAAGGAAGCGGCGGGAATGAAAACCACTGGGCCGCCATGCCCAGGGCTTCGCAGAGCAGCATAGACAATTGCAGCCGCCGAATCGAGTCGGCACCGGGAGTCGCGATGAGCCGAAAGCCACTACCAGGAATTTTGGCGAGGTGGCTACCCGGTTATCAGTTGGGCAACTTGGAGAGGATCTTTCTCAGAACGTGCGGAGGACAGACGCCGCCTATCGAAACGATGGCGTCCGGCTTGATTTCCACGAGCCAGTCACAGACCGCGATGCATTCCTTGTAGAGGCCGGTGACGGGATGGCCGCCACGCTGCCAGGGCAGCGGAACGTGATTTTCCGGAAGCGGTTTGCTGAACGTACCAACTGCGGCAACAGCAACGATGGTCTGGCCCGGGACGATTTCATGTGATGGAGTAACAATGACAGCGGGGCGGCATTTTTGATTCCGCCCCGCTTGATCGTCGAGATGAACCCAGACGATGCTGCCTTGCTGAAGCGCCACACACCAACCCTCCGTCAAAACGGGCGCTCTTCTTCACCTTCGTACCATTCGGGTGGCGGCGGATTTTTTTTGGCCATCCGCCTCAATTCTGCTCCTGTCGGATATGCAGTACGCGGCCTGCGCAGCTCTTTGTTTGACAGAAGGTGCGATATCTTTCGGAAGTCTGCCATTAGTGTGTCGAATGCGAGCGACAGCTCAGGAATCATTCCCGACTTTGGATTCTCCAAGCCGATCTCAGTCGTCCGCCCTGGGAGAGTTTTTGTTTCAGTCGCCATGTTCTGTACCTTGTTGCGGCTTGAACGCCAGAAGCCTCCGTTCAACCATGAATTCGTTGTTTGCGTAAAGCGAAATCCGATATTCACCAGGCTTGGGGAAAACAAGTCCCCCGAATACGATACCAAGCTCTTGAATCACACGGGGATCATCCGCACTGTCGACTTCGCCTTGAACGACAGCTAGCGGCCCCCCGTCATCGTCGGCTGACGTGATTTCAAGCCTCAACTGAATTCTGCCTCGCCCACCGGTAAGTGCCGTATAAACGTGCAAATGCGGATGGACCAACGGGAACTCCATACCCGCGATCGTGGAAAAGAGACCAGTCAGGGTATATTTTCCAGTGAATGGATCGCGGTAAATGAAGTCACAAACGACCATCGCCAGTGGGAATGGCGTTACCGAATGGATTTCATTGCCGTTCGACATCCCTCCTCCTGCCGAAGAATTCTAGCATATTTAGTGCCGCTGTTGCGAACCTTTTCCGCATAGCGGGGTCTCGTATTGCTGGCGGCCGGCTCTCTGTGCTGATTTAGGAGAACGGCGCGCGTCTTGGCTGGCGCACCGGATCTATACACCGGCGAGGGGGCCGTATCCGCGGATCGGACCGAACCCCCAGTTTCTCCACCTTTCTGTGCCCCAGTCGCCCGCGAATAGTCTCAATGAGGGCTTCCGACCGATTCGAGCCTTTTTTTTTATAACGGCCAGCGCGTCTATTCGCTCCAAAAGTCGCGCTGGGACGCTGGTGCCGCCCTCCACGCGTGAGGCTCACGATGACGCTTTGGTCGCTCGAAGACTTGTGCGACGCACTTCGGTTGGAAATGTGAATTCGTACCATTACCCGACAGCGACAATCACTCGGCGGGCTTGGCGGGCGAAGCAGGCGCGCCCGCTGCGGGAGGCGATTGGCCTTCGACGAGCACCAGCAAGACTTGCACCGGGCCGGAAGGCGCGGAGGCGTTGGCGCCCTTTTGCGCAACGAAAGCCCGTTGTCGTTCGCCGCGGCCATTGTCCGCCTGCTTTTGCGGCGCCGCCTGTGATTTGTTATTCCTCAGCGCCAGCGATTCTTGCTGACCCTCAACCTGGCCCCTGTTTCCGCCGACTTGCGAGGGTTTTTCGAGCAGCCGCGAGGGCAATTGCACGCGCATTTGTTGCTGCGGCAAGTCGCTGAAGGCTCGCGACGTCGATTCGGCGAGTGCGGCCGGTTCGTCGGAAGGCGCCTCTTGGGCTGCTGATTCTGGCGTCTTTCGGCTGCCGCCCTTCGCCACATGTTGCGAAGCTTTCGGCGATTGCAATGCCCTCCCGCGTTTGCCCTGGAGTTCGCGTTTGGCCGGCTCGCCTGGTTTCTGCGCCTCGACGGGATCGGCGAAATCGTCCACCGCCGCGCGGGCAAGTTCTGGGAGATAAGCGTCGAGCTGCGCAATCTCGATCGGCGGGTCTTCAACGCGCAAATCCTGGAACTGCCCTTCCTGCCGCAATTGCCACAATGCCGCCGAAAGCTGCGCGCCGTCGGCCTTCACCAGCACGCAGACCAATTCGTCGTCGGCTTTCTTGTCGGACGCATCGCCCAAAGCGTCGTTTTTGTCCGCCGACTGTTCATCGCGCGCGACCGCGTCAGCCTTCGATAGCGACTTTTTCCCGACCTTGGCCAGCTCGAGCAACTCAAGCTGTTTCGCCTCGACGACTTTTTCTTCATCCGCCGCCGGGCTGATCGGGATGTCGTTTTTGGTGAGCAGGAGTTGCAAGTGCTCGAGCCCCTGCATGCGATCGACAACCGTGAGCCGGACGACCGAAATTCTGTCTCCCGAGCGGTCCAGGGCGTTCACGACCTCGCCGACTTGCGCTTGCTCGAGGTTCTCGTTGAACTCGAGCCGCGACGCCGGGCCCGCTGCTTCAAGGTCGTAAGCAATCGCGGCCTGGTTCGACACCGACGGAAGGGCCGCACCCTTGGCTCCTCTCGTCGCGATACCGCTGGTCTCATCCACGGCCTCGCCCGCGACGGTGAAGTCTGCCGCGTCTTTCGATTCCGGAACAGCCGCTGGCCCATCGACAACGGCGGTTGCCACTTCAGAAACGCGGTCCGAAGTCGCCGCCGTCGTGCCGGCTGCCTCGTCCGCAGTGCGTCGTGCCACATTCTCGAGCTCGGGAGCCGATCGATCGTCGAGCAGCCGGAGCATCAGCAGCAGGATGGCTGCGGAAGTGGCCAAAGCGACGACTCCCGGCCACCAGCGGCGGCCCAAGCCGCGCCGGCGCCTGGTTGCTAATTCTGCAGCAAGAGGCAACAGCATCCTGCGTTCGGCGGTCTGCATGACCTCGGCCCGGAAATCCTCGCCAAGCCGGTCGACGGGCAATTCAGCCAAAAGCTGCGAGATCTGCTCGTAATCGGCAAGTTCCCGGCGAACCGTGTCCGAGGCATCCAATTCCGCGCGCAAAGCGTCCCGCTCCACGGGGGGCATTTCCCCGTCGTGAAAAGCCGAGAATCGATCGGTACGGAATTGGTCGTTCATTGGCAGGCGGCCCGTGGGCGGTCCGACAAGTATAACAAATGTCGGTTCTCAGTCATTTTTGACGCTCCAGCCGGGCTTAAAGTTCCGAAAATGCCCTAGTTCGTACGCATTTTTGCAACATATGTACACCGAACCGCCCGAAATAGCGGCCATGCTACCGATCAGCAACAACTGCGCCGACTACCTTGTTTCGCGCGGAAACCAGGATTAGCATCGCACGCACGGTCGTCGCCAATTCTGCTTCTGCGCTGAAGAAAGTGAGGCTTGAACATGTCGCAAGCGGCCCAGCAAGCTCTTGAGAGATTTCAAGGGCGAATTGGCGTCGAAGAGCCGCCGGGAAGTTGGCACACTGTCGATCAGGCGCAGATTAACGCGTTCGCCGACACCACGCTCGATCGGCAATTTATTCACATCGATCCGGTGGCTGCCGCCCAAAAGTCGCCGTACGGCGTCACCATCGCGCACGGCTTTTTGACGCTTTCGCTGCTGTCGCATCTGGTCGGCAGCATTCCGCGTCCGACACCCGACCCCTACGAAGGCGCGGCGGCGATGATCAACTACGGCCTCGACCGCGTCCGCTGGCCGACGCCAGTGAAAGTCGATTCCCGCATCCGCGCGCGGCGGGAACTGACGTCCGCGGAGTTGAAGGACGGCAACACCAT
>JBBDVZ010000324.1:0-16738 GCA_040903115.1 Planctomycetaceae bacterium
GAGTTTAAGCCGATTCGAACAGCAACGAAAGCGTGTCATCCCGTTCTACAGCGGCGGGAAGTTCTCGGCCGGCGACGTTTACCGCCTCCGAGTCGACGTTGGGGCAATTTGCGCCCATTGCGGCCAATAATGACAGGTCGCACAGGCGGTTGATGTCGCGAGGCACGCCTCTGGTTTTCGCGAACACCAGATCGAGCGCCTCGTCAGTGAAGACGTCGGCATCTCCGCCGGCGCTTGAAAAAAGCGCGCGGACATACTCGGCCGTTTCCTCCTGGCCCAGTGCCGCGATTTCGATTCGCAAGGCCGAGATTGCCTGGAGATGCGAAGTAGCCGGTCCGTCAAACGCGCGCCCCGCGATGAGAACCGTCGTGCGGCACGACGGACCATCATCGAGGTGCAGCAGCCATTCGATGACGTGCGCGCAATCAGCGGCGGCCCGGTCGAGGTGATCGAAAACGAACACGCGCGGCAACCCCGAGTGGCGCGAGCCTCGCAGATAGTCCTCCAGCATCCGCCATAGGCGTTGCGCAAGCTCGCCGTCGCGCGGGCCAAGCTGCAATGCGGCTGCCAGGCTCCACAGCAATTGGTTCTGGCTGAGGCCGCGCAGGTCGACCGCCGTCATGAACCGTTGAGTGCGGCGTACCTGCCGCGCGGCCAATCGAAGCAGTTGCGTCTTGCCGGTGCCCGAGGGGCCTGTGAGCACTCCGCAGCGTCCGTGGTCCTCAACGAGAAACATCAGCCGCGAGAGGGCCTCGTGGTGCATCGCGCCATCGTAGAAGCCGCCCGAATCGGCGGATGCGGGAAAGGGCGAACGCGACAGTCCCCAATACGATGCGTACATTGTTGTTCCAGCGACAGAAATGCTGGTTGTGCGACGCGGGCGCGCAGTCCGGGCGCTCGTCCTTGCCGATTGGTATAATCGGCACGATGGAAACCGGAACGTGAGCCTCGTCCCGGTGAAATCTTGCGCTTTCATTGCAAAGGCATCCCCGCAGTCCTCCTATGGTCGAACGATTCTACTTCCCGCAGCTTTCCGACGGCCCAGCGGCCGAATTGTCGGGTGCTGAGGCCCGTCATCTCGTCAAAGTTCTGCGGAAAAACGTCGGAGATGAGGTCGTTCTGTTCGACGGCCGCGGCCATCGCGCGACGGCTGCGGTCGTCGAAATGGATAAGCGCTCGGTCCGGCTGCAAATCCTCGCCCGGCAGGATGCCGAGAGCGAACAGAGCACGTCGCTGGTGCTGGCCACGGCCGTTCCGAAGGGGGAACGATTTCGCTGGCTTGTCGAAAAGGCGACCGAGCTGGGGGTCGATCGGCTCGTGCCCCTCGAAACGGCGCGCAGCGTGGTTCATCCCGGCGACGGGAAGCTCGAGAAGATGGAGCAAACGGTGATTGCCGCCTGCAAGCAATCGAACCGCGATCGACTGATGGCCATCGATGCGAAGACGAGCTGGCAGGACTTTGTCGCCAATGAGTTTCCCGGGCGGCGCGTGTATGTGGCTCATCCCACGGGTGCGCCGTGCAATCAAGTCGTTGACGAACCCGGCGCGATTGATGCGATCATTGCGGCTGTCGGTCCCGAAGGAGGATTCGACGATCGGGAGATCGCCATGGCAGTTAACGCGGGTGCGCTGCTCGTGAACCTCGGGCCGCAAACGCTGCGCATCGAGACGGCGGCGCTCGCGATGGCCGCCACGCTGCGTCTTACGCGATGATGCCGTTAACGACTTCGCCCGCCACGTCGGTCAGGCGAAAATCTCGACCGGCGTACTTGTACGTCAGCTTCAGATGGTCGAGCCCCAGCAGGTGCAGAATCGTCGCGTGGAGATCGTGGACGTGCACCTTGTCGCGAACCGCGTAATAGCCGTATTCGTCGGTGGCACCGTAGCGGATGCCGCCTTTCACGCCGCCGCCGGCCATCCACATGGTGTAACCCTGGGGGTTGTGGTCGCGTCCGTCGCTGCCCTCGGAGGTGGGAGTGCGCCCGAACTCTCCACCCCATAACAGCAGCGTGTCCTCAAGCAGGCCGCGCGCTTTGAGGTCGGCGATCAAGCCGGCGATTGGTTTGTCGACTTCGAGCGCATTGTTCGCATGGTCCTTCTTGAGACCCGAGTGCTGGTCCCACTTGTACGTATGCGTCACCTGCACGAAGCGGACTCCCCGCTCGGCAAAACGCCGTGCCATCAGGCATTGGCGTCCAAAGTTTTCGGTTTTCGGGTCGTTCACGCCGTATAGTTCGTGCGTGGCTTTACTTTCGCCCGATAGGTCCTGGACCTCGGGCACCGTGCCCTGCATGCGGAAGGCCAGCTCGAACGAGTTGATGCGAGCCTCGAGCGCGCTATCGGGGCCTGTTTGCTCCATCCGCTGCTGGTTGACTTGCCGCAACAAGTCCAACTCCATCCGCTGCACCTTCTGCGAGGTGTCGGCATTAGTGATGAAGGGAATCTTCGCGTCGGCGGCGGGAATGCTCGCATAGCCGATCGGCGTGCCCTGGTATGCGGCGGGCATAAAAGCCGCGCTCCATGCGTTCACGCCGCCATGCCCCAGCGTCGGGCAGATGGTAATGAAGCCAGGCAGATCGCTGTTTTCTGTACCCAGCCCATAGGTGATCCACGAGCCCATGCTCGGGCGGACAAACGTATCGCTGCCGGTGTGCAGCTCGAGCAATGCCGATCCGTGCCGCGAGTTCGATCCCCACATGCTGTTGATCAGGCAGATGTCGTCGATGCAGCCGCCGACGTGCGGAAACAACTCGCTGACTTCGATGCCGCTTTCGCCGCGCTTTTGGAAGTTCCAAGGCGAACGCAACAGGTTGCCCGTTTTGCCGGAGGTGACGCGCGGCTTGGCGAAGGGGAGGGGCTTTCCGTTGTCCTTCTCCAACTGGGGCTTGTAGTCGAACGTGTCGACCTGCGATGGGCCGCCGTGCATGAATAGGAAAATCACGCGTTTCGCGCGGGGCGTAAAATGCGGTTTGCGCTCGGCCATCGGGTTGACCGCCGCATCGGCCAGTGCCTCGCTGCCCAACATTCCCGCCAAAGCGAGGCTGCCGAAACCGGTGGCACAATCGCGCAACATTTGGCGGCGGGACACCGCGCCAAATGCGGAATGCGGAATGCGGATTGCGGAATGAATGCGCTGTAAGCAGGACATGTTTTTCTCGCGGCTCAAAATGCGATTACTCAATGTATATGAATTCATTCGACGAAATGAGAACTCGGCACAGGCTGCGCCAGGCTTTGCGACGCGATTCGTTTTCGTCGGATTGAGAAGTTGCCTGGGTCTCGTTGAGTCGGCGCGCGAATTCGACGAACCGGTTGGTTTCTTCGCTGCGCGGCTCTCGTCCGTAGACCCGCAAAAAAGCGACGCGAATGCGGCCGGCGTCGTCCAAATCGCTGCGACCGAGCAGGCCGTCGGCCATGCGCTGTGTGTTCTCGCTCACCAGGCTGCTGTTCATCATGAACAAAGCCTGCGGCGTGACGGTTGTCGTCGCGCGTTCTCCGTTGAGCGCGCTGGGGTCGGCGAAATCGAAGGCCTGCAGGACCTCGTAAACGGCGCTGCGCAGAACTGGGAGGTACAGGGTGCGGCGATTGAAGTCGTAACTGTTCACTTTCGAGCCGGTGCCGGTGACGTAGTCGCGGTTCTTGTCTTTGAGCAACTGCCCGCACATCCGAGCGTCCAGATTGTCGCCCAGCGCCAAAATGCTGTCGCGGATCTCTTCGGCTTCCAGGCGGCGGCGGGCCATGCGCCAGTAGAGTTTGTTTTCTGGATCGGCCTCCGCGGCTGCGGAATTGAACTGGCTGCTCATGCGATACGTGCTGGAAAGCATCATCAGCCGGTGCATGTCCTTGATCGACCAGCCACTGCGGATAAACTCGCACGCCAGCCAATCGAGCAAGGCCTGATTTGTGGGAGCTTCGCCCAACCGGCCGAAGTTGTCGGGAGTGCGCACCAAACCGCTGCCGAAGTGCCAGCGCCAAATCCGGTTGATCATCACGCGGCTGGTGAGCGGATGCTTGGGGCTTGTGAGCCAGCGCGCCATTTGCAGCCGGCCGCTTTGCTTGTCGCTGATGGGCGCGTTCGATTCACAGGCAATGACGCCGAGAAACCGCCGCGGAACTTCCGGTCCGAGCGTCAGGTGGCTGCCTCGCAAATGAATGCGGACATTCTCGACGGTTCCCTCGCGGACTCCCATCGCGCGCGAGATCTCCGGCGCGCCCGCTTCGATTGCCGTTTTCTCTTTCGTCAATTTTGCGATCTCATTCCGGGCAGACTCGGAGTAGAACCGCTCCGGACGGTCGGCAAGGCTGAAGGGACCGGTGGCGTCGTCGACCAGGGCCTTAAAGGCCTCGAGCTGAGGAGTGGCCGATTGCCCGTCGTGTGCGGCTTGCGCACTGTCGAACAACACCTGGTATTCGTCAGCCGACTTTGCGACTGAGGTGGTTTCGCTGGATCGAGCATTCGCGGCGATCCACGTTCTCCAGTACGAATCACCGTGGGCCGTCTGCTTGCGGAGATAGTCGATCCAGCCTCTCAACACCGCTTCGTTGAGTGACAAATCCTTCGCCCATTCTCGCGTGCTGCGACGTCCCACTGCTCGATATGCGAAGACAACCGTGGGTGGCAATTCCGTCGGAACGAGCGCGAGGCGGTCGAGGTGCGGCGTCGGGCCGGTTTGTTCGATGCGGATCGTCACGCGGCCCTTGGAGAGCTCGTAGATCCCTTCGGCAAACCACTGCACCTGCGAGTCGTCGAAGCCGCCGGTGGTGCTGTTGGCCGCCTGCTCGTTCACCAGGTAATCGTCGATTGTCAGTTTGAACGAGCGAGTTTCGCCCGACGTGTACAGCAAGTCCAACTGGTATCGGCCGTCGGCTGGAACGTTGATTTCGTATTCGGCCTCGTTGAAGAAGTTGCCGTCGCCGCCGTTCAGTACGACCGATCCCCGCTTCATCAACGTGCCGCGGGTGTAGTTTTCGGCCTCGACGACGATCGCCGCAGGAACGTCGGATTCGTGGCCGGGTTGGATGATTGGTTTGAGTTGTTCGCGGTCGGTGAGCTTGGGCATGCGCACAACCAGCAGCTTGTCGATGTGCGGAAACACCTTGTCGCGCTCGAGGCGAATGACGTTCTTTCCCGCCTGAAATTCGTAGACACCTTCGAGGTGCCAGGCCTGGTCGGCGGGGTTCCATCCGCCCGTGATGGCACCGGCCCCGGTCCATTTCACCGTGGTTCCGTTGACGTTGATCATCAGCGGCCGCGCTTCTTGCGCCGCGTAACGGAGCTCGAGCTGATAATGGCCGACGTCGGGCAACTCGACGTCGTACTCGGCGTACCCGTTTTGGAGCAGCACGCCGATATCTTTCCCCCAGTTGTCCCGGTCCACCTGGACCGTGCCGCGGTCGAAGGCTTCGGCTTCCAGGAGCACGCCGCGCGCCGCGATCGATTCGCGCGTGACAAAATCGCCGATCGAACGTCGTCCGTCCGGCACGGCGTCGCCAGCCGCGCCGAGGTATCGCGATGCGGCCAGCAGGTAGCGGCAGGCTTTCGGTCGCTCGCCTGCCGCGAATTCGGCACGTGCCGCCTGCGTGCGCTCGGCAAGACGGGACTCGACGTCAGCCAGCCTTTGCTTGTGCGCTTCGATGTGGGCGAGTTCGTCGGCAGTGGGAATCTCGTATTCGTACCACTTGGCCACGACCCCCAAGTCTTCCATGGTTTGGGTGCTTTTGAAGATTCCGGCCAGCGCGTAGTAGTCGGCCGTTGGTATCGGATCGAACTTGTGATCGTGACAGCGGGCGCAGCCCACGGTCAGTCCCATCAGCGCGCGGCAGGTGGTGTCGACCTGTTCGTCGACAATATCCATTTGCTTTTTGATCGGGTCGTCGTCGGCCAGCATCTTCGGGCCGATCGCCAGAAATCCCGTCGCAATCAGGCGCTCGTGGTATTCGGCTTGCGACTCGTTCTCACGCGGCGCGAGCAAGTCGCCCGCCAGTTGCTCGCGCACGAAACGGTCGTACGGCTTGTCGGCGTTAAAAGCGGCGATCACATAATCGCGGTACCGAAACGCGCTCGCGAAGGCCATGTTCTCGTCCATGCCGTTCGAGTCGGCATAGCGGGCCACGTCGAGCCAGTGTCGTCCCCACCGCTCACCGTAATGCGGCGACGCGAGCAGCCGCTCGATCAATCGATCGTACGCGTCGGGCGCATCGTCCGACAGGAACCTGTCGATGTCTTCGGGAGTCGGCGGCAAACCGGTGAGATCAAACGTCGCGCGGCGAATCAAAGTGCGCTTATCGGCCTCTGGGGCAGGTTGAATTCCTTTATTCTCGAGCGCCCCGAGAATGAACTGGTCGATGGGATTGCGAATCCAGTTGTGGTTCTTGACCTCGGGCGGCGGGCTTGCGACGGGCGGATTGAATGCCCAGAAGTTTTTTTGCTCGTCGGTGTACTGGGGCTTTTGTTGTTCGCCCTGGTTCTCGGCGATCGGCTTGGCGTCCGGCCAGGGGCATCCCATTTTCACCCACGCGGTCAGGTGGCCAATCTGAACCGGAGAGAGCTTGTCCTTCGGAGGCATTTGCAGCACTTCGCCGTGATTGATCGCGCTGATGAGCAGGCTTTGCTCCGGCTTGCCGGGGACGATGGCCGGGCCGCGCGTGCCTCCTTTAAGCAATCCAGCCAGCCCATCGACGCGCAAGCCGCTTTCGGCGGTTTCGGCACAGTGGCAGTCGTGGCAGTTCTCGATCAGGACCGGCCGCACTTTCTTCTCGAAGAAGTCGACTCGCGCGGCGGTCGCTTCGGCCGATGCCGCGGGTTCGGCAGCCGGCTCGTCGGCGTGAACGTTCAGGCCGCTCGCGGTCGGACCGATGACAAAACCGGCGGCGAAGACCGCGAACTTCGCGAAAGAACGAATGGAAGTCGATCCAACCATGTTCCAGCTCGGGGGAATGCGAGGCAGTCGTTGCGCCAATTTGGCGCAGCGGGAGCGTCAGTCGGCGGGGAAGCCGTGGCGTTTTGGCATCATCTGCACGTTGCAAAATCTCAACATAGGACTATACGACCCAATTTTTGCGGTGTTGTTCCCGGCGGCTTTGCGGAGGGGAGAGATTTCACCTGCTGACGAAGATGTAGCGGTTGTGGCGATTGATCGGGGCGGGGACACAATTCGGCAATAACAACATATCACAACAGCCCGGCAATCGGGTTGCCATGGTAGATGTGGTGCGGCCGGTTCAGCTCGTCGTGCCAGGCGGCTTCGGCAGGAATTCCCAGCGCGTCGTAGATAGTCGCGGCCATGTTCTCCGGCTTCTGCGGATCGGCGGCGGGATAGGCGGCGTCCTTGTCGGACGAACCGACGACCGTGCCGCCGCGCGTGCCCCCGCCGGCGAAAAAGACGGTTTGCACGCCGCCCCAGTGATCGCGGCCGGGGCCGTGATACGACTCGCCAAGCGTGGAGAGTTTCGGCGTGCGGCCGAACTCGCCGGCCATCACAATCAGCGTACTGTCCAACAAGCCGGCGTGTTGCAGATCGTCGTGCAGGGCCGACAGAGCGCGGTCGGTGGGAGGAAAGAGCTTCTCGCGGAACCGGTAGAAGGCATCGCCGTGCGTGTCCCAGGTTTCGTTGTTGCCCAGGTTGACCTGCACCAGTGGCACGCCGGCTTCGACGAGTCGATAAGCCATCAACAGTGACCAGCCGAAACTGTTGCGCCCGTAGCGTTGTTGAATTCTCTCGTCGGCGTTGGTGACGTCGAACGCATTGCGGACCTTGGAGTCGCTGAGGAGCGAGACGGCCGACTGGCGATGGTGGTCGTAGTTGTTCACTTCCGCCGACCGTTCGAGTTCTCGCCGCTGTTGTTCGAGAAGTGTCAGCAGGCTGAGTCGGCCTCCCAGGCGGCGCGCGTTCAAGCCTTCCGGCAGGCTGAGGTTCGGCGCTTGATAAACGCGCGCATCAAGAGCGCTCGGAGGCATTTTGGCTTGATTGGGAAACGTGTATTCAGGATACGCGCCGCGCCACATCGGGTCGTCGTAGGGCGACGCTTCGATAAAGAACGGATCGCGATGCGCGCCCATCAAGCCGCCATAGGCGCCGGGAATGACGCCCCCCGACCAATGGACAAGCCGTTCGGGCAACACGACAGCCGGCGGCAGATTGTTCTGCGATCCGATGGCGTCGCCAACGATCGAGGCGATCGAAGGCCAATCGCCCGGTCGCGGCTTACGGTCTCCGACGAAACCGGGCGAGAGCTCGCTGCGGCCGGTCAGCATCATGTAGTGGCCGACCGTATGTTCGTTCGACGGATGCGTCAGCGACCGCACGAGCGACCAACGGTCGCTCCGCTGCGCCAGGCGAGGCAGATGTTCGCAAATCTCCAGCCCTGGCGTCGCGGTGGCGATGGGGCGAAACTCGCTGCGAATGCCTTCCGGCGCGCCGGGTTTGAGATCGAAACTATCCTGCTGAGCCAAGCCGCCGGACAGGAAGATGTAAATGCACGACTTCGCACGCGACTGCGGTTTCACCGTGCCGCCGGCAACCGGAGCGGCCCGCAGCGCGTGGAGATTGTTCATTCCCAAGCCCAACAGCCCGAGCGTGCCGGCCTGAATGGCCGTTCGCCGCGTAAAGACGGGATGCTGAGGAACGGGAAAACCGCTGCGAGTCACGGCGCGTCTCCTTGTCGTTCACATTGTCGCGAGACAGAAGGCAAATCGCCAGTCGAATCGGAGAAATTCGATGCGTTGGATCGAAAGGTTGCGGGGTGATGCGCCAGAGTAAAGCCTGCAAGGACCACACATCGCAGTTCCGACGGGACGCGACTCGACTGAGCTCGTCGAAGTCAGCCCGTCGGCTTTGATTGCATTCGCGCCATCACCCATCACTTTTTCAATTCCGCATTCCGCATTCCGCACTCCGCATTCCGCATTATTCTGTCACGCGACCACATCGGAAATGACGTGGCCGTGGACGTCGGTGAGGCGGCGTTCGAGGCCGTTGTGGTAGAAGGTCAGCCGTTCGTGGTTGAGGCCCAGCAGGTGCAGGATCGTCGCGTGGAAGTCGTAGACGGTGGTGATGTTCTCCACCGCCTTGTAACCGAACGCGTCGGTCGCCCCGTAGCTGAAGGGATGTTTCACTCCCGCGCCGGCCAGCCAACAGGTGAAGCCTGATGGGTTGTGGTCGCGGCCGCTGGCTCCCTTTTGAAACGTGGGCATGCGGCCGAACTCGGTGCACCAGACCACTAGCGTATCTTCCAGCAGGCCGCGCTGCTTGAGATCGGTCAGGAGCGCGGCGGCCGGCTGATCGAGAATCGGGCCGTGCACGTCGTACTGTTTTTGAAGCGTCTTGTGCCCGTCCCAATTGCCGACGCCTTCGCCCATCGCGTAAGCACCGTTAAAGAGCTGCACGAAACGGACGCCTTCTTCGAGGAGCCGGCGGGCGAGGATGCAGTTGCGGGCGAAGCTGGCCTTCACTTTGTTTTCCGCGTCATCCGCCCCGTACATCTTCAGAATATGTGCGGGCTCGGTCGAAAGATCGGCGACGCGCGGAATGCTCAGTTGCATTCGCGCGGCCAATTCGTAGCTGGCGATGCGAGCCGCCAGTTCCGTATCGCCGGGATACTTTTCAAGATGCCGCTCATTCAGGAACGCGAGAAAATCGCGCGTCGAAACGTCGGTTTGATCGTTAATGCCCGGCGGGGGCGTGAGGTGGCGGATCGGCTGTTGCGCGTTGAAAGCCGTCCCTTGAAAAACGGCCGGCAAAAATCCCGGGCCCCAGTTGCTGACGCTCGATTGCGGGACGCCTCGCGGGTCGGGAATGGCGACGAAAGCGGGCAGGTTCTCGTTCTCGCTGCCAAGCGCATAGCTGACCCACGAGCCGATGCTGGGAAATCCGTCGAGCGTTGCCCCGGTCGACATGAAGTTTTCGCCCGGGCCGTGCGTGTTGGTCTTGCTGGTGAGCGAATGGATGAAACACATCTCATCGACCAGGTCGCCCAACCGCGGTAGCAGAGCCGAGGTCATCTTGCCGCACTCGCCGCGAGGACGGAACGGGTACGGGCTTTTGATCAGGTTTCCCTGCTCGCCCTGAAAGGTGATCAGCTTCTCCGAACCCGGCATCGGCTGCTCGTGATATTTCACAAGCTCGGGCTTGTAGTCCCACGTGTCGAGATGGCTGCAAGCACCCGAGCAGAACAGCATCAGCACGTTTTTCGCCTTCGCGCGAAAATGACTGTCGCGCGCGGCGTGAGGACGAGAGGGGTCGATGACCGGGCGAATGGGAGTCTTTTTGTCGCCGCTCGAGTCCGCGCCCAGGGAATTGTGTGCGCTTAAGAGGTGCGCCAGCGCTATGCTGCTCAAGCCTGTCGTCGTTTGCGAAAGGAAACTTCTGCGGTCCAGAAGTCGGCGGCCTGTCGCGGAGAGATTGTCGTGCTTGGTCATCTTCGGATTCGTCACGGGAGAAACAGGAACTCGCTGCTATTAAGGACGGCCCGGCAGAGTGCTGGAAGTCCATGCCGGTCGACAAGCGCGACGGCCGCGGCCGCTTCCCTGTCATCGGGCTTGCGACCGTACGCGAGCAGGAACGCGCGGCTAACTTGATTGTTGCGGTCGGTCCCGGCTTCGCGGGCCAGGCGTTCGGCAAACATTTTTGACTGCTGATCGGTAAAGCGGCTGTTGAACAGGTTGAGCGCCTGAATGGCCGTCGTCGACCGAGTGCGCTTCGGAGTCACCTGCCCGGCATCCGGACAGTCGAGTACGCCGAAGACCGAGTCGTGTTCCATGCGCACCTTGGTCGCGTAGATCATGCGCCGCCATTCGGCCGGTCCGAACTCCTCTTTCGACGTGTAAACGCGCACGTAATTCGTATTCGGCTCGAACAGGCTGAAGCCCGTTCCGCCCATGCGCATGTCGAGCGCGCCGGTGACGGCGAGGATCGAGTCGCGGATCGATTCGGCCTCCAGGCGGCGCGGCGGATATCGCCACAACAGCCGGCTGCCGGCGTCGACCGTCAACTTCGCGGGGTCGGGCGCCGATGATTGCCGATACGTAGCCGACGTGAGAATCAAACGATGGACGTGCTTGAGCGACCAGCCGCCGCGGATCAATTCCGTCGCCAGCCAATCGAGCAGCTCGGGATGCGAAGGCCGACCGCCGTTTTTGCCGAAGTCGGAAGGAGTGTCGACAATCCCAGTGCCGAAATGAAACTGCCAAAGCCGGTTCACGATGACGCGGGCCGTCAGCGGGTTGTCGGGGCCGGCAATCCACCGGGCGAATGCGGCGCGGCGTTCCTGTTCGGGCGTGTCGACCGCGAGATTCAACTTGCCGAGGACTGTAATCGCGTCGGGGGCGACGACTTCACGCGGCGCCAGCGGATCGCCCCGGAAGAGTCGATGCGTTGCGCCGGGTTGTTCAAAGACGCCGGCAAACACCGCGGGGGTTTCGCTGAGCGTCTTGCGACGTATGTTGAGCGACGAGCGCTCGGACAAGAGTTTTGCCACGCGCTCGGCTGCGGCGACATCAAGTCCGAAAAAACCGGATGCCACTTGTGCCGACGTTCCATATCCGAACGGGATTCGCGTATTCGACGTTGCCACGGTCTGCCATTGGCGATCATCTGCGGCAACGTCGATTGAGTACGCAACCGGCAGCCGATCGGTGAGCTTTCCATCACGGTCTCGTCCCCAGACCACCTGATTGACGAGAACGGGCTGTGCGAGTTCGATCTCAACGACGCCCCGGCCTCGCTCATTCGAAATCCAGCTTTGAGGGTTGCCGTATTTGCCGTCGTTGACGTGCTCGAGCTTATGGATATCGAACCCGGCCAGCGAACCCGAAGCGGTGGCCACCGCGCCTTCGCTCGCCAACGCCACGTTGCGCGCGGGCCTCGCGCCGTCGGGTTTCGCGTATATTTCGAGCTCGTCGAGACACGGTTCGGCGTCGTTATTGGTGGCTGTGATGTTCAATCGCACGAACTTCGCGAGCACTGGTTTGAACTTGTCAAAGTTCTTCCGAGCATTGACGGCCTGCCGAACTCCCATCGAGGCAAGTTCCGCCTCAATGGCCTCGATACGGCTGTTGACGGCGTCGGCTTCCTGTATTCGCTGTGCGGTGTCGGCGTTTCGCAGCGGCCGTTCGCCGTACCTCACTCCGGCAAACACGGCTTGGACGGCGTAGTAGTCTTTTTGAAGAACTGGGTCGAACTTATGGTTGTGACACTTGGCGCAACCGAGCGTGAGGCCGAGGAATGCCGTGCCAGTTGTATTGATCATGTCGGACAACTCGTCCTGTCGCTGCATCAATGTGAGCGCGATGTCCGGGCTTTTCACGCCGTCGTCCGGGCCGCCGACCAAAAACCCGGTGGCCGCATCAACGCCGACAGAGTCGCCGGCAAGTTGCTCGAAGACAAACTGATCGAACGGCTTGTCAGAATTGAAAGCATTGATGACGTAGTCGCGGTAGTACCAGGCGTTGGGACGATCGACGTTCGTCTCGAAGCCGGACGTTTCGGCGAAACGAACGACGTCGAGCCAGTGCCGCGCCCACCGTTCTCCGAAATGGACGTTGCCGAGCACACTGTCGACCAGGCGATCATAAGCATCCGGCCGCGCGTCGTTTTCGAACTCGAGAAGTTCTTCCGGCGTTGGCGGCAACCCGAGCACGTCGAGATAAAGTCGCCGAATGAGAGTCGCGCGGTTCGCCGTCGGCGAAGGTTCGAGGCCCGCCTGTTTCAATCGGTCGAGAATGAATGCGTCGATGGGATTTTCGACCCGGCCGCCATCGACCGCCGGCAACTGCGGCCGCACGAGCGGTCGCAACGACCAGAAATCGGCGTTCAGGCTGGGCACAGCCTCGGAAGGATCGGGATTGATGGTCTCAGGCCACTTGGCGCCCTGGTCGATCCACGTACGAATGAGCGCGATCTGCTTTTCCGATAGCCGTTTGCCGTCGGGTGGCATGACCCGGTCGGGATCGGCCCCGGAAACGAGTTGCACGAGCCGGCTGTCGCCGCTCTTTCCGGGCACGACGGCGGGCTTCCCCGACTTACCGCCTCGCAGCATTTCCGCGCGTCGATCGAGACGCAGCTCGTTCTCTTGCGTGTCGGGCCCGTGGCATTCGAAGCAGCGGCTCGAAAGTATCGGCTTGACATCGCGGTCGAAGTCGACCGTCGGCTCGGAGGGTTGGGAAGCCTGTGCCGGCTCATCGGCTCGCGCCGCGGACTGCGTTGTCGCAGCCACGAGACACAAAGAGAATAGGACACACGTGTATCGCATAGGGCCGGAACCAGCTCAACGGGCGCTCGCTGCCGAGATCGACAACCACGCGAAGGGCTTCAATGCCGTTGCACGAACTATTTTCCGTCAAAAATCGGCGTGATTCAATATACGGCGGATTCTTTCCGATTGCACCGCGGGACTCCATGTGTGCCGCAAGAGGAATGCTCAGATTGATCCGACGTCCACCTACCCGGCGGCCTTCGGCCTTGTTTCTTGACTTTTGGTCTGGCTTTGGGTCTCCTAGTAGGTGATAAGGAAAGGAAGTTTTTGCGTAGGCGCGATGGTTGTATGAGGAGTTGGAGCCATCGGCCCCCGAGCTTCACAAGGATCGACATTCCACACGCACGGCCCATCGACGAGTAACTCGTCCCCGCCTTGGGTCCCACACCACGCGTGTGCACCGAAGAAACCGGTTCCAGATTTGCAGGGAGTGCTCTGCCGCTTTGTATTGCCGTTTAGCGTGACAGTACCATCCTGCCGCTGCCCCCGACTGCCCTTAAGGAGTCAATGTGATGCAATTTCGAGCAACCCGCCGTGATTTCCTGCATGTGGGTTTTATGGGCGGAATCGGGCTGACGCTGCCCGAATTCTTGCGTTTGAAGGAGGCCCGGGGCGACATCAAGCAATACGAAAGCAAAGAAGGGACTGCGAAGTCTGCCATCTTTATCTTTCTGCCCGGCGGCGCGCCGCATCAGGAAATGTTCGATCCCAAGCCTTATGCGCCGATCGAATACCGCGGCCCGATGAACTCCATCGCCACCAAGGTCGAAGGCGTGGTCATCAACGAATTGTTCCCGCAGACGGCTCAGATCGTAGACAAGATCGCCATCTGCCGTTCGATGACACACGGCGAGGCCGCCCATGAGCGCGGCACGCACAACATGTTCACGGGATATCGTCCCAGCCCGGCGCTGCAGTTTCCCAGCATGGGCAGCGTGGTGACCCACGAGTTCCCGCCGAAGAACAATCTCCCGCAATATGTCTGCATTCCCGGCCAACCCAACACGTACGCCGGAACGGGCTATCTCAGTTCGGCGTTTGCGCCGTTCAGTTTGGGTTCGGATCCCGCCAGCGGCGACTTTACCGTGAAGGACCTGAAGCTGCCCGGCGACGTCGATGACGGACGCTTTACGCGGCGCCGTCGAATCATCGATGCCGTCAACGATCATTTCGTATCGAAAGAAAAGGCCGATGCGCTCGACGCGGTCGGCACGTTCTACCAGCGCGCTTACGCGATGGTCAGCTCGGCCCAGGCGCGCGAGGCATTCAACATCGCTGCCGAGCCTGACGCCATCCGCGACGAGTACGGACGCAACACGGCCGGCGCTCGACTGCTGTTGGCGCGACGGTTGTGTGAGGCCGGCACTCGGTTCGTGACGTTGACGTACGGCGGTTGGGACATGCACGACAACGTCGACGGAAGCATGCGCGGCCAGGCGCCCGCGCTCGACCAAGGGTTCGCCGCGCTCATTCGCGATCTCGATCGCCGGGGAACGTTGAAGGACACGCTCGTCTGCATCGCCTCCGAGTTCGGTCGCACGCCGAAGATCAACCCCGGCGCCGGTCGCGATCACTGGCCGAAGGTCTTCAGCGTCGTGTTGGCCGGCGGCGGGATCAAGGGAGGAATTGTGTACGGCACCTCGAACGCGACGGCCAGCGAGCCGGACAAGGACCCGCTCACCGTCGAGGACTGGGCCACAACCATTTACAAGTGCTTGGGCATCGTTGCCGACAAGGAGTTGATGGCCCCTGGCAACCGGCCAGTCGAGATCGTCAACGGCGGACAGGTTCGCACGGACCTGTTGGCTTGATGCGCGACGTTCGAAAGTCGGTCGAGTTTTCGGTGGCTCGAAATTGCCTGTTCGTCACCGCTTTTGGGAGGCAAACCATGGGGTTTTCTCGAGGCGGAAGCATGCGTCGATCGTCTCGCGTTGTTGCTGTGCTGACCGGATTCTTAACGCTGTGTCTTTGGGCCGCCGGCGAAATCGCCGCGTCGTCTCCTGCGCTCGGCGTGATCATGCCGCGCGGCGTGCAGCGGGGGACGGAAAGCGTGCTGACGTTCAGCGGCGGGCAATTGGGCGACGCGCAGGAGATCTTTTTCTATTCACCCGGCTTCGAAGTGACGAAGATCGAAGCCAAAGACGCCAACAACATCGCGGCGACGGTGAAGGTTGCCGCCGACTGCCGGCTGGGCGAGCACGTGGCGCAGGTCCGCACCAAGAGCGGCATTTCCGATTACCGCACGTTTTACGTCGGCGCATTGCCCATCGTCGACGAAAAGGAACCCAACAGCGACTTTGCAGCGCCGCAAAAGATCGCGCTCAACGTCACGGTTCACGGCGTCATCGATAACGAAGACGTCGACTACTTTGTCGTCGATGCCAAAAAGGGCCAGCGGATCGCCGTCGAAATCGAGGCGATGCGATTGGGAATGACGCTCTGCGACCCTTACGTCGCGATTCTCGACGCGAAACGCTTCGAATTAGCCGCCAAAGACGACAGTCCGCTGTTGTTGCAAGACGCCGCAGCAACCATCGTGGCCCCCGCAGACGGGCCCTACATCGTTCAAGTGCGCGACAGCGCTTACGGCGGCAATGGAAGCTGCAATTATCGCGTGCACATCGGCACCTTTCCCCGACCGACGGGCGTCTATCCGGCAGGAGGCAAGATTGGCGAGGAGATCGAGGTGCGGTTTTTGGGCGATGCAGCAGGCGAGTTCACCGCCAAGTACAAGCTGCCGGCCGCCGTCGAAGAAGATTACGGATTGCTGGCAGCGGCCGATGGTGTCGTGGCTCCGTCCGAGAATTCCTTTCGACTGTCCGAGCAGCCGAACGTACTCGAGGTCGAACCGAACAATGCGCCCGCTCAGTCCACGTCGGCCCAGTTGCCGCTGGCGTTCAACGGCGTCATCGGGGTCGTCGGCGACGTCGACTTCTTCAAGTTCACCGCGAAGAAGGGGGAAGTCTACGAGATCGACTGTTTTGCCCGCCGCCTTCGCTCGCCGCTCGACTCGGTGATGTACATCCACAACGCCGCGGGAACCGCTCTGGTCGGCAACGATGATGCCAAAAACAAAGACAGCTACTTCCGCTTCACGTTTCCCGAAGACGGTGAGTACCTGCTGCAAGTCACCGATCACCTGGGCCGCGGCGGTCCCGATTACGTCTACCGCGTCGAGTTCACGCCGGTCAAACCGACTCTCACCGTCCAGATTCCGCGCGTGGCTCGCTACTCGCAGTACCGGCAGCAGATTTACGTGCCCAAAGGCAACCGGTTTGCGACGCTGATCAACGTGGCCCGCTCGGACTTCGGCGGTCCGATCATGCTCGAGCCCAAGGATCTTCCCCAAGGCATCACGATGGTGGCCCAGGAGATGCCCGCCAACATGGACCTCATGCCAGTGGTCTTCGAAGCGGCCGCCGACGCCCCGCTGTCCGGCAAATTGGTCGACTTTCGAGCGCGGCACTCGGACGCGAACACGAAGATC
>JBBDVZ010000325.1:0-4290 GCA_040903115.1 Planctomycetaceae bacterium
CTTGCATGCCTAATCCACGCCGCCAACGTTCATTCTGAGCCAGGATCAAACCCTTTTGATGTATGCTTATGCCAAGCGGCTGCAAGCAGCCCCATGACATGAAAGCAAGAGTTTGATTGTCGCATGCGCCGCCCCTCCGGTCTCCCGTTTCCGGTCGTCCGTAGCGACTGCGCAACGACAGCCACGTCTCAAAACCCAATTCATTGACTAAATCAGGGTTCACCAACCAAATTGTCAAAGAACATCGCGGGACGGCGATACGGCGAACCGTGCTGGCCGTCCCGAGAGGCAAGAACAATACTAACAACCGCAATCAAGCTGTCAACAGTGCCGAAAAGAATTTTTCGCAAGCGAAAATCAATGTGCGCAGTTCGCGAGCCGCTGGTCGCAAACATCGGAAAGACAAGGGTTTGTGGAAACCGCTGCTCTATCCTGCTGAGCTACGGGTGCTGCAGTCTGAGCAAGTTTAGTCGAAAGCGATACCAGATCGAACGCATAAAACTTTGCCTATGGAGGGATACGGAACCCAAAACCTGAAACTTTGAAAAAAGGATCAAACCGGGAAATGACTGCGGGCTGCGGTTTCTCTCATGTCCGCTCCCGCGTCTCGCCTTTTTCGGTCGTTTCGCGCATGGAAATGCTCCAACCGCAAGTGGCTCGGGAGGGGCCGATTCGGAAACGCGAAGCTCATGCATCGCCGCAATGGAAGGCTGACGGCTTCAGGATCAGGGAGGAATTGGAATCACCAACTCATTCGCCGTCTGCGCGTCCTCAGCCTTCGGAAGAAGCATGCATTAGAGCAGATTTGTCGAAGCGTGTCAAAAAGGCCAAGGAGGACCGAGCGCGGCAGAGCCGCGATCAAATTTCAAAACGCAAAGAAGAGGAACCACGGATAGCCCGGATCAACACGGATAAATCAAGAAAAAAATGCATCCACAGATTTCGCAGATTTCGCCGATTCATTTTTTATAACGAAGCCAGGAACCCAGGAATGCAGGAGGAAATGCATTTCAAGAATGTCCTCGCTTCCTGCATTGCTTGATTGCCCTTGTCCTCTGATTCGTGTCAATTCGCGCAATTCGTGGGCATTTTATCCGAGCCATCCGAGATATCCGTGGCTAAAAAATCGTAGGTCAGGCAGAATGCCTGACGCAATCGCCCGTGCGTACACAAAGGGCGTGGGTCAGGCGACCTTGCCTGACGGCCGCGATCTTGTGGCTGCTTCCGCGCGTCGACGATTCCGCCGGACGGTTGATTTGGCGATTGGTCGCGTCACCCGAATCGTCAGGCGTTGCCGCCTGACCTTATAGCCGACTTCTCAGGGCGTTCTTGTTTGACAAGTTGACCCGCGGCGTTTAGCAATACAGGCCACTCAATTCGACGCTAATGTCGAACGCTGCCCGCACAGCTATGTGCCCAATAATGAAAGGGGACGATGATGGCACTGGTCAACTGCCCGGAATGCGATAATCCTGTTTCTACAAAAGCAGAATCGTGCCCGCAGTGCGGCTGTCCCATCGGCGAGAGCCAGCCGGCTCCGATCGTCGGCAGCAGGAAGAGAGGTCAGACAGTACGTCCCGACTTCTGGCATGATCCGAACGTAGGAGCACTCGCACTACTCGGGTTGGTGGTGCTCGCAATAATAATTTTCTTTGTTGCCGCGTACTTTTTCGGATAGCTCGCAGCACAGGCCGACGCGCTCGCCTGCCGTGGCACCCCCGGTTCCACATCGAGGAGAAAAAGGACGAGAAAAAGGGTGTCAGTAACCGTGTTTTGACGCTTGCGCCAGCCCCGAGGACAAGAACCATTTCCCGTTCAATCATCGCAGCATCCCTTTCTGCTCAGACACCCGGACGCCAATGCACCGGCCCAACTTGGATGGGCATGGCTCGAATGATTTCCCGCAATGCTTCCAATTCGTCCTTCGGGTGTATGTAAATATACGATTTAAGCAAATCGGGAACGATGCCCGGTTTTCCGTCAGCATCGTTGAACACGAGACTGATGATTGAAAACCGATCAGCCTTGGCTGTTTTCTCTTCAACAGCGTAGTTCACTTCGTTTCGCAAATGGGAAGCGTCCACGAAATTCGGCGTGATAAAAAAGACGGCTGCGCACGAATCCTTGAAGCCATCCCGAATCGATCGATGCAGTTCGCTCCCGGCTGGCATATCCACCACGTCGAGCCACGGATCAAATCCAAGCAATTCCAAGGTGTCGTGGAACTGTTGCACCTTCGGTTTATCGGCACCCTTGTGACTCAGGAAGATTCGCTTTTGTTGCTGCATGGCATAATCATTCTTGTAAATACAAAAGAGCAATCTTGTCTTGGGCTTTCCGCTGTGCTTGTCAAAGTCGTATTCGAGTTTTGGATCAAGCACAACCGGCCCAGTTATCCATTCGATGTTCGGCAAGAAACTGGCCGCCTCTCCGGCCGCCAACCATCGTTTCAATTTCGGTGTGTCGAACACCCAACGGCTGCCACGTTGGTACAACCAATCCGCTTCCTTGTCTTTTTCGAGACATTCGAGTGCGCCGATTATCGCCTGGCGTTCCTCACGCTGACCCGAGAAATTGAAAATAATTTCCAATCCGCCCTCTTCCCTTTCGGGGGACGGCTTGCATACCCAATCCAAGCCTACTCTTGTCAGCACGGCGATAATCCGATCCATGACAAGCACTCCGGGCAAGTGAAATTGATGTTGCGCCAATTTTCGGAGAACACCGGAATTCGTCAAGGCGTGTGGCACGTGAAAACTAAGCGACGTACGTCAGGCGGCAACGTCGACACGCGAGAGGCGCCACAGGATCGCGCGCATCAGGCAAGGTCGCCTGACCTATGCCGACTGACATATCACTCAAGCCGCAGTTTTTGACGGGCGAAATGAATCGCGTCGACCAGCGCGTCGATCTCCGCTTCGGTGTTGTAGAGGGCGAAGCTCGCGCGGACGGAGTTCATCAGGCACAACAGGTCGTGCAGCGGCATCGTGCAATGATGGCCGTGTCGCACGAATACGCCCTTTCGGTCGAGCAATTGCGCGAGGTCTTCGGGGTGGGCGCCTTTGACGTTGAAGCTGACGATCGATCCCTTGTGCTCCGGATCGGGGCCGTAGATTGTCAGCCCGGGAATCGTGCGCAGCCGCTCGTGGGCATAGCGCAGCAGCCTGTCTTCGTGCTCGCAAATCGCGTCGAAGCCGATGCCGTTCAGATAGTCGACCGCGGCTCCCAAGGCGATGGCCTGGGCGATGGGCAACGTGCCCGCCTCGAACTTCGCCGGAAGAACGGCCCAGGTGGCATGATCGCGATAGACGCGGTCGATCATGTGGCCGCCGGTCAGGAACGGGTCCATCAATTCCAGCAGCTCGCGACGGCCGTAGAGGACGCCGACGCCGCTCGGCCCATACAACTTATGGCCCGAAAAGGCGAGGAAATCGATGGGTGGGTCCTTGACGTCGACCGGAAAATGCGGGACGCTTTGCGCGCCATCGACGAGCACGAGAGACCCGCATTCTTTTGCGCGCTCGACAATGCTTTCGATGGGATTGATGGTTCCCAGCACGTTCGACATGCCGGTGACAGCGACCAGTTTGGTTCGCGTGTTCAAGACCGCATCGAGCTGCAGCAGGTCGAGGCGGCCGTCGGCGGTCAGGGGAATGTACCGCAAAATCGCCCCTTTTTCCGCGGCAATCTGCTGCCACGGGACGAGGTTGGCGTGATGCTCCATCTCGTTGACGAGTAATTCGTCGCCCGCGCGCAAAAACCGCCGGCCCCAGGCATTGGCGACCAGGTTGATCGACATCGTCGTGCCGGAGGTGAAAATGATCTCTTCCGGCTCGGCGGCGCCGAGCAACTCCTGAATCTTCCGGCGCGCCTTTTCGAACTCTTCGTCGATGCGCGCGCCGAACTGATAGACGCCTCGGTACGCATTGGCGTAATAGTTCTCGTAAACCTCGATTTCCTTTTCGATGACGACCTTCGGCTTCTGGGCGGAGGCGCCATTGTCGAGGTAGACCAGCGGCATCCCATTGGGCAGCGGCTTGTGCAGAATGGGAAAGTCCCGCCGAATCACGTCGACGTCGAACCGAGATTGACGCATCGTTTGAGACATGGAGTTCAATTCGTTTGTGCCGCGATGCCGCGGATCCGCTTGACCATTCCCAGCAGCCCGTTTCGCCGCGCGGAGCTCAGATGCTGATCGAGGCCCAATCTGGCAAAAATGCCGGCGATGTCGGTTTCGAGGATCTCTTTGGGCGTTCGCCCCGAATACACGGCCAGCAACACGGCAATTAA
>JBBDVZ010000325.1:4390-16722 GCA_040903115.1 Planctomycetaceae bacterium
ATTTCCAGCGACGGCATGCTGGGGCTTTCGAGCGTTTGGCGGGCGATTTCGATGGCCGTCTGTTCGCAGACGTGACGCAAATGCGGCCGCGACGGGCTCTCCGCGGCGAATAACCCGGCAATGTCCCCCTCGTCCCCCTTGATGCGGATGGCGGCTTCGATGGGAATTTCGCCCAGAAACGGAATGCCCATTTCCTCGGCTTTTTTCTTCGCTCCGCCGCGTCCGAAAATATCGCCCGACATGTTCTCGACAATCCCCAGCACGGGAATGTTCACCTGCCGGAACATGCTGATGGCTTTAACGGCATCCAGCAAGGCCACTTGCTGCGGCGTGCAGACGATGACGGCGCCGGCCAATCCCACCGATTGCGACAACGTGAGCGACACGTCGCCCGTTCCGGGGGGCATGTCGATGATCAGGTAGTCGAGCTCGCCCCAATCGGTCTCCTGCAGGAACTGCGTGATGGCCCGATGCAGCATCGGGCCGCGCCAAACGACTGCCTTCTCGGGCTCCACGAAGAACCCCATCGAGATCATTTTTACCCCCCCGGCCTCAATGGGTTCAATCCGCTGCACTGTCTGCCCCGTGGGAGATGTCACCTGAATGGCGGCCGGTTTTGCCGCTCCCACTCCCATCATGTGCGGAATGCTCGGTCCGTAAACGTCGGCATCCATCAGGCCGACGCGCGCCCCGTACATCTTTAGCCCGTAAGCCAGGCACGCAGCCACGGTACTTTTGCCCACGCCCCCTTTTCCGCTGCCAACGGCGATGATGTTATGCACCTTGAGCCCGATTTTTCCGCCGGCATTCTTGCCCTTCACCACGGCCGAAAAGTTCACGCGCACGTCCTTGGCTTGTGGCATCGTCGCAGCGAGCGCCGCCTGGAGGGCCTCCGTGATTCGCTCTCGCCTCGGATAGGCCGGCGTGGGTAGCTCGACGTCGATAAGCACCGAAGAATTGCCGGTGACGGCAGCGCCTTTGAGCATATTCAGCTCGCCCAGCGTCCGGCCGATTTCGGGATCGATGACGCCGCTCAACATTGCCATCAAAGCGGGATCGGTGACTTGCGATTGGTTCATCAGGCTGCGTCTTTCCCGTCTGCGGCTTCGGTCATTCAAGAGGCGGCAAGCCGATTCGCGGTTTGCTGCCTGCGGCACAGATTGGCAAGGCGCTCACCGCTGACCGGTTCAATGAGAAACTCTGCCGCACCCAACTCGCGGACTCGCCACTCGAGAGGGGCCGTGTGTCGCGATGCTGCGACAATCACGGTGGCGGCATTCGCGCGGCCCACGTCTCCGCCAAGAAACTGCAGAATCTCGGCAGGTGCGGCCTCCAAATCGAGCAGAAGCACGGCGCCGGGTGCCGAGTCACGCAGTTGCTTGATATCGGCAATTGAGCGGCAAGCCCTCACGCTGACTTGCTGCCCCCAAAACTGCCTTTGCAACTCTGGAGTATATCGGGGCCGCCTTTCGAAGACGATGATTGTCGACTCGGACATCCCGCGGGTCCCGATATTGATGCCGCCGTGCGAATTTTAGACGTGGCGACGGGTCAAAACAACGTCGGCAGTCGCTTGCTTTGTCGCCCTTTGGCCGATTACCTTGAATTTCGAGCAAGCGACGTGCACCGAATTTCCGGCAGGATTCTCGGAGAAATTGGAGATGTCTGCAGCGAAAACCCCGTTGGTCGGCGTGCTGATGGGAAGTCAATCCGACTGGGAAACGATGGTGCACACGCGCAACACGTTGAATGAGTTCGGAATCGCCAGCGAATGCCGCGTGCTGTCGGCCCACCGGACGCCCGACGAGACGGTCGAATTCGTTCGCACCGCCGAGCAGCGCGGGATCGAAGTGCTGATCGCCGCCGCCGCCGGCGCCGCTC
Source organism: Planctomycetaceae bacterium (assembly GCA_040903115.1). Taxonomy (GTDB): domain Bacteria; phylum Planctomycetota; class Planctomycetia; order Planctomycetales; family Planctomycetaceae; genus JBBDVZ01. The sequence goes on from JBBDVZ010000325.1 coordinate 6,272, forward strand.
ATCTGGCCGGAGTGGCCGCCGCCCATACGGTGCTGCCCGTCTTGGGCGTCCCGATGAAAAGCTGGGCACTTGACGGGCTCGACTCGTTGCTCTCCACGGTGCAGATGCCGAGCGGAATTCCGGTCGGGACGCTGGCGATCGGCAAAGCGGGAGCGATCAATGCGGCTTTTCTTGCCGTCAGCATCCTGGCGACGTCGCGGCCGGAACTGCGCCAGAAACTGCGAGATTACCGCCGGGCCCAAGCCGAACAGATTCTCGACCAGAAATTGACGTAGCTTGCTAGTGTTCAGTGTTCAGTTTTCAGTGTTCAGTCCAACTTCCCGGGCGCATCAATCGCGAGACTGAACACCGAAAACTGAACACTGAAAACTCGCCCGTCAGGGCGTCGGAATGGTGTCGATCAAGTCGCCCACGAGCTTTTGCAGCACTTCGTGCGTGACTTGAATGTCGACCGCCTTGCGTCCCGGCTGGCCGCTCTGCGAGCGGTAACGACGGAGGCTGAATGTGCCGCCGTGATGCGACTGCAGCAACACCTCGTAGAACTGCGTCGCGCCGGATTGTTTATCGGGCGGGGTCGAACGGATGAGAATCCGCCCCTGGTCCGGCGCGAACTCCAGCGGCCCGATGTTCTCCAGCAAGTAAGTGATGCGGTTGCTGAGCGCCTGCGCCCAACGCTTGACGACGTCGAAACGCGCGCCGGAAAGCGACGGCACCGTGATACGAACCTCCGCCAGAGAGCAGCTCATCGAATCGACGGCGGTAAAATCGACGGCGAGCGTGACCTGATTCGCGGCGCTCAACGTCACCGTTCTGGTGGAGTTGGATGAGTAGCCGATCAGCCGGGAGAGTTCTCGGGTGAGATCATCTTTTACGCTCATGGCTGCACGTCATTTCGGTTTCGTTTCGTGATTGGAACCGTCGAACGACATGATCGTGGGATCGTCGTCGACGACGGTCTCAATGTGCACGGGTCGGGCCCAGAGCTTTTGCAGGTTCGCCAGCGTGTCGTGTGCGTAATCGAGCTTGAGCTCAATGCCCATGTACTGATGCATCAAGTATAGTTCGCCCCGGTTGCGGTAGTTGCCGTCGACCACGAATATGAACGGACGCCCATGGTTCGTCAGGTTGTTCAGCAATTGCCGCTTGATCTGGGGAAATTCTCGCGAAGCGATTTCGTAGTAATTGGTTGCGTCGTTATAGGCGAACGAAAACATCTTGTGTTTCGCGCAGAATTCGGGGGTGAGGAACGTATCGATAAATGTGACGTCGTTATGGACACGCCGGACATCGAAAATCTTCTGTCGGCCGAGACCGAGCTGTTTGTCCCATTTCTCCTTTTCGTCGACGTCGTCGCAATTGTCCCACTCGGGGCCAAACTGGCCCTTGTCCCAGCGTTCTTCGATGTCTCGGAACAGCTCGATTCCCAGCTTGTACGGATTGAGCCGCTGCGGACTGGTCGCCATCGTTCCGCTGTGGTGATCGGCGTAGCAGATAAACTCGGCATCGGTGAGCGCGTGCCGCGTCATAATCATCGAGTGCCAATAACTGGCCCAGCCCTCGTTCATGATCTTGGTTTGCGCCTGCGGAGCGAAGTAGTAGGCTTCGTCGCGGATGATGGACAGCACGTCGTGCTGCCAGTCTTTCAGCGGCGCGTGCTCGATGAGGAACAGGAGCACGTCGCGGACCGGCTTGTCGGGAAACGAGCGGCTGTCTTCCTTTTCCTGCCGCTTCTTGTCGCGTTGCGCGGCTTCTCGTTTGAGGACGTCAGGTGGATTGATGAACGAATCCATGTAGCCCTTCGAGGCAAACCGTCCCTCGGCGTCGGCTTCATCCTCGATCTTCGTGCCCATTTGGTGAGCTACCCGCGAGGGTTTCTTATCGGCGCGCTTGATGTGCGGCGAGTGCGGGTCGATGAGGTCTTCGATCGATAAGCAGGCGTCAATGAACTCCTCGACCGCCTCGTAACCGAACCGGTCGATATACCGATTGACGCGGGCCGCATGGTTGGCCATCTGGTCGAGCATGCGCCGATTGGTGCGCGCGAACCAGGCGTTGTTCTTGAAGAAATCGCAATGCCCGTACACGTGCGCGATGACCAGCTTCTGATCGGTCATCTCGTTGGCGCCCAGCAGGTAGGCGTAACAGGGGTCGGTATTGATCACCATCTCGTAGATCTTTTGCAGACCGTACGAGTACCCCTTCATGAGCTCGTCATACTGGGCGCCGTAGCGCCAGTGGGGATAGCGCTGCGGGAAACCGCCAAAGGCGGCCAGCATGCTCATTTCTTCGTAGTCGACGACCTCGAAAATCGTCTCGAAAAAATCGAGGCCGTAGTCCCGCGCGCACTGTTCGAGGTCATCCTGGACGGCCCGAATCTCGGGAGGCAGCGGTCGATAGGTGCTGACGGGCATTGGTTACTTTTCAGTTTTCAGTTTTCAGTGTTCAGTTCCTGCCGGGCGCAACCGGCACGCTTTGGCTCCCCGTTCCGCGCTCCGAGTTCCGCGCTCCCCTTCAATCCGCAATCCGCAATCCTCACTTCCCCGTACCCAGGAACTCCTTGATGGAATCGTAAATCCCATCTTTGTTTTCGATTTCTGAAAGGATCAGGTTGTCCCAGCGGTCCTGCTGCGCTTTGAGCTCGCGAATGTAGTCGCCCGAACCGTACGGGCTTTCGACCTGCCCGTAGCAAAACAAGTTGCAGTAGGGCAGAAGATTCTCGGTGAGAAACTTCAGGCAGCCCTCGTTGTCTTCGCCCCAGTTGTCGCCGTCGGAAAACTGGAAGCAGTAGATGTTCCACTCGGCGGGGGGGAAACTGCGTGCGATGATCTTGCCGGCTTCACGGTACGCCGACGAAATCCGGGTCCCGCCGCTCTCCCGCGTGCGGTAAAACGTGTCCTCATCGACTTCGTGGGCGACGGCGTCGTGCACGATGTACCGCCGCTGCACGCCGTCGTACTGTTTCTTGAGCCAGGTGTCGATCCAAAACGCCTCGATGCGGACGATCTCCTTCTGATCGTCGGTCATCGAGCCGGACACATCCATCAGGTAAATGATGACGGCGTTGGCCTTGGGCTCGGGGACGGTCTTCCAGGCCCGGTAGCGCTCGTCGTCAGGCGTGGGAATGATGACGGGCCGATCGGGGTCGTAGGTGTTCATCGACACCTGCCGCTTGAGCGCCCGTTTGTACGTGCGTTTGAAGTGCCTCAGCGAATCGGGACCGGTCTGCCGAATGGTGGAGTACTTGTCCTTCTTGCTTTTGATGGTGTCTTTGCCCTTCGGCTCGATATTGGGCAGCTCCAGCGCTTCGCCGAGCATGACGGCGAGTTCTTCGAGGCTGATTTCGACCTCGCGGATGTGCCCGCCGGGCTGATCGCCGGCCTCGCCGCGACCGTCGCCGGTGTCCTGTCCGCTGCCGATGGGCTGCCCCTCCTTGCCGTCTCCCTGCCCGACGCCTCCGGAGCCTTTTTGCCCGTGTCGAAAATGCGGAATCTCGATGTTGGGCACCGGGATGCTGACGACCTCGCGTCCCTTGCGTCCCAGCATCTCGCCGTGCGTGACGTACTTGCGCAGGTTTTCGCGCACCTTTCCCCGCACGATGCGTCTGAAGCGCTGGAGATCTCGGTCGATGCTGCGGGTCATGTCACTTTTTGGCTCGCTGTTGATTGGTCGGCAGGGACACCGGCAGTGCCGATGTCCGCCCGCCGTGGGCATTCCCTGCCGAATGCCTGCTGCTCTGCCCGAGCCTCGAATCGCCTCATCGGGCCAGCCGGGCTCGAGCAACCACCGGTTGAAGGTCCCATTCCCCAACCCAAGCGGCCGCTCTAACTCGACTTGGCATCGCCCCGGGCGAAGATGCTGGCGACATACTGCAGCACGTCGGTGGCGGACTCGTCGTTGTAACCGTAATCGCGAATCAACCGGGATTTCACGATGTCGATTTTCTCCTGGGTGTCGGCATCGACCACGTTGGAAACCAGGCTGGTCAGCTTGATCGTGTCTTTCTGGTCCTCGAACAGCTTCATTTCGAGGGCTTTTTGCAGTCGCTCGTTGGTCCGGTAATTGAACGACTTGCCGTCGAGTGAAAGCGCGCCGATGTAGTTCATGATCTCGCGGCGGAAGTCGTCCATCCGCGATTCGGGAATGTCGATCCGCTCTTCGATCGACCGCATCAGGCGTTCGTCCGGCTCTTCCTGCTGCCCCGTGAACTTGTTCCGCACCCGCTCCTTCTGCGTGTACGCCTTGACGTTGTCGATGTAGTTCGAGCACAGCCGCGTGAGCGCCTCCTCGTCGGCCGCGATGGCCCGCTGGACCTCGTTTTTCACGATATCGGTGTACTCTTCCTTCACCTGCGCGATCAACTGGCGGTAGTGCTCGCGGAGCTCTTCACTGTGAATCAGCGAATGGTGCTTCAAACCGGCGTCCAGCTCGTTGATCACCATAAACGGGTTCAGGCTCGTCGAGTCGCTGTTGACGACCAGCGCGTTGGAGATCTTGTCCTGCACGTAGCGGGGCGAGATCCCCAGCATGCCTTCCGACTTGGCCTCGCGGTGAAGCTGCACCACATTGTCGGATGTGTAGCCGGGCAGCGTCTTGCCGTTGTAAAGCTTGAGCTTCTGCATCAGCGTCAGGCCGGCGTTCTTCGGCTCCTCGAGCCGCGTCAGCACGGCCCACATCGCGGCAATCTCGAGCGTATGGGGGGCGATGTGCTTTCCGCGGACGCGCTTGGCGTTGTAGTCTTTTTCGTAGATCTTGTGTTCGTCCGCGAGCTTCGTGACGTACGGAATGTCGATCTTCACCGTGCGGTCCCGCAGCGCCTCCATGAACTCGTTGGACTGCAGCTTGCGATATTCCGGCTCGTTCGTGTGGCCGATGATCACCGTGTCGATGTCGGTCTGCGCGAACTTCTTCGGCTTGATCTTGTGTTCCTGCGACGCGCCCAGCAGGTCGTACAAGAACGCGACGTCGAGCTTGAGCACCTCGATGAACTCGATCATGCCGCGGTTGGCGACGTTGAACTCGCCGTCGAAGTTGAACGCCCGCGGATCGCTTTCGGTGCCGAATTCGGCGATTTTTCGATAGTTGATGTCGCCGGTCAGCTCGGTCGAATCCTGGTTCTTTTCGTCCTTGGGCTGGAACGTGCCGATGCCGATCCGGTCCTGCTCGGAAAGCAGGATCCGCTTGACGACGACGTCGTCGATCACCTTTGTCCAATCGCCGTCGGCCTTTTCCACGCGCTCGCGGAAAACGAACCGGCAGAGCGGGCACAGCTCGCCGCCGATTTCGATTTTGAATTCCTCTCCCTCTCGTCCCTCGTTCAGTGCGGCGTATGCTTCTTCGCGATGCGCTTCGGGGATCAGCAACAGCGGCTCTTCGTGCATCGGGCACCACAGGATGCTGCCCGCCGGCTCTTTCCAGCCGAACGAGTACATGGCGCCCGCATCGACGCGGCTGTAGCGCTCCACCCCGCGTTTGAGGAGGCGCGCAATTGTACTTTTGGAGCTGCCCACGGGACCGTGCAACAGCAGCACGCGGCGCTCGCTGCCGTATTTCAGCGAGGCGCTTTTGAAGACGTTGACGATTTCCATCAGCGGCTTGGTAAGACCGAAGATGGCATCCCGTCCTTCGTTGTCGGGATCGTCGAAGAACTTGTAGCGGACCAGGCCTTCTTTGTTGCCTTCGACCGGATGTGTGCCGTACGACATAATCATGTCGTACAAACGCTGGAAGGCGGTCCGCGTGACTTTGGGGTTCTCACGGACAACGTCGAGGTAGGCGTCGAAAGTGCCCTGCCAGTGCTCCTGGCGGAAAGTTTCGGGGCTCTGCCGTTCCGAAAATCGTTCCAGGATCGTGCGACCTGCAGTCACAGACAATCTCCTTTTGTCGCCTAGCTACCGTCGAATTCTCCGATCCAGCCTCCCATTTGCGTGTTCGTCCCAAGGACACCGCGCAGGCTGAACAGCCTCGTCGGCACGCAACGGCTGTGCCAGACGGGGCGAGGCGTGCGACCATCCATGGTCTGTACCAAGTTGTAATATAGCGGGAACTCGATAATTCAGCCCTTAGCCGGATTCGGCGTCAGGCTGGCGATGTAACCATCCTCCGCAGAGGCCACATCCTTGGTGAGCAACGTAAATTATCACATCTTTCGAAAGCGTGGCAATATCAATGTTCTTCCTGCTGACGAGCGCTGGCACTGCCTCGCGGTTCGCCCGGGATCGTCAAACGGTAAGTGCTCAAACGATCGCGGTTTACGCACTCGATTGTCGCGAATCCGGGCACGTGACGCCCGGCCGTGTCTTGGTTGCCGTGACGGATTGGACAGTCTGGCAAATTGCGCGCCCAACGCTGAGGCAATGGCTGTTGCCTCCCCATCGGCGAGGATACAATCGCACGATTGTGTCCCGAACCAACGACCAAATCAGCGTGGCGGTTGCTCTTGGCGAACGCAGCTACGAGATCGTTATCGCCAGCGATGCACTCCGGTCGGTCGCCGCGGCAATCGGACGCTGGCGAGAGAAGCGCCCTTGGTGCGCCGCCGCTCCGGGTCGAGCCCTGATTGTCACCGACCAAAACGTCTCCGATCCGTATGCGACGGCGGTGATCAAAAGTCTCAGCGACGCCGGCTGGTCGGGCGAGCTGCTCGAGCTCGAGCCCGGCGAAAAATCAAAAACGCTGACCGTTGTTTCCGCGATCTACGATCATCTCGTCGAAATGAAGGCCGATCGGCAGACCGTCGTCGTCGCGGTCGGCGGAGGTGTCGTCGGCGATACGGCGGGTTTCGCGGCGGCCAGTTACGCCCGCGGTCTCCCGTTCGTGCAGGTGCCGACGTCGCTGTTGGCGCAGGTCGACAGTGCGGTCGGCGGCAAGGTGGGGGTGAATCATTCGCAGGGCAAGAACCTGATTGGCGCCTTTTACCAGCCGTTGGGCGTCTTCATCGATACCGAGACCCTGACGACGCTTCCCGAACGCGATTATTGCAGCGGGCTGGCCGAGGTGGTCAAGTACGGAATCAGCCTGGACGCCGATTTCTTCCGGTTCCTGGAAGAGAATGTCGCGGCAATTCGAGACCGTCGTCCCGACGTGTTGCGCAGCATCGTCGCGCAATCGTGCCGTTTGAAGGCCGGCATCGTCGAGCAGGACGAGCAAGAACGCACCGGCATTCGCAGCCTGCTGAACTACGGTCACACGTTTGCCCACGCCTTCGAGGCCTTGTGCGGGTACGGCGAGCTCATGCACGGCGAGGCGGTCGCCATCGGCATGGTTTGCGCCGCCAAACTTGCGCAACGGCGGCGGCTCATCGACGCAGCGACATCTGCACGCCAGAACGCCTTGTTGGAAGCGCTGGCGTTGCCAACCCGCCTCCCCCCCGCGGTCAAACTCGACACCAAAGACGTCCTCGACCGGATGTTGCTGGATAAAAAGGCCGCCGATGGTAGGCTGCACTTTGTCCTTCCAACCCGGCTGGGTTGCGCCCAGCTCATTGATGACGTTCCCGAAGCCGACGTGAAAGCCGTCCTGGCCGAAATGGCATGAGCAGCGAGGATTTCTTGTGTCCGAAGTCGCTGACAGCGAACAGGAAATACTCGACGCGTTGCGGCTCAATCTGGTGCCCGGAATCGGGCCGCGGACGCAGCAAGCCCTCGTGGAGTGTTTCGGCTCCCCGGGTGAGATTCTGCGGGCCGATCGCGAACAATTGATGCAAACCCCCGGCGTCGGTCCCAAGTTGGCCAGCGCAATCGTCGCGGCGTCTCGCGATTCCGCTGTCGCCCAAAGCGAGCTGAACCGCTGCCGACAAGCGGGAATCGAGTTGTTGTTGTACGGGAGCGACCGCTATCCCCGCATGTTGGCGCAGATCTGCGATGCACCGAAGGTCCTGTATCTCCGCGGAGCCATCGAGCCGCGAGACGAATTGGCCGTGGCCATCGTCGGATCGCGACGCTGCACGATCTATGGCAAGCAGCAGGCGGAACGGCTGGCGGCGGCGCTGGCACGCGCGGGTTTGACGATCGTCAGCGGTCTGGCGCGCGGAATCGATTCGGCCGCTCATCGTGGCGCGCTGGAAGCCGGCGGCCGCACGTTGTCTGTTTTGGCGACCGGCGTCTCGACGATTTATCCTCCCGAGCACGATGAACTGGCAAAAGAGGTGATTCGCCAGGGTGCGCTGCTGAGCGAATCGCCGTTGGACCAGGTTTCGAAGCCCGGCCTGTTTCCACAGCGCAACCGGATTATTTCTGGCATCTCGCTGGCGGTGATTATCGTTGAGGCCTCACGCAACAGCGGGGCATTGCATACGGCCCGTCATGCCATGGAGCAAGGACGCGAAGTCTTCGCCGTCCCCGGTCGAATCGACAGCCTGGCCAGCGAAGGATGCCACGACCTGATTCGCGACGGCGTTGCTCTGATTCGTAACGTCGACGACGTTCTCGAAGCACTGGGGCCGCTGATTGGCCCGGTCGAGCGACGCGAGGGAGAAACGGTCCACAGCCCGCGCGAGCTGACGCTGAACGATCAGGAACGCGAAATCCTCAATCACGTTCCCAACGAGCCCGGCCACATCGACGACGTGCTGCGGTCCACCGGCCTCGAGTCGTCGCGCGTGCTGTCCACGCTCACGGTGCTGGAGATGAAGCGGATGGTGCGGCGGCTGCCGGGCGGCTACGTCGTTCGCGCGACGCACTGAGAGCGGACCCGCCGTCGTTGCGGCGTCCGCCCCCCCTCCCTTCCAGGGAGGGGTTGGGGGACTTCGGCGAGCTTAGTCGAGTCGAGGGTGGAGGCGCTCGAGTTCTTCACCAATCCCCTCTCCGGAACAAGGGTTTTGAGATGTCCACTTTTGAAAACCCCCGGATCCCAATTGGCATTGGTCCGCCCGCCGAGTCTTTGATATAGTTCCCGCCTTATTTTTGGCGTCGCCCGAGTCTCAGGCCGATGGGTCTCCATGCGGCATTGCGGCGCCGGTGTTTGGCTTGTTTGGCAGGCCGAACGATTCTCGATATCGGTTCGAAACTCAGGGACGAGAACGACCATGCGGAAACCCGCTCGCGCGCGAAGTCTGCCCATCGTCACCTACTGGATCGGCACGTTGTCGGCATTGGGGGCACTCGCTGCCTGGCAATTCGAGTGGATCCCCTTCGAGGGAAAAAAGCGAGCAGCCACGAGCGCCGCGAACGAGCCGGCTGTTGCAAAAACCGGCGATGAGCACGCTCAGCTTCCGGTCGACGATATGGCCGGCGATCCCGCGGTCTTCGCGCAACAGTCGGAACCGTCGGCGCAGGGACAAGCCTACGCGGGCACCGGAATGATCGCGCGCACGCCGAACGTCCCGACGGAGCGGCTCACGCCCTCGGAGAATTGGGACAGCCGGACCACATCGTCAATGCCCGGCCAATTTACGACCGGCACCGACGAGCGCAGCCAAGAAGCAAACCGCGGCCAACCGTACCCGACGCCGACGATCGCGCGCGAAAGGATCGCCGAGCCGGATCGGCCGACATCGACCGTCGTCTACCCGGAACAGTCGTTGGACCAGGGCCGCGTGCAACCTGCGGGGAGCCAAGTCGAACAAGTCACCCAGCCCACGGGCGACGAGGCGAGCGAACTCCAGCGTTCCGATCCGGCGGCGACCGCAGCAACCGCTCCCGAGCTGCGCGAGGTCGACTCGCAGTTGGAGAAGGGTAATTTTCTCGATGCACACCGCGTCTTGTCGAAACTCTACTGGAGCAAGCCGGAACTTCGTCCGGTGCTGAGCGAACGCATCGAGAAGACGGCGGAGTCGATTTACTTCTCCCCGCAGCCCCACTACATGGATCCGTACGTCGTGCAATCCGGCGACGTGTTGCAGACGATTGCCAACCGGTATCACGTTTCGTGGGAATACCTGGTGCGGCTGAACCGCGTGGACCCCCGCAAGATTCGCGAGGGCCAGAAGCTCAAAGTCATCAAGGGGCCGTTTTCGGCGGTCATCGATCTGAGCGACTTTGAATTGGTGGTTCACGCGCACGGTTACTTTGTGCGCAGGTATGCTGTCGGAATTGGCCGCGACGGCGCGACGCCGGTCGGTAAGTTTGCCGTGCTCGACAAGGTGCCGAATCCGCAGTACACCGATCCCGACGGCAAGGTTTTCGACTCCGACGATCCGCTCAACCCGCTCGGCGAACGCTGGATCGACCTGGGCGACGGGTACGGCATCCACGGCACCATCGAGCCCGACTCCGTCGGCCGAGCCGAATCGCGCGGCTGCATCCGCATGCGCGCCTCCGACGTCGAAGAGGTCTACGACCTGCTGACAAAGGGCTCGGAAGTCATCATTCGGCGGTGAGTCGCTGCTTCATTCACTTGGCGGCAGGCGATCGCTAGAATCGTCCGGGCGGTTGAATTCCGTCGACTCCCGCCGCTGCTCATCAATTAGCGTCGCCGTGCGCTCATGGGAAACAGCAACCGATGTACGACCGCTC
>JBBDVZ010000326.1:0-16401 GCA_040903115.1 Planctomycetaceae bacterium
GATCAAGGGCACATCGCGTTTAAGCTGATTGGCTGGGATCGCGCGGTGAACGTGACTCTGGGACTGCCGATCGTCCGCACCAGCCCCAGCCATGGAACCGCGTTCGACATCGCCTGGCGGGGCACCGCATCGGCCGACGGCATGCGCGAAGCCATCCGCGTCGCCGTCTTGCTGGCGCAGCAAAGACGCCCACAAACCGCAGAACCCAAAACCGTCTAATTTGACTTAAGGACTCTCGTCAAATTAACTTGAGCCTTTTTCGTTGAATGACGAAGCACGAAATCCGAATGACGAAGGAAATCCGAAGCACGAAGCCTGAGCCGGCGGGTTTATCCCGCCGGTCTTCGGCCGATGTGTGAAACGCACGCAACTGTATGCGCGACGCACATTCGCGTTGGCCGAAGACCGCGGGGCTAAACCCCGCGGCTCGAGATCGATCTGTTGTTTCGTGCTTCGGTTTTAACCAAAAAATGATCAGCTTATTTTGACGAGCGCACCAGGCATGCCTCACGCGATCCTCGCTGATTCGACCCGGCTCTATCTGATACGCCACGGCGCCACCGATTCCAATCTGCGCAAACCCTATGTCCTGCAAGGCCGCAGTGTCGACCTGTCGCTGAGCGAAACGGGCCGCAAGCAGGCGGCTGCCACGGCAGAGTTCCTCAACGGTCATGGTTTGAAGCGCGTATATTCGAGCCAGTTGAAACGAGCCGTCGAGACGGCCAAGATCATCGCCGAAACGCATGGCATTGAGGCGATTCCGCTTGCCGACCTTCACGAATGCGACGTTGGCCAATGGGAGGGAATGGACTGGGCGACGATCGAGCGCATGCACCCCGACCACTACCGCGAGTTCCTTGATGATCCCCAGCGCGTGCCATATCTCGGCGGCGAGTGCTACGGCGACGTGCTGCGCCGCACGCGACCCGTGATCGACGAGTTATTGCTTCGACACCGCGGAGAAGCCATCGCCGTTGTGGCCCACAACGTCGTCAACCGGGTTTTTGTCGCACACTTGCTCGGCCTCGAGCTAGGTCGCGCCCGGGATCTGCGGCAAGCCAACGGCTGCATCAACGTCATCGAAGCCCGCGGCGACGAAGTGGTGCTTGTGACGATGAACGCGATCTTTCACTTGGATGGGTTGCAGACGTAGCATTTCGGCGGTATCGGCCGTCGAGATTTGATATATTGGAGCTTGGTGCCCTGGGACGACAGTGAACCTGGAGCGATGACGGTATGCCGCTGCCCGCGCGAGACCCGCTCCAGCATTCGCAAACTGCCTCGCGCCGGCACGTGCTCAAGTTGGGCAGCCTGGGATTGTTCGGCACGGCCGCGCTGCCGCAGTTCATGCAACTGGCCGCACACGCCGCGACCGGAGGCGGCAAGCCCCGTCCCGTCGAAGCGGTGATCCTGTTTGAGCATTATGGCGCGCCAAGCCAAATCGATACTTGGGATCCGAAACCCAAAGCGCCGGACAACATCCGCGGCGAGTTTCAGGCGATCGAGACTTCGCTGCCGGGTTACTATGTCACCGACATCATGCCCCGTGTCGCAAAGCTCTGCGACCGGTTCTGCATGATTCACTCGATGAGTCACAAGATTTTCAATCACAACCCGGGCACGTATCAGGCCATCACCGGCAGCGACGAAATCCGCGACATCGTGCAGGTTGCCAATGGGCCGGGCGATTGGCCCGCGTATGGTTCGGTGATGGCGAAGTATCGCGGGCCGAAGGGCAATGTGCCGCCGTTCGTGTCGTTGCCGCACGTCGCGTTCGATCAGGTCTACAAGTGCCCTGGCCAATGGGGCGCGCTTTTGGGTAATGAGTACGATCCGTTCTTTGTCACGCAAAATCCGAACGCCGCCGCCTTTCGCGTTTCCGACTTCGACATGCCCAACGGGCTCGATCCGAACCGATTGGCCGACCGGCGGCGACTGCTCGCGCAGATTGACCGGGCCACGCGCCGCCTGGACGAGATCGCGCTGCGCACGGACATCGACACCAACTACGCGCGGGCCTTCGACCTCCTCACCAGTCCGGTGCTCAAGCGGGCTTTCGATCTATCTGCGGAGCCGGACAGCCTGCGCGATCGCTATGGACGCAATCAGCTCGGGCAGAGCCTGCTGCTATCGCGACGGCTCGTCGAGTCGGGCGTGCGGTTCGTCACCTGCTTCAGCGGCTCGAACCCCGGCGACCCGCTCGGCTGGGACACGCACGGCGACAACTTCCGCCGGCTGAAAGACAGGCTCATGCCGCCCGACGACCAGGGATTTTCGGCATTGATCGAAGACCTTGAAGGGCGCGGGCTGCTCGATTCGACGCTGGTCATCTGGGCCGGCGAGTTCGGCCGCAAACCGCAGATCGCCGTGCCGGGTCCGACGTTCGTTTCAGCCGGCGGCCGCGATCATTGGCCGTCGTGCTATACGATCGTGCTGGCCGGCGGCGGGGTGAAGGCAGGCTTTCGCTACGGCAGTTCCGACGTGTTTGCCGCCTATCCCGGCAGCGAGCCGACGCGGCCTCAAGACATCGCCGCGACGCTGTACTGGGCGATGGGAATCGACCCGCATGAAACGCGCATCGCCGATCAATTCGGGCGCCCGAGATCGCTCAGCGAAGGTCGCGTGCTGAGGGAGCTGTTCATTTAGCCCCGGGTGAATCACCCGGGGCTAAATGCATCCCAAAGAAAGGAAAGAGGCCGAGAGGATTGCGGGTTCCTCTCGGCCCGGATTGGAGTGGCGGCAAGGTGCCGAAGGGGTGTGATTCAGCCCGTCTCCACGGGCCGGTGGGGAAGAAATCTCTCTCCTCAAAGAGATTTTTGCCGCCGTTTCAGGCGGCTCGAAATCTTGCGATTTCTGGGTTCTCTCACTCTGCGGGGACATAATGCAGAGACGATGCCGGAATCGCCGCTGTGCGCGCCTTCGGAACGTGCTCGAATCGCAAACCCCTGTCGGGCAGTGAGTAGCGGTTTGTCGATTTCTTCGGACGAGTTTGGCTATCCGTCTGAGGCCCCGCAGCCGTTGAAACTCCTACAAGAAAAGGCATCGCCGCTTGTAGGAAATTCCATCTTTCGGCACCCGAAATTGGCTGATCGAACAGTCCTGGGCTGGGCCGGTGCGCGCGGGGTTCCCCAGAGTTTCCAGACAGCCAGGTTTCTCATCCATGACGGCTACAGATCTTCCAACCTGCATGAGGACGCTGTGAATTATGGAGATTTCGCGTCCCACTTGGTAAATTGATCGTGCTGTTGGTTGATCGCAGTTTGGATTGCAAGGAATCGCCACGAGCCAAGGAGGGAAAACCTTGCAGACGAGACTACGGCCCCCTGTGGTTGCCACGGAGGATTCGTTCGGACAACCGGGAGACCGTTTTTCCGTCGCACGCACCGATGATCCGCGACGGCTCGCTCTTCCGCCGGGATTCATGACAGGCGGGGTCCCGTTCACCGAGTTGACTGCCAGCGATGGGAAGCCTCTCCGGTTTGAGTTGGAGGAAGCCGTTTCGCATCTGCTTGTGCCCGATCTTCCCACCGTCTGGAGCGAAGAGCATTCCTGCGGACATCTCGAATATGTTGCTCTCGGTCGGTTTCGCTTGCTGGTCGAAACCGCCGGCGATCTTTTCAACGGCGGTGAAATCAGCACGCCAAGCGGCTTGCGGATCGCAGTCGCCGGCGCCGACGATGCTCGTCGATTGTTCGCCCGCCCACGTGACAATGTGGGAGTCGACGAGTTTCAGTTGGCCACAAGGGCGGCGAAGATCGGCACCCACGGCGGCTTCGATCAGCTCATCTGTCTTCCGCTTGTGCGTGAGATGGAGTTGCTGGACCACCAGATTCGGACGGCCAAAACCGTGCTGCGGCGATTCCGCGGCCGGGCGCTGTTGTGCGACGAGGTGGGCCTGGGCAAGACCATCGAGGCGGGCCTGATTCTCTCGGAACTCAACCTCCGGGGACTGGCGCGGTCGATTCTCGTCCTGACCCCGCCTTCTTTGGTCGAGCAATGGCAGGGCGAACTCCGCCGCAAATTCTCGCTCGACTTTGTCGTCTATGACGACCCGGCCTTTCGCGAGCGTGGCATCGGTGCGTGGTCGCATTTCGACCGGATCATCGTCAGCGCTCACACCGCCAAGCGAGAGCCGCACCGCTCGTCAATCGGCTGCCGTCGCTGGGATCTGATCATTGTCGACGAAGCGCATCATCTGCGTAACCGCGCAACGCAAGTCTGGAAATTCGTCAATGAGCTCGAAAAACAATTCATTCTGCTACTGACCGCAACTCCCGTACAAAACAACCTGGAAGAGCTGTTCAATCTTGTCACGCTACTTGAGCCGGGGCTGTTGCGCACGTCGAAGCAATTCCAGCGGCAGTTCGTCGACCGAAAGGACAAGCTGACTCCCCGCAATGTCGATGAGCTGCACTCGTTATTGTCGGAAGTCATGGTCCGCAATCGGCGCAGCACCGTCGGGCTTCAATTCACCCGGCGTTGGGCCACCACGCTCAGCGTGCAGCCCGCGCCCGACGAAAGCGCGCTGTACCAGGAGGTCACTGCATTCGTCAAGGAACGGCTCGGATCGTCGATGCCGAGCTTGCCCTCTTCACGTGAAGGTGAGCCATCCGGAAGCTCGAAGCGCGGCGGGATCGCGAGGATGGCGCTGATCGCGCTGCAGATGGCCTTGGGATCCAGCAGCCAGGCGGCGGCTGCCACGCTCGCCACGATGTCGGAAAACGCCAAGCTCGACGAACGCGTCCGCGCAGACCTATTCGATTTCTCCCAGCGCGCCGGCAGTCTGCCGCCGGGCGCGAAGCTGCATCGAGTGCAGGAACTGCTGCGGGAGTTTCAGGACAAGATCGTCATCTTTACGCAATTCCGGGCCACGCAGGCGATGTTGGCCGAGCAATTATCCCGCGCTGGGCACCGACCGGTCATGTTTCACGGCGGGCTGTCGCGCATGGGAAAAGAGGCTGCAATTCGCGAGTTTCGCGGCGATGCCAGGATTCTCTTGTGCACGGAAGTTGGCAGCGAAGGACGCAACCTTCAATTTGCGCATGCCATCTGTAACTTTGATCTCCCCTGGAATCCGATGAAGATTGAACAACGCATTGGTCGGCTTAGCCGCATCGGCCAGACGCACGACGTGTTGGTCTACAACCTCGTCGCCGCCGGAACGATTGAGGCGGCGGTGTTGCACCTGCTTGATGCCAAGCTGAGCATGTTTGAGTTGGTCATCGGTGAAATCGACATGATTCTGGGCAATCTCGACGAAGAACAGGAATTTCAGGATCTTGTGACCGACCTGTGGGCTCAATCATCCACCGACGATGATTTCACGCGGCGCATGGAGGAGCTGGGCTCGCGCTTGCTGGCGGCGAAGCAAGCCTACCTGAAGCAGAGAGCGCACGACGACCGTCTCTTCGGGTCCCGGTTCGCGCCCGAGGGATAAAGCCTGGCTTACGGATCCCGCATGTATGAACAACCGCCTGCTGGATGGTGAAACCAGCCGTTCACCTTTGGAAGAGTTCCTGAGGAACTACGTCGAGACAGTGAGCGGCGAGTGGGACGAGGTGGAGCCCCAAGTCTACGACCTCATGCTGCCTGCCGCAGCCGCCCTCGACGACGACTCGCCGGAGGCGGAACCGCAAATCGTGTGCGTGACGTTCGATCCCGAGGCTCTTGCCGATCATCCCCAGGCCCAGTTGGCGAGCTTGGGCAGCCCGCTTATCGACCGATTTCTCGATCGCGCCGTCGAGCTCGCGCAGTTTGTCGAGCTGCACGTAACGGGCTTGAACTTGCAGCCCCACCAGCTTCCCGCGCGAATTACCCGATCGCTGTCCTGCGACGACGGGTTGCGTTTCCAGGCGCACGCGGTGCGAACGCTCGATTTTCCCCAACTGGTCTTCTGGTTTGAGATCACCTTCATCAGCGACCAGCGCGAGCAGGAAATCGTTCCGCTGGGAATCGATCTGCATTACGGGCGTCAGGTGAGGCACCTGGATGCATTGCTGGATTGCAGCCGTCTCGTCACGGCTCCAGCAGTCATCCTTCCAGAGGCCAGAGGGATAACGCGCGCGGCCGCATACTTGCTGGCGCGAGAACAAGTCGTCCGCACCGTGACGTCGCTCGCTAATGTCCGCAGCCGCGAGCTGACCGAACGGCTGGACAAGCAGGTCGCGCGCATGACTCGTTATTACGACGACATGCAGCGAGAACTCGACGAGCAGGCGGCGCGGGGGGCGGCGCATTCCAGCAGCGACGATGAAAAATACCGCTCGCGCCGCGAAGCGCTGGACCACCAGCGCACGATGCGAATTGCCGAACTGCGAAGGAAGAATTCACTCAGCATCCAAATGCGACTACTGAATGTGCTGCTTGTGCATCAGCCGAAATTGCAGATTTCTGGAACTGTAAGCGGCCCTTCGGAAGAAAACAGGCGCCCAGCGACTTCGGAGAACGTCTCGCTGGTGTGGGATCCCTTGACGGAGGGCCTGGAAGCGGTTCCCTGCCCGGCATGCAACCGGCCGACGTTTGAGTTGAAGCGCGGCCGAACGTCGCTGGAATGTCGCAACTGCCAGTCTTCAGGCGTGTCAAAGCCGACGCGGTGAACGCGTCGATCATCGCGCTGGGGCGCGAAAGCCGTTAACGGTCGTGTCGCACCCCTCCCAACCGATCGACCCGTTCCTCATGACGTTGAGCCTACACGTCCAGTTGGCTAACCTCTAGGCAATAGGGCACGCTGGATCGACATTTGAGCCGGGCCTTGCACCATTTCCCGTTGAGTCATCGGCTTCGAAACGAGCATAAGCGAAAGAGGCATGGAAAAACTTCGCGAGCTGATTCGCAATTACTGGGGCTTCGAGGAACTGCGTCCCTTGCAAGCCGAGGCCATGGCGGCTGTCGCGGGCGGGCGCGATTCGCTGGTCGTCATGCCAACCGGGGGCGGGAAGTCGCTGTGCTTCCAGGCGCCGGCGCTGCAACTGCCCGGACTGGCGGTCGTTGTCTCTCCGCTGATCTCGTTGATGAAAGACCAGGTCGACGCCTTAATCGACTGCGGCGTGCCGGCGGCATGCGTCAACAGTACGCTGTCGTTCGACGAGAAGCGGCAAGTGACCAACGAGATCCGCGGCGGCCGCTTGAAGTTGCTGTACCTCTCGCCCGAGCGGCTGATGACCGAGCGGACGCTCGAGTTTCTGGGCGACGTGCCGCTCTCGTTCTTCGCCATCGACGAAGCGCATTGCATCAGCGAGTGGGGACACGATTTTCGACCCGAATACCGCGCACTGCGGCTGCTAAAGGAGAAGTTTCCGAACACGGCGGTGCACGCCTACACGGCGACTGCGACTCCCACGGTTCGCGAAGACATCGTCCGCGAGCTGCGGCTGCAAAACGCCGAAGTGCTCGTCGGCTCGTTCGATCGGCCGAACCTTGTTTACCGCGCGCAACGCCGCGGCGACCTGCTCTCGCAGGTTCGTGAGATTGTCGATCGGTATCCGAACGACTCCGGGCTGATTTACTGTATCCGACGGGCCGACGTCGAAGAGTTAGCTGGCACACTCTCCGCGCTGGGATATCAGGCGCTGCCCTATCATGCCGGCATGGACGACGCCGATCGTCGCAAGAATCAGGATGCGTTCATCAACGACCGCACGCGGATCATTGTGGCCACGGTCGCATTCGGCATGGGGATCGACAAGTCCGACGTCCGCTACGTCATCCACGCGGCTGCTCCCAAGTCGCTCGAAGCCTACCAGCAGGAGAGCGGTCGCGCCGGCCGCGACGGGTTGGAAGCCGAGTGCTGCTTGTTCTATTCGGCCGCCGACTTTCAGACGTGGCGAAAACTGCAGAAAGATCTGCCGCAACATGCTTATGAGATCGCGATGAGGGTGTTGGACGGCATCGACAAGTACTGCACCGGCGTGAATTGCCGGCACCGGGCCATCACCGCGTACTTCGGCCAACAACTCGAAAACGACAACTGCGGCGCGTGCGACGTCTGCCTGGCCGAAGTCGACCTGGTCGAGGATCCGCTCATTTTGTCGCAAAAAATCTTGTCCTGCGTCGTGCGGCTGGGGGAGAACTTCGGCGGCGACTACACCGCGCAGGTGCTGACCGGTTCCCGCGAGCAGCGAATCTTGGACAACAAGCACGACCGTCTCAGCACCTGGGGCCTGTTGACCGATCACGACAAAAAATCGGTCCGCGGCTGGATCGATCAGTTGATCGGCCAACAATTTTTGCTGAAGGATGGCGAGTACAGCGTCCTCAAAGTCACCGCCGAAGGGCGGCGCGTGCTGAAAGGAGAGATTACGCCGCGGCTCTTGAAGCCGGCAGCGCGCGCGTCGCGAAGGAAGTCGGCGCCCGAACGTGCCTCATGGGAGGGAGTCGATTTGGAATTGTTCGACGTGCTGCGCGCGTTTCGTCGACAAAGGGCGGAAGAACGCGGCATCGCGCCGTTCATCGTTTTCAACGACGCCACCCTGCGCGACCTGGCGCGCGTTCGCCCGTCGAATGCGACACAGCTTCGCGACATTCTTGGCATCGGCGAAAAAAAGGCCGCCGACTACGGAGCCGCCCTCCTTCAAGAGATCAGCGCGTATTGTGAACGCTCGGGCGTGGCCATGGACGTCGCAAGAACGGCATCGAGCTCGAATCGGGCAACGGCCGTTGCGACCCTCGGTGGCAGCCCCTCCAAGAAGCAGGCCTTCGAGCTGTTTTCGCAGGGCAAATCGATCGATCAAGTTCGCGCCGCGACCGGCCGCGCTGAATCGACGACCGTCCAATACCTTGTCGAATACATCGAGCGGGAGGGAATCTCCGATTCGACCGCGTGGCTCGACGCGAGCGTGTTCGAACAAATCCGCGCGGCGGCCGACCAAGTCGGCCACGATCGCCTGAAGCCGATCTTCGAAGCGTTAAATGGCAAAGTCACCTACGGCGACATTCGCGTCGCGCTGGCCTGCCTGCGCAACGCCGCCCCGCGCGTTACCGCGGACGCACCACAAAGCCTCTAAGCGTGCTGCGTCAGCAAGGGTCCTGGAATGGACTTGATCTCAAGGTCCGCTGCTGGCGTGATCTCATGGCGCAACATTGAGTTCAACGGCCGTTCGAGCGGACTTTCGCTCGACGTGCTGCTTGCTTGCCAATCTTGTGAATGTATCTCGCGAGTTCTCTATCGTCCTTGATTTTGATACCCTGCCCTTGGTCGATTTGTGCAATTCCCTCAGCGGCCAACTTGCGCAGCAGGGCCAGCTTTTCGCGCTCTTCGCGAGTCTGCTGCTCCAGCAGATGGAGCCCCGCCCTCATCACTTCACTTGCATTGCGGAATCGGCCTGCGCGTACCTGATCCCTGACAAAGCGGTCGAAGCGTTCCGTGAGATTGACGTTTCGAGTCGGCATTTTTCGGTTACCTCGGGTTGTGCGAACGAGTGCAATCCAACGTCAGGCACCCCATGACACCATGATTGGCAATTCTTGCTAATTCTAGCGTGAGGCAACGCGAGAGGTGATTCGGAGGTTCACTCGCCAGTAGATCTGCGCCAAATTGTCATCCCGAGGCGTTTGCCCTAAAGTGCTTTTGACAAGACTCGTTCAGCCGAATTTGGGCTAAACCGAAAATGGGCTGAGACTGGGCTTGCATGACACGATCAGTTTTTACAAAGAGGTACGATCGCTTCCGCAAGTTGCTCATCGACGCTCGCAAGTCGGCTGGTTTGAGCCAGGCGGACGTTGCCGCAAAATTGAAGCGAAATCAAACATTTGTGAGCAAGTACGAGCGGGGGGAACGGCGGCTTGACGTTATTGAATTTCTGGAGGTAGCGCGTGTGCTGGGATTTGACCCCCTCAAATTCATCCGACAACTCGTACAGCCTGACAAGTAGAGAGCGATTACACGTGTTCTACCTCTTCGTTTCGCACGTCAGGGTTTGCGTAACGGCCTATCGGGGCTTTTTCCGACGAATACCCGTCCGTTGCGATTTAGCCAGCCGCAGCCATTCCTTGACGAGAACTGGAATCCGCTGAAAGACCTCGCGTCCAAAGAGAGCTTCGTCCACATAACCCATGTGCAGCATGTCGAGAATCCGGCAGAGGTACGAGCGGCCGCAGGTCCACCAAGTGTAGTATGCATCGACAATCAAGTAGTGTTTTACGTCAATGCCTTCGTGCTCCCGCAATTCTTCCAACTCCATCCCGTCTAGCAGTGTTTCGTATACGCCATCGGCGACGCGACTGCCGAAGGTCGTTGTGTAGTAATACTCTTTGATTTCCCAGATGGCAACGGGATTGACCGAGCTTGGAAATGCACCATCCACTCGCCGGGATAATGTGCGCAGAGGTGCCTTCCCAACTGTGACGGTTGTCAGCGCTCTCGGGTCGTAGTCGCATGGCATCCCTGCCGCGTTCTCTTCGATTAACATATTGACTATCGCCGTCAGAAACGCCGGTGCTTTCTTCTCGCCCTTCTGCTTGTTCAATGGAATAGGGCACTTTGCGCTCCTCAGTCGAGCGCACAGCTTTCGGTATTCTTTGCGTGCCTGCTCCCCGCTCATCAGTCGTGGTTCGACGAATTCATTGAGCTGGTCCGCGCGATATTGAAAGTACGCCGCGAGAGTCTCGCCAAATTCAGTAGGCGTACCAGATCGGTCGACGATATGATTGGCGACGAGGCCAACTTGAGCGAGCGCAGCGCGAATTTCTTCGAAAGATGGTATTTTGATTTGGCCCAGCTTCCGCACCGTGTAACCTGTTTGCGCGCTGATGGTACGGACGTTTGCCCAAAAATGCTTCGGTTGCTTCAAGAATCGAGGATCCGGCTGCATCGACGGCCCCAAGCGGCGACGGAGTTGTTTTCAAACCCGTTTTCTCCTGGAAATTGCCGCGTAGCCCAAAATCGGCTAAGATGCCGGTCCGCGATTCAAACTGACTAAGGATTGAGCAGGATGCAAAAAACTCTCTTCGATTTCGTCAGAGTTCAGCCGTTCAAAATCCAACTTTTGAAATGGATTGGGAACAAGCAGCGGTTCGCTCACGAAATCGCGAGCTACTTTCCACACTTCGACACATACTTTGAGCCGTTCCTGGGCAGTGGTGGTGTGCTTGGCACACTGGCACCCCGCTCGGCCGTTGCATCGGATTCCTTTGAGCCGCTTATCGAGATTTGGCAGACTTTGAAGCGTTCGCCCGAAACGTTGAAACGCTGGTACGCTGAGCGTTGGCAGCAACTCACCAAAGGAGACAAGCTTCGCGAGTACGAACGAATCAAAGCGAGCTACAACGCGGCTCCCAACGGCGCGGACTTGGTCTTTCTCTGTCGTTCGTGCTACGGCGGAGTTGTGCGCTTCCGCCAAAACGATGGGTACATGTCAACACCTTGCGGCATTCACAATCCCATTCACCCGGCATCGTTCGATCGCCGGGTTGACGAATGGCATCGCCGAACACGAGGCACTGAGTTTGTCCGAATGGAATACGACGAAGCGATGAGTAGGGCGAAGTCGGGCGATTTGATTTACTGTGACCCGCCCTACAGTCACAGCCAAGCGATCCTGTACGGTGCTCAATCGTTTAGCCTGCAGAATCTGTTCGATGCCATCGGGCGCTGTAAGGCACGTGGCGTTTTTGTGATATTGAGCATTGACGGAACAAAGAAATCCGGCGATCACATCTGTCACCTTCCTGTGCCCGACGGATTGTTCGAACACGAAGCCTTCGTCAACTGCGGACGGTCGATGCTCAAGCGGTTTCAAATGACCGGCCAGACGCTTGAAGATGAAGTCGTCGCGGATCGATTGCTCCTGACGTTTTGACTCCGAGTAAAGTCCGACCTAAAGGGCAAATCGACGAGGATCGCGTTCGGCTTAAACTTGTTCGCCATTTCACAGAATGGCGATGCGAAGCAATCTGCATCCTTCGCCGGGGTCACTTCGCGCTTACGACGTGAATCTTAATCGTCCCCAGCACCTCGATCAGGGGCAAGAACGCCGAGAACGGTGCCGGGGCGTCGTCGGCGAGGCTGGAGTCGGCCATCTTGAGGTGACCGGCGCCGATGCCACCGCGGCCGAGGGTGGCGTCCAACGGAATCCATCGGCCGTCGAGCCACGCTTCGGTCCACATGTGGCCGCCGAACGCTTCCGCTCCTTCGATGTAGACGAGCCCCATCGCGACGCGCGACGGAATATCGCGCGCACGCAGCATGGCTGCCAGCAGAACTGCATGCTCGGTGCAATCGCCTTCGAGGGTCTTGGCCACTTCGGCGGCGGAAGCCAGTGCCGTCGAAAAATTCTTTTTGGCGAGCTTGCGGTGCACGTATTTTTCGAGGCTCACGGCGACGTCGACAGGGTTACCATGGCCGGAAGCCGCGTGCCGAGCGTGTTCGATGACGTGCGAGTCATCGCTTTGGAGGAATCGCGTTGGCATCAAATATTCGGGTTGACCCGGAATCCGCTTCGCGAGCGTGGGAATCGCGAGCGCGGTCACCGTGAGTTCGATCGTTCCGTTGTCGACTTTCTTGGCGTGTTGAGTGGGTCCTTCGGGGAAAGATTTCGCGGGATCGTTGCCGGGGATCGAAATGCGATAGACGGCCTTGGTGGTTCGGTGGCCCCCTTTCAACACACCCGATTTGACGAGCGACGCCAGCCCAATGTCGAACGCCTGGCCGCTCAGCTCCTTCATCGCCTCCTCGGCGGAAACGGTATAGGTTTCCATCGGCTTGCCGAGCAGCTCGGTCTCGACCTTGTGGATTTCGCCGGACGCATCGACGTAGGCCCGCAGGGGGATTTGCGGCGTGAGCGAGTTGGTCACCCGGATTGCCAGCAAATCCTGGCGCGTGCCATCGAACAGTTTGACCGTCCGCGACCGGTCCGCGACCCACTCGAGCGACATGATCTTGCTGAACTCGGGAGACAGCACGCGAAATCGCCGCGTTTCACCCGGCTTTAAGGGAGACGTGTGAATCAAGCGTTCCGGATATGCGGGCGATTTGACGTCGCTCTGCCAATCGATCCAGCTCGAACTCTTGCGACCGGCCACGTTGGTTTCGATTTCGAGGCGGTTTCCTTTGACTCGGCCGGTTGCCACCGTGGGGGCGGCCGGCGGGTTTTTGAGTTGGAGGTGGTAGGAGACCAGATCGCCGGACACGGTCTCCTCGGTCGTCAACATCACGGAGATTTCCAGAGGGTCGCCCGAGCGGACGATTTTGAGCTTCTCGTCGGTTGTCGTGCGCACGATCGAGACGGACCCCTGCTGTATGGTCGACGTCATTGTGTGCGCATACCCGACCCGCTGGTTGTCGACATTGATCACTTGCCATCGGTCTCGATGGCTTGCCGGCAATGCGGAGTTATCGGGGGTCTCGCTTGCGGAATGAGTAGGAACGTCAGCGGCGCCGGCCGTTTTTTTGGCGGCTGATTTTTGCGCCGGCGAGATTCTGATTTGGGCCTCGAGCGGCGAGGGGCTGGTGCGACCCGCGGGAACGGCAAACGCAAAGATCAGCCAAGCGGCCACCAAAATTCCGGCCGTCGCTGCCAAAGCACCGCAAATCCGCCGCTGTCGTCTCGTCATCAAGCACTCCTGTCGAGCACAAAAAACCTGCGCTGCCGGCTCAGCCACAAGCCGCGCGGGCGCCGTATCGTAACCGCGGCGGAAGGGGGAACAAGTGCAATTTCTTAGCGGTGTGTAAACGGGACCCGTCAAAGGGAGGCCCCGTCGTTTTGTCACGACTTTGCGAGCGACCGCTCCGAATGTGCCGATTGTACCTCCCGACGATCGTCAAATCCGGAGAGTTTGACTGTCTCTCCCTCTCCCCTCAGGCTCTACCGTCATGCAGTAGGTGCGCGGAGTTGCCAAAAATGCCCGGGCCAAACCGCATCGAGCAGAGGCAAGTCAAAACGCGTGCTAGAGTTTCGAGTGTTCCGCCACTGGCAATCACGGCGCCAAGACGGCGGCACTACAAACAGATGCGTCGGACCTCGGCGCACTCTGTATGCCGGGGCGCGACTCGTGTCGCGCCCGAGGGGGGAGGGGAATGAGATGAGCTTCCTGCAACGATTTCTGAAACACACGTATCGCGACGGGCAAACGCCCAGGGACCAGAGCAGCTTTCGAGATCTCACCGAAGATCAGTTGGAAGCGCATCTGAATATCATTCGTTACGGCAACTTCGTGTTGACCGACGCCGTCCGCCCGTCGTACGACCTGCAAATTGTCCCGAGCGCCGGTTATCGGCACGACGTCTTTCAGGACCGGGATAGCGGGGTGCGCATTCCCGTGTTGATGGCGGCCGTTTCGCGCGAAAAGATTCTCGACGTGTTTGTCGACCTGCTCGACCCGCTGGGTGAAAGCGTCGACGTGGTACTCGAAACGAGCCACGAAAAAGAAGGCGGACACTCCGACTTGTATCGGGAGCAGATCGATCTGCCGGTCCTCAAGAGCACGCTGTATGACTTCGAGGACATGCTGCTCGACGACGGCTGCATGGGCCTGGCGGTCCTCAATCCTCGAATCCCGCTGGAGATCCAGTTCGACGAGCACAAGCTGCTCATCATGTACGGGCAAGATCTCTCGCCGTTCGAGTCGGTTCTGGCGGAATACTCGGTCGAGTGCTCTGAAGACATCAAGTTCATCACGGAAGCCGAGCACGTCCATTCGTCGAGCGACGAGTTCGTGCGACAGTTCGAGCAGTTGCGCTATCGTCTGGGAATCGACGACTAGCCGATGCTCCTGTCAGGCGGCGATGCGGCAAACGGCATTCAGGCCGGCTGGCGCGCCTTGATGGTTGCGAGCGCGCGATCGTTCTGCAGGCGCGCGTCGCGGGCCTCGAGAATGGTCTGTCGAAAGACTTCCGCCCGGGGCACTCCGTCGAGGCGCAGTAGAACTCTTCCATCCGCGCCGACGAGCAACAAATCGGCTGCCTTGAAGAACCGTTGCCCGGCCGATGTAGTCACCGCAATCTCGTCGATGTCGGCCAACGCAACCTGCGCGCGCATGCGAACTCCCAGCGAGTTCCAAACCCGGACCGCCCGGTTCGTAATGACGTACTTGCTACCGAACGCCTTCAGATAGAAGTACAGGACCAGCGCGATCGGGCTGGTGGGCAAGGGGAACAGCAGGTGCGAGAGCTTGATGCCGTTGATCGGGATGGGAATGCAATCGTAAAGCAATCCCAGCAACCGGCCGGCCGCGGTGGCCGCCATCGATGGATAAATCGTCGCCACGATGGTTTCGGCGTCGGCGCTGACGCCGGAGATGGCCTGAATTCTCACGCTGGACATGGACGACCCGGACTGCAATACGTTGACAAAATCGATCGGGATTTGAAACCAGGGAACGTAACTTAGCAAACCAGTCCGGCGAATGCCAGCAATCGCGTGTCACCGGGCCGCCGTGGGGGTTTGTTCGGTTTCGTCAATCGCGGCGTGCAGCTCATCGACAAGCCGCGGCGATTCGGCAATCCGCCGGGCACAACGGGGATTCGCGAAAATCCGCACCCGCTTCACGTAATCGTCGAACTGCGTGCGCGCGAGCGCTTCGACGACGGGCGAGACGGCTTCCAGCGGCCGATAAACGTTTTCCTTAGGAAAATAGATGTCGATAGCGAACTCGACCTCGCGATGCGGCGGCGGCGCATCGACCAGGACGTCGGTTGCCGCAAGCTCTTCGCCACACGAGGCCTGCATCCGCCTGGCAAGCGTCGCCGCACACCGCACGAGGAATTCGTAAGGTCGACGCGCCAGCTTTTCATACACTTCCGGCGACTGGTACAGGCTGTACTCCGAAACGCGTTTGTACAAGCGGCGTTTGCTGCCGAAGAGTCCTTCGACAAGCGGCGCGAAATCGGTTTTGGCCGCGTGGCGTCTCATGGTTTCGATGGTTGCCGGTTCGCTCATCTGAAAAAAAGCCCGCAGATCAAATTCGCCGTGCAGGTGATAAAACGCCCGGGCGAACATGCTGGTCGCGGCGCGCACGGCATGATGCCAATACACTTCGCTGAACATCACGTAACGTGCGAAGACCATCAGCTCCGCCGCCGTGCGGCCCTTGCTGCTGACCGCCAACCCGTCGCCCTGCTGGTTGACCAGCAGCGATTGCATCAGGCGGTTCTTATCGAAGTTACGGCCATAGGGAACGCCGGCATGCAGGCTGTCGCGATCCAGGTAGTCCATCTTGTCGATGTCGATGGGCCCCGACAGGATGGACCGAATGAGCCGCAATGGCGCGCTATCGGTCCGCGGGACCAATACGTCGAGAACTTCCGCGGGTGCGACGTTCCATTCGTCGGTGAGGACTTGCGCCAGCTCGCTTTGCGGGGCGAGGAACTCGGCGGCAAATTGTTCGTGCGGCGGAAGCTGGGCGAGTCCCATGTCTTCGATCGGATGGCAAAACGGCCAATGTCCCAAGTCGTGCAGCAAGGCGGAG
>JBBDVZ010000327.1:0-5326 GCA_040903115.1 Planctomycetaceae bacterium
GAGCTCCCTTCGGGTCTGAGCCTCAGGGTCGAAGACAGTCGAGCCGAGGGGTGAAAGTATCGAGCGTTGTGAAGCGTTCGTTGCGTTTCACCCTCCCCCAACCCCTCCCTAAAAGGGAGGGGAGTTTGATGCCGCCTCTGTGGGAATTTGCAACAAGGAGACACCGCAATGGTAAAGACCGCTTCGACAATGCTGGCTCTGGGTACCAAGGCACCCGATTTTTCGTTGCCGAACATCGACGGCAAGACCGTTTCACTGGCCGATTTTGCCGATCGGAAGGGGCTGCTCGTCATCTTCATGTGCAACCATTGCCCCTTCGTGATTCATCTCCGCAAGGCGTTGGCGGGTTTCGGTCGCGAGTACCAGCCCAAGGGGCTGGCCGTGGTTGGCATCAGCGCTAACGACGTCGCCACGCATCCCGACGACAGCCCGCAAAAGATGGCCGAAGAGGCCAAATCGGCCGGCTACACGTTTCCATACCTGTACGACGAGACCCAGAAAGTCGCCAAAGCCTACGGCGCCGCGTGCACGCCCGATTTCTATCTCTTCGACAAGAACCGACACTTGGTCTATCGCGGACAGTTCGACGACAGCCGCCCCGAAAGCGGCATCCCGGTCACCGGGGCCGACATGCGCGCCGCGGCCGACGCCGTATTGGCCGGCAAGAAGGTTCCTGAGAAGCAGAAGCCCAGCATCGGCTGCAACATCAAGTGGAAATCCGGCAACGAACCGGCGTATTTCACGGGCAAGCCGACGGCGTGAATCGGGAAGCACGAATGGCTCGGGAAGCACGAAGCACTAATGACGAAGGAAATCCGAAGCACGAAGCAATAATTAACGCGCGCAAACTCAACCGTTTCGTGCTTAGTGCTTTGGGCCTTCTTTAGACATTCGTGCTTCGTGCTTTAGTTTTGCCGTTAGCCCGGCGTCGAGCTGCCGGCCAGATCGGCCGGCGATGCGACCGCTTTCTCGACCTCGTCGAGTAATTGATCGAGGCGGAACGGCTTGTAGAGCACCGACCGGAGGCCCATCTGTCGGGCCTTGACGATCGAATGTGAAGGATCGTAGCCGAAGCCCGTCATCAGAATCACCGGCAAGTGCTCGTGAATCTCGCGCAACTGCACGAAGCAATCGTAGCCCGACATGTCGGGCAGGCGGATGTCCGCGATCACCACGTCGTAGTGGCACGTGCGGACCATCAAGAACGCCTCTTCGCCATTGTGGGCGGTTTCGACTTCGCAGCCGAACCGGCCCAGCAGCTCGTGGGCGGCGGCGCGGACCGCTTCGTCGCTGTCGGCCACCAGGATCCGTTTTCCCTCGAGCTTCGGGCGCTGCGGTCGCGAAGGCAACGGCGAGTACGTCACCTTGGGAGCCATCGTCTGGCCCACCTTATGAATCAACTGCTTGATGTCTCGCGTGTTTTTGAGGATCCGCTGCAGCCGCTCCGACACGTTCGGATCGTGCCCGATATAGCGCTCGAGAATGCGCACCGTGTCGTTGAGAATCTCGTCGACCGGATGCGCGACGCCGCGGAGAATCTTCTCCGTGCTCTCTGAGGCCGTCGTCATCTTCTCGGCCACCAGCAACTCGAGCGTGTTCAGGGCCACCGCAATCTCGCGGCTGAAAAGCTCGAGAAATTGGAGATCGTTCTCGCTGAACGCGCCGGGGTTCGGGCTTTCGACGTTGAACGTGCCCAGAATCTCATCGTGCAAAACCAGGGGCACGGTCAGCGAGCTGCGGGCTCCCAAGGCGCCGGGCAAATACAGCGGGTCGTTGGCCGTGTCCTCGCAGAGGTAACTCTTGCCGGTGGCCGCGACAAACCCGGTCACCCCGTTCCCCTGGGGCTCGGCAAACAATAGCCGATTGGCGGCGATCGGCTGCATGCCGACGGCGAGCAGCGGCTCGAGCCGCTTGGTGCGCTTGTCGACGAGCCGGATCTCAACGGTCTCGAACTCGAGCAGGTCCTTGGTGTAGTGCAGGATTTTCGACTTCAGCAGCTCGATGCGGTCGCTGACCGACATCTCGAGGATTTCCTGCGGCGACAAGTCTCCCAGCTCCAGCCCCGCCTGGTAAATCGCGTTGAGCTTCTGACGCTGCAGCACCTCACCCGAAACGTCGCGCACAATCACGATGAGATACGGCGGCGCATCGTGATTCTTCTCGTGAATCGGCTTGGCGTGCACCTCGAAGTACGACTTCTCACCGACCCGCAGCGTGCTATGCGCCGACTCTCCCGATCCGAGAGCGGTGTTGAAGGGGCAGAAGTCCGGGCCGAGAATCTCGGGAGTCCCGAAGGCTTCGTAAAAGTTCGCCCCGATCAGCGACTCGCTGCGGCCGGTGAGCGTGTAGAGCTGCCGATTCGCCCAGACGATCGACAGGCTGGGATCGAGCAAAACAATGCCGTCGGGAATCTGTTCCAGAATCCCGCCGGCCTCGAGAATGAGGCCATTCCAGGCCGCATCCGGGTCGACCAGAACGACCCCTGAAAACTGGCCGCGCTGCAGTTCCTGTAGGCCCGTGTGCAGCGAATCGGGGACGACGACCTCGTATTGATCCTTCAGCCGTTCGACCAGTGACTCCCGCTGATCGTCGATCGGACCAATGACGAGTATCCTGCGTTGCCCTGTCACAAGTTCGTTCGCTCCCCCGACTTGACACATCATCATAACTGATTATATGGCCACTGTCGGACAGCAGCAACCCAGTGCGTTGCAGGATCTGTAACCGTCAAAATCGACACACTTGCCCTTCGCTCGTCTATTTGCCCATCTTCTGTCATCGGCAGTCGGGGGGTGAAACGTTGATACTCCTAACTCGGATTGTGAGAAGATCCCCTCCCGATCACCCGTCCGATGCTCCGTCGGCAGCGTCGTCATATTCCCGAGCGGACGACGATCTCGTCCCCGTCCTGCATGACGTAATCCTTGCCCTCGACGTGCTGCAACCCGGCTGCTTTCAGCTCCCGTTCCGAGCCGAGTCGCAGCAGATCGTTCACCGACATGATGTCGGCCCGGATAAAGCCGCGGGCCAGGTCGCTGTGAATGGTGTCGGCGGCTTCGACGGCCGTCCCCCCGCGTCTCAGCAGCCAGGCGTGCACCTCCTTCTCGTCGCACGTAAAGAACGTGATCTGGTCGGTGACTGAAAAAATCGTCTGCAACAGCCGTTCGCGGCAGGGCTGCCCGATCCCCATCTCGGCCGCGAACAGGGCGCGATCTTCCGCGGGCAGCGATTGCAGCTCGAGCTCCAGCCCGGCGGGCGCGGAGACGACGCGATGCCCGGCGGCTTCCAGCGTCTTGATCACGCTTTCGTCGAGGGCAGCATCGACCGTGTTGAGCAGCACCAGCCGCGTCTTGCGCGACAGCAACGAAAACGACTTGGTCGCCTTTTCCTGCTCGTGGTCGAACTCGAAGTCGTGCAGCATGCGGCCCTGTTCGAGCTGCGCGGCAATCGGCTCGAGCGCTTCCGTCTCCTGGCGCAAGGCGTCGCGGTCGGGTCGAGGCTTGGTGATGTCCTTTCGCAACTTATCGAGGCGGTTGGTGACAATTTGCAAGTCGGCCAGCACCACGTCATCGTCGAAGGCGGCCACGTCGGCAAGAGGCTCGACGCCGGCGAATACGCCGACCACCTGCACGAGCGCTTTCGACTCGCGAATCACGCCGAGGCGTTGCGCGTTGACGGAATGTTCGCTGCGGCTCAGCCCGGGGGTGTCGAACAGCTCGATTTTAGCCGGCACGGTTTTCTTCGGCTTGTAGAGCGTCACCAGGCCGTCGAAGCGGTCGTCGGGAACGATGGCAATGCCAACTTGCCCCAACTGCACCTTGGCGGGATCGGGCTGGACCCCGGTCAGTAGCTCGAACAGCGTGCTTTTCCCGCTTCTCTGATATCCCACAAGGCCGATTTT
Source organism: Planctomycetaceae bacterium (assembly GCA_040903115.1). Taxonomy (GTDB): domain Bacteria; phylum Planctomycetota; class Planctomycetia; order Planctomycetales; family Planctomycetaceae; genus JBBDVZ01. Next base: position 3,902 of record JBBDVZ010000327.1, read on the forward strand.
CACGTTTGCGGTTTGGCACTCCCCGTTTGAGCTTGTAAGCCTGCCTCTCGTGATGCAATCGCAGCAGTGCGCCCCGACGGCACTCCGAGCGGATTATTAACGATTACGTCTCTGCTGGGCAATGCAGCATTTTGGTCCGGGCATTCGATGATGAGCCAGAGCGTTGCGGGTGGCTGGGGTCCAGCGTGCCCCCAGTCCGCGAACTTCCACGAATTGAAACCGCCCACCGGCACCGTCAAACTATAAGCGTGGGCTTAAAGGCTGAATCTCAACTGGGAAATGAGTCATGAGCAACAACATTTTGTTTCCTACGTCGGTCGTTGGGTCGTTGCCTCGGCCTGCCTTTGTCAAAGAGCTGATCTCCGAGGACGCCGAGTTCTCGGACGACAATTACGAGCGCCTGATGCGCTCGTCGATTCACGCCGCCGTCGCCCTGCAGGAATGCGCCGGGCTCGACGTCGTCACCGACGGCGAATGGTGGCGGAAGAGCTACATCGGCGTCATCGCCGAGCTGGCCCACGGGTTCGAGTTGAGCACCAATCCCGCCGACGGCAGGCCGTGGACGATCGTCGTCGACAAACTCTCGCCCAAAAAGCCGGGCTTTATCGCAAAGGAAGTTCGCTATCTGAAATCCATCACGAAACGAAAAATCAAAGCGACGCTGCCCGCGCCTTCGCTGTTGGGCGAGCGGATGTGGGATCCCGCCATGTCGTCGAAGGCGTATCCCACGCGCGAGGACTTTGTGCGCGATTGCGTGCCCATCCTCCGCCGCGAGGTCGAACTATTGCGGAACGAAGGCGTTTCGATCGTCCAGATCGACGACCCGCACCTGTGCTTGTTTGTCGATGAGACCGTGCGCGCGAGTTATGACAATGCCGACAAAGCGGCCGACTTCGCCGTCGACATGACGAACCAGGTTGTCGACGGGTTCGGCGATATCAAGCTCGCCGTTCATCTGTGTCGCCGGGCCGGCGCCCGCGCGCGGGGCGAAGCGACGTTTCGCGGCGGATACGATCCGATCCTGCGGCAACTCAACGCGCTCAAGGTCAATCATCTCACGATGGAATTCACGACGCCGGGAGCGGGCGACATGGATGTCTTCAAAAGGCTGCGAGAGGACTTCGAGATCGGCCTGGGCTGCGTGAACTGCAACCCCGGCCAGATCGACGCCGCTGACGCCATTGTCGAACGGGTGGAAAAAGCCCTCAAATATCTCGCCCCCGAGCGGATCACGCTCAACCCCGATTGTGGCTTTGCACCGGGTTCGGCGGCGGTCGTCAGCCTCGACGAGGTCTACACCAAATTGAAAAACGAAGTGACCGCGGCGCGCACGTTGCGCGAGAAGTACGAATGATGAAGGACGAAATCCGAATGACGAAGGAAATTCGAAGCACGAAGCATCGAGCCGACGGGTTTATCCCGTCG
>JBBDVZ010000327.1:5336-16355 GCA_040903115.1 Planctomycetaceae bacterium
CCGGGGGGTCTTCGGCCCTGCGGCAGGCGGGCGGCCCGACACCGCAAGGCCGAAGACCCGCGGGGCTAAACCCCGTGGCTCAAGATCGATCCACAGTTTCGTGCTTCGGTCATTCGTGCTTCTTTAGACATTCGGATTTCGTGCTTCGAATTTCACCAAATCGGCAATTAGACGAACCGCAATGTCGCACACCGAAACGCCTCCCTCGAACCGCGTGTCGCGAGCACGGACGTGGCGACGTCGATTTGGCCTGTTGGTGATGGGGGTGTGCCTCGCGCTCGGGTGTATCGAAGTGGGCCTGCGATTGATCGGGTTTCGCTATGCAACGTTTGGCGTTCCCGACTCGGTTCGCGGTTGGTCGTTGGGACCGGGTTTGGAAGACGTATACACCTTGGAAGGCCGGGCCCGCGTCTCCATCAATAGCCACGGCTATCGCGACGCCGAGCGCACCCGCGTCAAGCCTAGTGGAGTTTATCGCATTGCCGTGCTCGGAGATTCGTTCGTCGAAGCGCGTCAGGTCGAGCATGACGAAACGTTCTGCGCGGCACTCGAACGGATGCTCAATGATCGCGGTATAGTTTCTCCGCGGCGCGCCGAAGTCTTGAATTTCGGCGTCGCGGGGTACGGCATTGCGCAAGAGCTTTTGACGCTGCAAAATGACGTCTTGTCGTTCGATCCGGACGTGGTCTTGCTGGCGTTCTGGAGCGGCAACGACGTTCTGGACAACGCGAGGTCGATCGATCGCAGCCCCAAAAGAGATTGGCGCCCCTATTACGAACTCGCCGGCGACGAGCTCACGCTGGACAACTCGTTCCATCAATCGGCCAGCTTTCGTCGGCACACGTCGCTCTTGGGCCGCATGGCGTATGGGCTTCGCGACAACCTCAGGCTCGAGCAATTGGCCATCGCCGTTGTGTACGCGGCGTCGGATCCGCGCGAGCGCCCGCAGTGGCAATGGCGGGACGAGTTGGGGTTGAGCTCCGACGTCTACAAAGAGCCTGGCAGTCCTCTCTGGACCGACGCCTGGCGCGTGACCGAGCGGCTGATTGTCGAAATGAATCGCGACAGCCGCAGCCACGCGGTCGGCTTCGGCGTCGTGACGTTGAGCACCGGAGTTCAGGTCTATCCCGATGCCTCGGTGCGGCGGTCACTCACCGACGAAATTCAGGTGGCCGATTTGTTTTACCCGGAGCGTCGGATTGCGGCACTCGGCCAACAATCGGGGTTTCCCGTGCTCAATCTCGCCCCCGCGATGCAGAAGCAGGCCGACGCCAAGGGCGTTTTTTTCCACGGATTCGACAACACCCAATTCGGCTGGGGACACTGGAACGCCGACGGCCACCAGTTCGCGGCAACGCGGATGGCCGAATGGTTGTCCGAACCTGGCGTCCGTTCGCAACTGACGGCCACAGATGCCGCGAAGTCTCACTGAGCGCATCGCATGGCCCCGGCATTTGTTCAGGCGCTTGCCACAACGGGCAGCACGTACGGGCCTTTGGGCACCACGGCAATCTTTGCGTCGCGACCGTGGCGTGCAAGCGCGCGCGAAATTGCCGCCTCGACCGTGGGAGCCGCATCGACGAAGAGCGTGCTCAAGGTTTCCGGCGGCAGACCGTCCGTCACCACCGTCACGTCGGCCTTGCGGCGGACCTTGGCCAATTCCTCTAATTGCCACTGGTCCATCACAAAATAATCCTTGCCGAGGATTTTCTCGACGAAGACCTCCAGGTTCGTGTGCTCTCTAAAGAGCCGCTGAAACTCCGGGCTGCCGATGCCTTCATTTAACCCGGCGGCAATGATGATCGTCCCGCCGCGCTTGACGATGGGCAGCACGCCCGTAAGGCCCTTGATGGCCTGGTAAAACGTCGTGTCGAGCGGGTAGCCGGCACTCGATGTCACGACGATGTCGCACTCCGCGTCGACGGGCGCCTTGACCACGTTTTCGACGAACGCGACGCCGCGCAAAAACGCCTGCTCCATGTCGCCGGCGACAATCGAGGTCACGCGGCGTTTCTCGTCGAGCGTGACGTTGACAATGAAGTCGCAGCCGGCCATCCAGGCGATGCGCGTGTTCTCTTCGTGCACCGGGTTGCCTTCGAGAAAACCGCAATCGGCCAGCGGATGCTCGAGGAAATCGGGCCCGTGCCAAACCTTCACCGTCTCCAGCGCCGCGATGCCCGGACAGATGACTTTTCGACCGCCTGAGTAGCCGGCCATCAGGTGCGGCTCGATCAGCCCGGTGGTGATTTTGAGGTCGGCCTCGACGTAGCGGGAGTCGATCCACGCCGGGACGCCGCGCGGCGAATCGCCCAAAAAGGTATGTTCGTCGAGATTCTTGCCGTGATGATTCTCGATGCGGTACTCGGAGGCAATTTTCGCCCCGACAAGTTCGACGAGCTCGGCTCCTTCGTTCGGCCGATGCAACCCGGTGGCGATCAGGATGAGGATCGCACTGCGTGGGATTCCCGCCAGTTCCAAGACCGGAAGCACTCGGCTCAAAATCAACGCGTTGGGCACGGGCCGCGTAATGTCGCAAACGAGAATGCAGGCCGATTTCCTACCGCTCGCCAGCTCGGCTAAAGGCGGCGTTCCGATCGGTGCGGCAAGCAGCTCATCGAGAGACGCCTGGGGATCAGCGAGCGGCAGGACCGGTTTGATTGCCAGCGGGCCGACGAGATTCGCCTCGGGAATCTCGACGTCGAGACCTGTCTTGCCGTAATCGAGCGTGATTTTCATATTGATCTCGTTCCCAAGCTCCGCTTGGGAACGCCCTCTCGCGAAGCGGAGCTTCGAGACAATGGGTTCCCAAGCGGAGCTTGGGAACCAGAATTAAGCTCCGCTTGGGAACCAGAATTATTGCGTTTCCGCATGCAGCGTCAGCATCAGGCGACGGCGGCCGCCGCGGTTGCGATGCTCGCACAGATAAATGCCTTGCCAGGTGCCGAGACACAAGCGGCCTTCTTGAACGGGAATCGTCACCGAGCTACCCATCAGCGACGATTTAACGTGGGCCGGCATATCGTCGGGGCCTTCGCAGGTGTGTCGATACGGATAATCCTCGGGAGCCAGCTCGTTCAGCGACGAGTCCAAATCGCGAGGGACGTCCGGATCGGCGTTCTCGTTAATCGTGATCGACGCCGACGTGTGCATGATAAACACGTGCAGCAAGCCGGCAACAACTTTGCCAAGTTCCGGCACGCCTCGAACCACCTGCTCGGTAACGAGGTGAAAGCCGCGCGGAAACTCCGGCAGCGTAATTTGGTGCTGATACCAGGACATTGTGTGACTGCAAAAAGTTCCATCGAGCCGCGGGGTTTATCCCCGCGGTCTTCGGCCAATGCAAATAAGTCCCGTCCTGTGCATTCGCGCGTCTTTGTTGCGTTGGCCGAAGACCGGCGGGTTAAACCCGCCGGCTCGTATATTACCGAGCCCTTCCGTTCCCCATCGCCACCCAGCGCAGCCAATGGTCGGCCAGCACGATGGCGACCATCGCCTCGGCCATCGGCACAAACCGCGGCAACAGGCAGGGATCGTGACGGCCCTTCGTTTTGATGGTCGTCGGCTTTCCGGTCTGCGTCACGGTCTGCTGTTCGATGGGCAGGCTGCTCGTCGGTTTGACGGCGGCACGCAGCACGATCGGCATGCCGCTCGTGATGCCACCCAGCATACCGCCGTGTCGATTGCTGGTTGTCTTGATTTTCGGCGCTTGATGTCCCGCTGCTACGCCTTCCGAGACAAAGACGTCGTTGTTCTGGCTGCCGCGCATCGTCGCGCAACCGAAGCCAATTCCATACTCGACGCCAAGCACGGCCGGCAGGCTGAACAGCGCTTTAGCCAAATCGGCTTTGATCTTGTCGAAAACGGGTTCGCCAAGACCGGCAGGAACGCCGGTTGCCACAATCTCGGCTGTGCCGCCGATCGAATCGCCGTCCATGCGGACATCCTTGATGAGCGCCACCATGCGTGCCGCCGCGAGCGGGTCCGGGCAACGCACCATGTTCGGTTCGCCGTCGGGAAGCGTTTCCACCTGCTCGAGAGTGACGGCCGCCGGGTCGGGAATGTCGGCTCGCACATCGCCGACCTGAGCCACGTAGCCCACGACGCGGCCGCCAAACGCGTCCGCGATCAATTTTTTCGCGACGACGCCGGCCGCGACGCGCACCGTCGTCTCGCGCGCGCTCGAGCGTCCGCCGCCGCGGTAGTCGCGAAAACCGTATTTGGCGTCATAGGTATAGTCGGCATGTCCGGGGCGATAGGCGTTCTTGATATCGCCGTAGTCGCGGCTGCGCTGGTCGTGATTGCGAACGAGGATCGCCAGGCTCGTGCCGGTCGTCCGTCCTTCGAAAACGCCGGACAAGATTTCAGGCTCGTCGGTTTCCTGCCGTTGCGTGACAATGCGGCTCTGGCCCGGACGACGGCGGTTGAGATCCTGCATCATGTCCTCGACCGAAAGCGGAATGCCCGGCGGCACGCCGTCGATAATGACGACGTTGCAAGGCCCGTGGCTCTCGCCCGCGGTGGTGATGCGGAAGGCCTGTCCGAATGAGTTTCCCGTCATACTCCAATTGTAGCCGCCGATTGAGGCTTTGCACCAGCGGAGGGTCGGGACGCTCCAAGTGGCTCAAACCTGTGGCCGTCAAATACAAACAGGCCGAGCGAAAACGCCCGGCCTGTTGAATGTTGTTGCAAAGTGTGCCGTTGCCAGCGACACGTCGGTGCGGTGTCAACTACTTACGCGCGGTGCGACGAGATGACGACTTGCGAGAGATTTTTGCCGACTTGCGGCTCGTGCTTTTGCGAGCCTTGCTCGACTTCTTCCGCTTGGTGATTCGCTTGGCCGAAGCGCTGCGCGACTTGGTCGACTTGGCGGCAGACGCCGTCTTTCGTCGAGCTGTTTTTCGAATTGCCATTTCCCTTGGCTCCTGTGGATATCGAGTTGGGCACCCTATCGTTAACGGCTACTTTTCCCCGGCACCCGAACAGACAAAGCAGCCAAAAGCCGGACCTCCGTTTTCACAGTTTCACGGGTCAACTCGACGCATCGAGTCCTAAGGTCTAGCCAATCTGCCAGGACTTATAGTAGCTGCCCAAAAAGGCGTCAAGCGGAAACGCTTACCGGGCAACCTGTTGGCGCAGAGACACCTTGGGTGCCACGGGCTCTGCCCGTGCTCTTCTCGATTGAGAACTCGCTTGCGTCCGGTACTCATCGTTGAAGTGCATCTTGCTCGGTATCTCCGTGTTGCGTGCTTCGACATTTCAAGCGGCCGTATCAACTTCGAAAAAAGCACTGGCGAGACGCCAGTGGCACCCTTCTCAACACCCGAGCACCGTGGGCTTGACGTTGCGTGTGAACCGCAGAACAATCGGCGAAGTGCCACGATTGTCGATTTGATCGAAAGCGATCCGCTGCATGCAACTTTCTCGCATCATCGAAAAGCTCCAACCCTCGGCCACCATCGCCGCCGCTGCCAAGGCCCGCGCGCTCAAGAGCACCGGTGTCACGGTCTATGAGTTCACGCTCGGCGAGCCGGATTTCATCACGCCGGCCCACATTCGCGAGGCAGCCAAGGCGGCAATCGATGCCGGCCACACGCACTACACGCCTGCCACCGGCATTCCCGAGCTGAAGAAGGCGATCTGCGAGGCGTACCAGCGCGATCATGGGCTGCGATACGAGCCGAACCAGGTGGCGGTGTCTAACGGGGCCAAGCATTCCATCCACAACGTCATCACCGCGCTGTGCGGGCCGGGCGACGAAGTCATCATTCCGGCCCCGTATTGGGTGAGTTACAGCGAGCTCGTCGAGCTGACCGGCGCCACGCCGGTGATCGTCGAAACCAGCGAAGCGAGCGGGTTCTGCATGAGCCGAGAGCAGTTTGTCGCGGCGATTACGCCGCGGACAAAGCTGCTGCTGCTCAACAGTCCCTGCAACCCGACGGGGGCCGCCTTTCCGGTGAAAACGCTCTCCGAGCTGGCAGCGGCCGCCGTCGAGCGAAACATCCTGGTGCTCTCGGACGAAATCTACGAAAAGTTGATCTACGAGGGATCGGAGTTTCGCAGCTTTGCCACATTCGGAGAAGAAGTCGCCCGGCGAACGATCATCGTCAACGGCGTCAGCAAGGCGTATGCGATGACCGGCTGGCGCATCGGCTGGACGCTCGCTCCCGTCGAGTTGACCGCCGCGATGGACAAGTTGCAAAGCCAGGAAACGTCGAACCCCTGCAGCATCAGCCAGTACGCTGCGCTGGCGGCACTTCGCGGTCCGCAAGAGTGCGTCGGCGAGATGCTCGCGGAGTTCGCCAAGCGCAGGAAGTACGTCATTCAGCGGCTGATGGAACTTCCCGGCATCACGCTGGCCAAACCGGGCGGCGCATTTTACGCCTTCTTCAACGTGAGCCGGCATTTCAACAAGCAGCTTGGCGGCGGCAAGGTCGTCAACAACGCGACTGACTTTTGCACGGCGCTGTTGGAAGAGGCCCACGTCGCGCTGGTGACAGGCGACGCCTTCGGCGCACCAGGCTACGTCCGCCTGTCATTCGCCACCAGCATGGACGTTCTCGAAGCCGGCTTCGACCGACTGGCGAAGTTCCTCTCGCCCTGACGATTCGAGCCGCGGGGTTCACTCTGGTTACCAAGCTCCGCTTGGGAACCCACTGTCTGGAAGCTCTGCTTCCAGTCGGACTGTGACGCGAAGCAGACTTCGGCGAGCTCCCTTCGGGTCTGAGCCTCAGGGTCGAAGACAGTCGAGTCGAGCTTCGCAAAAGCGCGTTCCCAAGCAGAGCTTGGGAACGAGATCGCTTAACTCCCTGCCGCCAGTTGCGCGGCGAGCAGCGTGTTCTGCAGCAGCATGGTGATCGTCATTGGTCCCACGCCGCCGGGAACGGGGGTGATGGCTGAGGCGATTTCGCGCACGGCTTCGAAGTCGACGTCGCCGACCAGCTTGTCGCCGACGCGGTTGGTTCCCACGTCGATGACTACCGCGCCCGGCTTGACCATCTCGGCCGTCACAAATCGTGGCTTGCCGATCGCTGCGATCAGGATGTCGGCGGTGCGCGTGATGGAGGCCAGGTCGACGGTTCGGCTATGACAAACCGTCACCGTCGCGTCGGCCGCTTTGCCTTTTTGCAGGAGCAGGAAGGCCATTGGCTTGCCGACAATCTCGCTGCGTCCGAGGATGACTGCGTGTGCCCCCTCGATTTTCGTCCCGCTTTCGATGAGCAGTTGCTGGACGCCGTGCGGCGTGCAGGGCAAAAACCGCGGGCGGCCTTGGACGATCAGCCCGACGTTTTCCGGATGAAGCGCATCGACGTCCTTCAGCGGCGAGACCGCGTCGAGCATGGATTGCGGGTCGATGGCGCGCGGCAATGGCAACTGCACGAGAATTCCGTGAGCATGATTGTCGGCATTTATTCGGGCAATGAGGTCGAGCAACTCGCGCTGGGTCGTTTGGGCCGACAGTTGATACAGGGTGCTCTGAATGCCAGTCTTTCCGCACGCCGCTTGCTTGTTGCGGACGTAAACGGCACTGGCCGGGTCGTCGCCGACGAGAATCGCCACCAAATGTGGCGTGACTTTGGTCCGTGCGCGGAACTCGGCAACCTGCCGCGCGATCTCACCGCGCATGCGATCCGCGAGGGCCTTTCGGTCGATTATCTTTGCAGTCACGCCGTGCGCCTTTCGATCATCGGGGTGGCATGCCCACGGCTCTGCGTGGGCATGTTTCAGGGCATGCCCATCCAAAGCGATGGGCATGGCACCCGACAACTTGGCTACACAAGTTACTACTTCAACTCAATTCTACCATTAATGCAGCAAGTTTTTGACATGGACGGTAAACATCAGGGCGGCGGCAGCATATATGGCAGCTCCAAGATCGTCCGCGACGATTCCCAACCCGCCGGGCAATTTTTCCAGGCGGCGAAGCGGCCACGGTTTAATGATGTCGAACAATCGGAACCACACGAAACCAATCACAGCCGTCGTCCAATTGATTGAAACGAACAAGAACACGATGGGGAATACTGCGATCTCATCGAAGACGATTTGTCCCGGATCATGTTTTTCGAATTCTTTGGAGGCCCGATGACATATTGCAACGCTAGCCAGCACGATCAGTAGCGCCGCGATTGAATAGACTACCGACACGAAAAGAATCGGCGCCTGCGACTGGGATGTGCACAACCGTTGCAAAACCCACACCAGCGGTAAGCCCCACAGACTGCCGACGGTCCCTGGTATCAGGGGCACATACCCGACGCCGAACCCCGTCGCCAACAGCTTTGCAAACCGCTGCCAACCGCTTTTCAAGTTCTCTCCCATGAGTCGCGAAGACGTCAAACATTGATGGTCACGTTTCTACATCGCTCCAAGATACTTGCCGGCCACCCAAGGCGAAAGCTTGGAGGGAGTGCTTGCAACATCGAACGAGACGCGGAGATGGGGCGACGCAGGGATTTGCGCTGATTCCGCACTCCGCATTCGTCCGGACCAGCCGGCTGACGCCGGCCGCTCGCCCCGCATTCCGCATTCGACTTCAATCTCCCAACTGAAAACTGAACACTGAAAACTGAACACTATTCCCACCCAATGCCGCCCTGTTAAAATGAAAACAACCTTGCGAAGCGGTGATCAACATGTATCGACCCCAAGGGAAAGAGACTGTTTTCGCGTGTCCTGCGAGCCGGCGGGAAGGATTTGATGTCCGGGTTTTTAACAGACTGCATTTCGAGACCGCAGGCGTCGAGCTCGCTCGAGGTGCATCTGTTGGGCGCGGTGGACTTTGACTCGGCGGTGTTTCTGCAGGAGCGGCTGCTTTACGAAATCAGCGAGCGCACCGATACGCAGGGCGGGCTTTTGCTGTGCGAACATCCCCCAATCATCACCATTGGCCGCGAGGGGAGCAGTTCTCACATCCTCGCCGACGAGCAAGAGCTCATCTCGCGTCAAATCGAAGTTCGCTGGCTCAACCGCGGAGGCGGATGCATCGTGCATGCCCCCGGCCAATTGGCCGTCTATCCCGTTGTGCCACTGGGCCGCCTGCAACTCGGGTTAGAGCAGTACCGTGCCCGTCTCGAACGAAGCGTCATGGATGTCTGTAGCGAACTCCATGTTCCCGCCCACCGGCGGCGCGATAAGCCGGGCGTATGGTGCCGCGGGGGCAAGTTCACCGATTTGGGCATCGCGGTTCGCTCGTGGGTTGCCTACCATGGGATGTACATCAACGTCGCGCCCGCCATGGAGGTCCTCGAACTCGTCGAATCGCGGTCGGCCGGATCGGTCGATCGGGTGACGTCGCTGGCCGCCACGCGAGTTCGCAGGGTCCCCATGCACGTGGTTCGCGAAGGCATCGTCAGACACTTGGCGCGCCAGTTGGGTTACGAGCGGTATCATGTTTACACGGGCCATCCGCTGCTGAAGCGCACGACAAGAAGAGTCTATGTCAACGCTTGAAATTCTCACCGATGTTCCCAGCGAGCCCGGCAGACGCCGCCTGCCGCGCTGGCTCAAGCGTCCGCTGCCCGGCCCGGGCATGCAGTTCACCAGCCACGTCATTGCCGACCTGCAGTTGGAGACGGTTTGCGAAAGCGCGAAATGCCCGAACCGCACCGAGTGTTGGTCGCAAAAGACAGCGACGTTCATGATTCTCGGCGAAGTCTGCACGCGGCCGTGCGGGTTCTGCTCGGTCCCCAAGGGCAAAACGCAGGCCGTGCGGCTCGATGAGCCCGACCGCGTCGCCGAGGCGGCTCAACGGCTCGGACTGGCCCACGTCGTTATTACGTCGGTCACGCGCGACGATTTGCCCGACGGCGGGGCCGACCATTTCTACAACTGCGTGCGCGCGGTGCGCGCCAAAACGGGAGCCGCGGTCGAAGTGCTGACTCCCGACTTTCTCGGCGATACCGCCGCCATCGACCGCGTGATCGCAGCGGCGCCGGACGTGTTCAACCACAACACCGAAACCGTGCCGCGGCTTTATCATCGCGTTCGCCGCAACGCAAAATATCAGCGCACGCTCAACTTGCTCGAGCGCGTCAAGCGGCGAGCGCCCGAAATTCCCACAAAGAGCGGGTTGATGCTCGGCTTGGGCGAGACGATGGACGAAATTCTGTCGACGTGTGCCGACTTGCGATCCGTCGGTTGCGAAATGATCACGCTTGGCCAGTACCTGCAGCCCACGCCGCAACACCTGCCGGTCGAGCGCTACGTGCCTCCCGACGAGTTCGATCACGTGGGAAACCTCGTTCGTAAATTGGGATTTCGCATGGTTGCCAGCGGCCCGTTTATCCGGTCGAGTTATCATGCCGGCGAGATGGCCGCCGCGGTCGCGTCGACCTGACGGTTTGAATTCCGGAGCCAGCGGAGCATCGATCCGGTCATGGTCGAACCGTCAGCCAAGCCGAAGAAAAAACCGCTCCCGTTTGTGCAGTTGTTTACCGACGGGGCGTGCCGCGGCAACCCGGGTCCGGGGGGATGGGCCTACATTCTGCGACATCCGTCCACCGGCACCGAAAAAGAAGTGTCCGGCGGCGCGGCAAAAACGACCAACAACCAAATGGAACTGTCGGCCGTCATCAACGGCCTCGAAGCGCTCACGTCCCGCAGCTCGGTCGAAGTGGTCACCGACAGCGAGTACGTCGCCAAGGGTTGCTTCGAGTGGATGCCGAATTGGAAGAAGAATAATTGGCGCCGCCGCGAGGGCAAATCGTTCAAGCCGGTCAAAAACGAAGAGTTGTGGCGTGCGCTGGATGAATTGCTGTCGCGGCACGATGTGCGCTTCACAGTCATCCGCGGCCACGCAGGCCACCCGGAGAACGAACGCTGCGACGAGCTCGCGGTGGAAGCCGCGCTGAGATATTAGAGTGGATAAGAGCGAAGGGGAGAAGCACGAAGCACGAATGACGAAGGAAATCCGAAGCACGAAATCCGAATGAGGAGCCTCTGTGAAGGCGTTTAGTGCTTTGGGCCTTCTTTCGTCATTCAGTAGTTCCAAGTTCGCTCGTTACTCAACTGCTTTCACAA
>JBBDVZ010000328.1:0-16092 GCA_040903115.1 Planctomycetaceae bacterium
CACGGCGGCCCGAAAATCAAGAACGTCGTCCGCAAGCACCCCACGGCCATCGGCCTGGCGACGCTGCGTCGCGACGGCTTCGTGTCGCTCACGGCGGGCAATGAACCTGGGACGCTGTCGACAAAACCGTTCAATCTTCCGGAAGGGGACCTCCACCTGAACGTCAAGGGCGCAAAGGGGCAGATCGTCTCGACGCTTTGCGACGCCGACGGCAAGCCGCTCGATCAACCAGGCAGCAACATCCATCACGGCGGCGGAGCAAATCTCCGCATCCGCTGGCCGCACCCGATTCCACCCGACCTCCGCGGCAAGCCCGTCCGCCTGCAAATCGAGCTAACGAACGCGGAGTTGTACTCGTATTGGTGGGAGTAGAATGGCGGTATGGGCGAAGCAAAGATTCTGAAAGAGCACGACCGCGTAGTTCTGCTGTCAGACGTGCCGAGCGAGACCCTCAAGGCAGGCGACATCGGCGCCATCGTACATGTTTATCCGAAAGCCCAAGCGTTCGAAGTGGGATTCTTCGCGCTCGACGGTCACACGGCCGCGGTAGCTACATTGGCATCTTCCCAACTTCGCCCGGTGACCGATCGCGACATAACCCATTCACGCGAAAATTGACCCGGCCAGAAAACTATGCCTTCGAGTGTCGTGCGAATGCAGAAATTCTTGGTCATCGCGGCGCGAAGAAAACTAGAATGTCCGTTTTTTCGCCCCTTTTCGCCCCGGAAGCGAAATTGTCTGTACCCATCACGGCTCTCGCCAATTCTCGACAGTGAGCCCTCGAATCCAAGAAAAATGATCGGTGTTTCCCGTGACCAGGATCCGTCCGTATTCCATTGCGGTCGCCGCGATGATGAGGTCGGGATCTCGTCCGGGATGACCCCCTTGGCGCGCTTCGACCCAGAGGTCGGACGCACGGTCCAAGACGTCGTCCGTGATCGGACACACCTGGGCGTTTCGACAGAAATCGGCAAATTTCTTCAACTGCCGTGACGCGGCCTTTTCCTTTAGACCCCTCATCACCTCGTACCGAGTGATCGCCGAGATCGCGAACTGGTGGTACTGGTGGAGGTAGTCGGCTGCCTTCTGGACAACCACCGGATTCTTCTTCTTGAGAAACTCCGAAAGGATGTCTGTGTCGATCAAGGAGAATGGCATGAGGGCTATTGGGACCTTCGATTCCAGCCGCTGCGGTCGAGGATGGTCTTCTCGATTTCCGCGACCTCGTCGTCAGAGAGCCCTTCGTAAACGTTGCACCAATCAGGAAGCCCCGTGTCAGCCTGTCGGGCGGCGCCGGCTTCAATTCTTTGTTCCGGCGCTTCGACAGTGACCACCTCCATGATCACCTGCTGGTTCTCGCGCAGCTTTTCCCCGAGAGCCGCTTCAAAGACGCGCCGCTCCTCTTTTTCCAAGTCTCGAACATTGCGAGTAATCTTTTGCATGCTGGAAGTATACGACGCGGTGGTCGCTCCGGGCAATGAGACTTTGACAATCCAATTCTCGCTGTGCTGGAAAGGAGAACATCGTCATTCTTTGCCTAGTTGGAGTTCGGGCGCGAGGGCCGGATTTTAGCAAGACCGTTTTCAAAACAAGCGTACCACGCTTCGATGCGTTCAGGCGAAGTAATAAACCACTCGTTTCCGGGGCTATCAGGCACATCGGCGCCAATCAATCGCAAGGACGAATGTAAAGGAAAAAAAGGGGAAAAAAAAGGGGGACATTCTACTTTCTCCTTGCTTCGACGGCCGACTTAGGCCGCACATCGCAAACGGTCCCGTAAAAAGTAGGCAGTCACCTCGTGACTCTTCCGTGCGAAACTGACGTCTTTGACAACATCTATGTACGCGAAGACCTGCTTTCACGCGGAAACCAATCTCTGGCGCCTGCCGCTACGCAATCAACTCCTCAACCACCTTGCCGTGCACGTCGGTCAGGCGGAAGTCGCGGCCGGCGTAGCGATAGGTGAGCTTTTCGTGGTCGAAGCCCAACAGGCGGAGCATCGTCGCGTGCAGGTCGTGCACGTGCACCGGCTTTTCGACCGCGCGGAAGCCGAACTCGTCGGTTGAGCCGTGCGCGTAGCCGCCGCGAACACCCCCGCCCGCCAGCCAGCAGGTGAAGCCGTAATGGTTGTGGTCGCGGCCATTGAGCTGCGGCAACTCGGCGACCGGCGTGCGGCCGAATTCGCCTCCCCACTGCACCAGTGTCGTCTCCAGCAAGCCGCGCTGTTTGAGATCGGTTAAAAACGCGGCGATGGGCTGGTCCCACTCGGATGCAAGCTGCCGATGAGACTTTTCCAGGTCGTTGTGATTGTCCCACGGTTGGCTCGCGCCGCTCCAAACCTGAATGAATCGCACGCCGCGTTCGAGCAGACGCCTTGTGATCAGCAACTGCCGCGCGTGCGTCCCGTCGCCGTACAACTTGCGGATCGACGCCGGCTCCTTGGTGAAGTCGAACGCATCAGTCGCCTCCGCCTGCATGCGATAGGCCAGCTCGAACGATTGAATGCGGGCCTCCAGGCGGCCGTCGCCCCGCCGGCTTTGCTGATGCTCAAGATTGAGCAGCCTTAGCAAGTCGATCTGCCGTCGCTGCTCGGCCTGCGACAGATTATTGTTTCTGATGTTGGCGACAAGCTTTTCGATCTCGGTGTGTTGGCTGTCGACGTACGTGCCCTGGTACGCGCCGGGAAGAAATGCCGACTGCCAGTTGCGGGTGGCGACAATCGGATATCCGCCCGGGCACATCACAATGAACCCCGGCAGGTTCTGATTCTCCGAGCCCAGCCCGTACGTGAGCCACGACCCGAAACTGGGGCGCGGCAATCGCCCCTCGCCGCAGTTCATCAGCATCAGCGACGGCTCGTGGTTGGGGACGTCGGCATACATCGAACGGATGACCGCGATATCGTCGATGTGTTCGGCCGTTTTCGCGAACAGCTCGCTGACCTCAATGCCCGATTTCCCATATCGGCGAAACGCGTACGGCGAGCGCATCGCCGCGCCGGTTTGCCGCTCGGTGCGCAGATTTGTCGTTGGCAAAGGCTGTCCATGCAGCTTATCGAGCAGCGGTTTCCGGTCGAACGTATCGACGTGGCTCGGTCCGCCGTTCATGAATAGATGCACGACCTGCTTCGCTTTTGGCGTGAAGTGCGGTTGTTTCGGTACCAACGGCAGTGAAGACGCAGAGTCCGGACCCTCCGCATTCGCCCGCGACGCCAAAAGTCCCTCGTCCGCTAAGATGCCGGCCAGCGCGAGCATCCCCAAGCCCGTGCCGCAACGTTCGAGCATTTCACGGCGGGGCATGAAATGCGGAATGCGGAGTGCGGAGTGCGGAATGGCAAGCTGCTGATCGGCGCCTTTCGCGTTTGGATATTTCATCCCGGTTTTCCGTTGTCTTTGATGCTACGGTTTCTGCGGGCTGTCCTAATCGACGCAACGATCATCGCTAGAATCTCGCCCGCTTCCGTCGTAAGTGCGTCAAGGCGTTTCGCCTTAACGAGACCCGATTGTGCCAACAAATCGAGCCAATAGACGCATTCGTCAGCCTCTTCCTCGACTATTCCCAACTTCGCACAAAACTCCGACCGTGAACGGCCACGGCACGCCGCTCGATAGTTGGCACCCACGGATGTCGCAGCTCGTAATAGTTGATTGCCGACGACAGTGGCTGTGCGTCCACGCGGCAAGCTGTCAACCAAGCGCATTACGCGCAACGCAAAACTCCTCGTGCGAAGTTGCAAAGGATCGTTCTTACCTCTCGGCGAACCTGTCATTCCGCACTCCGCACTCCGCATTCCGCATTCCGCATTCCGCATTCCGCATTACATTCCCTCAATCAACGAATACAAACTCATTGGCCATCAAAAGCGCCTGCACGTAGGCGGACCATGCTTCCGGCGTGGGTTGGCCGCCCAAGTAGGGGTGCGCCAGCGCCACTTCGCGATCAGTCGGCGAGCGTGAGTACAGAATTTGATAGAGTCGCTGAACCCGTTGGTCAATGTCGGCCAGATCCGCCACATCGTTTCGGCTTGCCAAGCGCCGGCTCAGTTCCGCTGCAAATTGATTGTTCATCAGATAGAGTGCCTGCGGGGCGACGGTGGTTGAGTCGCGCTTGGGAGCGGTTGAGGCCGGGTCGGGAAAATCGAATGCCCGCAACAGACCCGGCAGATCCATCCGGTCGATGTAGCCATAAATCGTCCGCCGCGGCACGAACTGCTCGCCCAGCAGGTCGATCGACGGTCCGCCAATCTGTTCGTCGAGCGCGCCGGCTGTCGAAAGCAGTGCATCCCGCATGGCCTCGAAATCGAGCCGGCGGCGGTTCATCTTCCAGAGAAGTCGATTCGTCGGATCGATCGCCGCTGCTGCATCGGAGTCGTGGCTTTGTTGTCGATAGGCGGCCGAAAGCAAGATCAGCCGATGCAGTCGCTTGACCGACCAGCCGCTTTCGATGAACATGCGAGCCAGGTGATCGAGCAACTCCGGGTGTGAAGGCGGGTTGCTGCGAAGGCCGAAGTCGCTGGGCGTCTCGACCAATCCCGCGCCGAAGTGGTGCATCCAGACCCGGTTGACGAACACCCGCGCGGTCAGCGGGTTCTTCTCGTCGACAATCGCGCGTGCCAGATCCAGCCGGCCGCTGCCTGTGCCGAACGGAGTGCAGTCGGCGTCGAGAACACTGAGAAAATGCCGCGAGACGGGTGCACCGAGGCGATTGGGGTTGCCGCGCATAAACACGCGCGCGTCATGCGGAACGGCATCGTCGATCAACACCATCGCCCGCGGCGGCGCACCCGGGCCGGTCATGCTCCAGGTCTCGACTTCTTTGAGCAGCTTCTCGAATTCCTGTTGAGCCGGCCGGTCCGGAAGCAGCGTCAAAAAGCCCCAGCCGGTCATCAGGGGCACATCAGGCGGCGCGTCCGGTCCGTAGAAAACTCGGCGCAGTTGATCCTCGTGTGAGTCAGGCAAGCCCGTCGGAACGGTCGCTCCCCGTTTGCTCGCATCCTCGAGCGCGGCTTGCCATTTGCGATCGATGCCGATGAGCATCTCGGCATAGCAATTGGCCACGTCGCTCATCGAGATCGGCCCGCGGCGGGAAAGGGCCTGCAAGATGAGTGGATTCAGTGCGTGCTCGTTCCGACCGGTTTCCGTCGCGGACGTCGCAGCGGTCATCAACGCGGCGGTCACCGCCGGAGCCAATGCTGCGAAGTTCTTCTCGTCCAAATTGGCGTACGCGTGCCATGCAGACCACACCAGGTCATGTCGGCCGCGGTGTTTTTCGAGAAAGATTTGCCAGCGAAGCACCATCATGGGGTTCAGCCCGCCTTTTTCAACCAGCAGCATGAAGTCGTCCGTCGGGGGCTGATTCCGCTGGGCGTATGCTGCCAGCAAATATTCCGAGACGCGGCTGCGGGCCGATGTGACAAGCTCCGCATGCTTCAGGTTGACGAAGTCGCTGAGCTTTTTCTCGCGCGCCTTCATCTCAGCGTCGAACTTGCGATACTCGTCGGACTCAGGCGGGGGCGAAAACAGGGGCGGCAAGATGGGCTCCGACGAATTGCGGAACACGCCGTACAGCGCGTAGTAGTCTTCCTGCGGGATCGGATCGTATTTATGATCGTGACACCGCGCACACGTGACAGTCATGCCCATTAGCCCGCGCGAGACGACGTCTATGCGGTCGTCGAGCACGTCGTGCAGGTTGTTCATAAAACGGGCGCCCAAGGTCAGAAACCCCAATGCGCGCAAAGGCCGTTTGTCGTCACCCAAGTCAAGCTGGTCGGCCGCAAGCTGTTCGAGCACAAACCGGTCGAAAGGCAAGTCAGCGTTGAGTGCGTCAACCACGTAATCGCGATAGGTATACGCCCAGGGAAACTTCTTCTCTTCGAAAAAGACGTAGCCTTTGTTGTCGGCGTACCGAGCCACGTCGAGCCAATGGCGGCCCCAGTGCTGGCCGTAATGCGGCGAGGCCAACAGCCGGTCGATGAGTTTCTCATACGCGTCGGGCGATCCGTCGTTCTCGAACGCGGCCACTTCCTCGGGCGTCGGAGGCAGCCCGATCAAATCGAATGTCGCGCGGCGGATGAGCGTGCGGCGATCCGCTTCGGGCGACGGTGCGATGCCCGCATCCTCGATCTTCGAGAGGACGAAACGATCGATCGACGTTTTCACCCAACCGGCGTTTTTTACCTCAGGCGCGGGCGGATTACGAATCGGCTGGAATGCCCAATGGGTTTTCCACGACTCCTTGCCGGCGGCGGAATCGGTCGCTGTGTCGGCAGGCCACGGAAGTCCGATGCGCACCCACTTCGACAGCGCGTCGATTTGCGCAGCATCCATCTTTTCGTCGGGAGGCATTTCCAGGCCGTCTTTGCGCAGCACGGCGTGAATCAGCCGGCTCTCATCCGGATGGCCGACTTTGACAATTGGCCCGCCTTCTCCACCCTTCAGCACAGCCTCGCGCGAATCAAGCCGCAATCCCGATTCCTGTTTCTTCGCGCCATGACAGCCGAAGCATTTCGCGGCAAGCATGGGCCGCACCTGCTTTTCAAAGAATGCGAACTGCTCGGCGTCGAACTGGCCCGCCGGCGCGTCGGGTGCACGTTCGGACGGCTCGCCACATTGCGCGGGCAACATCCAGCCAACGGCAATCGATGCAATAACAGCAACTAATGCAGGTCGCATCATGTGAAGATTGGCGGGAGGGCGGGATGTCGAAGCCGGTATGCTTCTGCCCGCTGCTTCGCCTGACCAAATACCGGCCGAAGCGACGCGTGCAGACGCCCCGTTCCACTGTATCTCGTCAATGACGCAGTGTCGAGATGCGGCAGTCGGCGCACGTGTTTCTTCGCAGATCCGTGCAGCAAAGTGCAAAGCCCACGAATTTCGCGAATCGACACGAATGGCCATTGCCGGTTCGCGGTGCACGACAGCGAACATTCGATTCTGAATTGTGCTACCGCTTGATCGCGCATTTGGGCAGAGCGGCTTGCAGTTGTTTTACGCCGTCGTTCGAGACTTGCGTGAAGCTGAGGTCGAGTTCCTTGAGCTTTGAGAGCCCGTGCAGCTTTTCGGCGCCTTCGTCATCGATGGGCGTGCTGCCCAGATCGAGGATTTCGAGGTCCGTAAAACTCATGACGACGTCGAGCCCGGCGTTGGTGATGCCGGTTCCGTTGAGGTTGAGTTCCTTCAGGCGGGTCAGGCCTTTCAGATGCACGAGACCGGCATCGGTGACGCCGCCCAATCGCCACAGGCTCAACGAAGTGAGCTTGGTCAGCCCGCTCAAGTTGGTCAGGCCCTCGTCCGAGATCTGCGTATCGCTCAGTTCGAGGGTGTCGAGGTCTTTCATGTCTTTCAAATTTGGCAGCGCCGCGTCCTTGATGTTCGTCTCGCGGAACATCAGCCGCTTCATCTTCGTGGCGCCGGCCAGGTACGACAGTCCCATTCCTTTCACCAGCGGGCAGCGGCGACAATGCAACGCCTCCAGTTTCACGAGTCCGCTTAAGTGTTCGAAGCCGGCGT
The DNA here is from genome assembly GCA_040903115.1 of Planctomycetaceae bacterium. Lineage (GTDB taxonomy): Bacteria > Planctomycetota > Planctomycetia > Planctomycetales > Planctomycetaceae > JBBDVZ01. The sequence goes on from JBBDVZ010000328.1 coordinate 7,512, forward strand.
CCGAGATCAGCGTGTCGTCGAGTTCCAACACCTTAAGCTTGGTAAAAACCTTCAGCTTTGCGAGCGAACTGTCGTTATAGTTCGTCCCCCACAAGCCGAGTTGTTCGAGATTGGTCAATCCTTGCAGGTGATCGAGGCACGCGTCGGTAATGTAATTCGTTTCCTGGAGCTTCAGAATTCGCAGGTCTTTGAGGTCTTTGAGATGCGCGATCCCGCCGTCTTTGACTCCCGTGCGCCGAAGATCCAGATCCCTCAGTTTCTTCATCTTGCCGACGTGCACCAGGCCGGCGTCGGTCACGTCGGATAAAAACAAGTCGAGCACCTGGAGATTCGGCAGGTCGACCAAGTGCGCCACGCCCGCATCGTTGCCGACGCGCATCAGCCGAATCACGCGCAGCTTCGGAACGTTCTTGAGGTGCGCGAGTCCGGCGGCAGTGATGCCCGTGGCCTCGTTCAGGCTCAATTGATCGAGATAAGGCAAGCCAGCCAATAGGGCGAGGTCAGCGTCGGCGACTTTGGTATTGGAAAGATCGACGTTGACGACCGACCCCGCCTTGTCGCGGACGATCTGGCCTTTCAACTGCTGGAGTTTTTCGAGGGTCGCCTTGTCGTCCGGCTTCCGGTCCGAAGATTTCGACGCCTCGGATTTTTTGTCGCCTTTCGACGCGCCCGGCTGCTTGACGGCGGTGGGCACTTCCGCGTTGTCAGCCGTCGTGCTGGTATTACCGGGTGATTTTTGCTTTTCGTCGGCTGCTGGGCCGCAGGAAACCACAAGCCCGAAACACAGTCCGAGTATCGGCAGCAGAGACCATCTCATTTCCCGTGTTCTCCTGCAAATGTTTGCGATCCCGCGCGGCGCGAGACTTTGAGTTGCCTTCAACGTACAGAATTCGGCGAAGTTTTGTCACCGTGGACAGTCAAAAAAAGGTCCCGGATGCGGTATCGTTTTCGACCGGCTTTTGTTACGTTCGCACGGACACGGAACAGACCTGTCGATTGACTGCCGAGACCTGAGGATGTCGCATCCGATCGATCGCGCGCTCGTCGAACGCCTTCGTGCGGCAGTGAACCGCGACCGGTTGACCGCGACGGCAGTCGCACTCGTGGAAGTGCCGAGCCCGACGTGTGACGCAGGCGCCGTCTCCGACCGGTTGGCCGGCATTTTGCGCGATGATGGATTCGAAGTCGAGCGGCCGGTTGGCGGCTGGCCCGCCGCGCCAGCAGTGGCAACCCGATATCGTGCCGCCCGACCGGGGCGAACGCTGCAATTCAACGGGCATCTCGACACGGTGCATCTCCCCTTTGTCGCGCCGCGAGTGGAAGGCGGAATCCTGTTCGGCAGCGGGGCCGCCGACATGAAAGGCGGCGTGGCAGCGATGATCGAGGCGCTGCGCATCCTGAAGGAGACGGACTCGCTGCCCGCGGGCGAAATTCTGGTCACCGCGCACGACTTGCACGAAGCGCCTTGGGGCGACGGCGGCCAACTCAACGAGTTGATCCGCACCGGATATGTCGGCGACGCGGTCTTGCTGCCCGAGTATTCGTGCGACTCGATTCCCGTCATCGGTCGCGGGCTCGCGGTCCTCGAGGTGACCATCAGCCGCGACGGCGAACCGGTCCATGAAGTTTTTGGCGGAATCGAACAGCCCAACGTGATAGCCGCCGGCGCTGAGGTCATTCGCCGATTTGGCCAGCTCGATCAACGATTGGCCAAGTCCAGGCATCCTGAAGCGGGACGCGAGAGCCTTTTTGTCGGCCGAGCAGCGGGGGGCGAGATCTACAACCAGTCGCCGACGCGCTTTGTAATCGAGGGCACGCGCCGCTGGCTGCCGGGACGGCGACACGCGGACGCCAACGCCGAAATCGATGGCATCTTGGCATCGGTGGCTCGAGAAACCGGGACACGGGTCGAGGGCACGTTTCAGGTCGTCCGCGATGCCTTCGAGATCGATCGAACGGCGCCATTCGTGGCGGCGTTCCAGTCAGCACATGCCGCGGTCACCGGGAAAACTCTGCCGTTTGCCGCCAAGCCCTTCGTCGACGACGGCAACAGTTTTATGGCCATCGGAGGCGTGACGGCGATCACGCACGGGCCACGCGCCGTGGGCGCTCACACGCTTTACGAGAAAGTGCCGCTGGACGAGCTGGCCCGCGTGGCCGTCGTGTATGCGCTGACGGCAATCGCGTTCTGTCCGGCATGAAGCGGGCAGCCGCACGACGAGCCGCGGGGTTCATCCCCGCGGTCTTCGGCCGCGTAGTCTTCGGTCGCGCTGGTTCAGCACTGCCGAGGACCGGCGAGTTAAACCCGCCGGCTCAATTACGCTCTTTGAGCAGGTGAAGCTTGGACAGCACGATGCTTCTTACCGCCAGTCCACCGTTCGATGACGCTTCGCTCACGGTAACTGACGCGGGCAAGTCGAAGCCGCCAATCCGCTGCCAGGTGTTTTCGACGGTCTGTGACCGCGTGAGGCGGCCGTCGGCGGCATCCCAGGTTTGCATCGAATGGAGATGAGGCAAATACTTGCCATCGGCGTTTTTCGTCGTGTCGAGAACGGTGATGGTCATGTTCTCGTCACTCATGTTGCGATTGACGACGCGAATCTGCCCGTCCTTGACGCGGTAGCTCGATGCAAACTGCCCGCCGACAAACGTCAGCAGACGTCCGAGCGGATGCGCATCATCCTTATCGGCGAACTGCAATACCGGCGGCGACTTCGACGGCGGCTGTTCTTGGCGATGCAGCACGATCGACCCGAGTTGTTCTTCCACCCAATCGGAGGCGGTCGATTCGTCGAGCTCGAGCTTGATGGCTCCGTCTTTGGCCACTTCGACTTTGCCGGTGAAGTCTCGGCCGTCAGCCGAACCTGCAACCTGGCAGGTGAAGCCGGGAAAGCTGCGCCACACCGCCCGTGAATCAACCGCCTGCTGAAACAGCTTAACGGCATCCGCGTCGGCATCGGTCCGGATAAGCGGCCAGTGAAATGCGAGCGTGGGAAACCGGCGAATTTCGGTGTACTTCGTTCCGTCCAACTCGCCGGCCGTGTTGATGACCACCTTTGCGTAAACGCAATAGTGCCCAGGCGCTGAAGGCTTGAAAATCGCGCGGCCGGTTTCGTCCGCCTCGAGCTCTTCGTTGGCAAGATCGTCGTCGACGGTGGTGAACTTCGCTTTCGGCACCGGCTTGCCATCCTGCAACATCGTGAGCGCGATCGCCTCGCCTTCGATACGAGCCACGATTTCAACGGGCTGGGCGGGATTCGGCTTGAGTGAATTCAGAGTACTCGGGTCGCCGGAAATTGCCTTTGGAAAATACTCGAGCAGAAACGGGACCTCTCGCGTGAGCACGCCGTAACGCAGCCTGCCGTCGATCGAAACCGCGCCCGACGTCGGAAGGACTGCCCGCAGGCGATCGGCGCGTTTTTGCACGGGCAGCGGCTGAAACCGGCCCGGCTCGGTTTGCATGGCCAGCGACGTGGCGGCGACTTTGTCGATGAAGCGCGGATCGCCGGCGGCCGCCTTTTCGCTGAAGAACACCTCAACCGATCTCCCCGCCTCGGCCTGTGGGTTGATGCGGATGAACAAAAAATGGGCGAAGGCGTCGCGTGGATTGAGCCAGCAAGACGTCGCCATCAACAGCAGAAAAAGCAATTTTCGCATCGCAGTCACCCTTAGCCGCGGGGCTGACCCGGGGCATCGACAAAACTTTGAAACAGGCTGTTCCCGCTGAGGATACTTTGAAGTTTGTTCAAGCTGCGCGTGAGCAGAACGCGTGTCGCCCCGTCGGTTTTCCCCAAGCGGGCGGCAATCTCTTTCGACGGCAGGTTTTCGACGTAGCGAAGGTGCAGGGCCTGGCGGCTCTCCTCGGGCAAACCTTCGAGGGCTTCGAGCAGATGGAACTCGCGCTGGCCGCGCGAAAACGCCTTGCTGGGACTGGTCATGCTGGCGACCAGAACGTCGATGAAGCCCTTCGCGTCCGAATCGCTCGGTGAATGAATCCCAATCTCCCGGCCGGCAGCGCGCTTCTGCGAACCGTAAAACCGGCGATGCGCGTCGATGATGCGCCGCTCGGCCACCTGGCACAGCCAACTGAAGGGATCGCGGTCGCCCAGCTCGACGTCCGACAACGATGACATCGCGCTGATGCTCACTTCCTGCAGCAAATCGGCTGCCTCGATTTTGCGTCGCAGTGCGTCGCTGGCATTTTTTTCGATAAACGCCAGCAACTGCGGCCGGCGCTGTTCGATGAATTCCACCAGCGCGTCGCGTTCGCCGTGCTTGATTCGCTCGACCAAGGCCTCGTTAGATTCGGGCATATCCGGTCAGTCTCGAACGATGGATGATCCGTGGGCCGCAACTGCAAATCCAGGGCCGCTCACGTCATAGGATACTTGAGCCCGGAGTCATAGTCGAGCAGCACCTGGCGGGGCATGGGAATTGTCGAGCGCGTGCATGACCTGCCGTCATGCGTGGTTTATGATGGCTGCCAGCAGCCGGCTTGTGGACGTCGCTGGCCGGATTGACAGGAAGGATGCGTCGAACTTGACTGGATCGCACCAACGAGTTTCGGGCTTCGACGACGCCGAACACACCTACGTTCTCACGCGCCAACTGGAATTGTTCCTCGACGCGTGGGAATCGTCCGCAGAGCCACCGTCGCTGGCGGATTTTATTCCCCCACAGGAGGATTGCCGGCGGCTGGCGCTGGCCGAGTTAATCAAAGTCGACCTCGAGTACCGCTGGCAGCAACGCAACATTCCCAAACGAATCGGCGAGTACCTCCAAGAGTTCCCGGAATTGGCCGAAGGGGGCGTGCCGGTCGATTTGATTTACGAAGAGTTCCACATCCGCCGCAACTGCGGCTTTCAGGTCGAGCCGCGCGAGTACCTCGAACAGTTCCCCGACCAGGCCGACGAGTTGCAAAGGCTGCTGGGTCTCGAGCAATCATACCAAACCACGTCGATGTTCGGCGGAAAAGCCAAGCGGCGACTCGATGAGATCGAGGTCGGCCAGCAGCTCGATGATTTCGAATTGGTTTCAGTGCTGGGGGCCGGGAATTTCGCGCGCGTCTTTCTCGCGCGGCAACGGTCGATGCAGCGGATGGTGGCACTGAAAGTGTCAGCCGACTCGGGCAGCGAGCCGCAGACGCTGGCCCAGTTCGATCACGATTACATCGTGCGCGTGTTCGATACGCGCGTGATGGAGAGTCGGCGTCTGAGGCTGCTCTACATGCAGTACGTGGCGGGCGGCACGCTGCAGCAGGTTGTTCGATTGGTACGAGAGACCGATCCGATTCAACGCGGTGGAGCGCTCCTGCTGCGCGCCGTGCACGAGGCGCTCGACAACCGCGGGGAAATTCGTCCATCCGAGTCGGCGGTCGCCGAAAAGCTGGCCGCCATGAGCTGGCCGGAGGTCGTTTGCTGGATTGGTTCGCGGTTGGCCAGTGCGCTCGATTATGCCCACCGTCGCGGGGTCCTACATCGCGACGTTAAGCCGGCCAACGTCCTTTTATCGGCGGAGGGCGTGCCCAAGCTGGCCGACTTCAACATCAGTTTCTGCTCGAAGCTTTCCGGCGCGACTCCGGCGGCTTACTTCGGCGGCAGCCTGGCCTACATGTCGCCCGAGCAATTGGAAGCGTGTAACCCCAATCACTCGCGCGAGCCCGAAAGCCTCGACGCGCGCAGCGACCTGTATGCCCTCGGTGTTGTGCTGTGGGAATTGCTGGCCGGCTCGCGGCCGTTCAACGACACGCAAGCCGAAGGAGGCTGGTCCAAAACGCTGACGTCGATGACGGCGCGGCGAAAGATCGGGTTGACGGACGAGACCCTGGCGCAGCTACCAGCCGACTGCCCGCCCGGACTGGTGCGAAACTTGACGAAGTGTCTTGCGCCGCAGCCGAAAGACCGCTGGGCGAGCGGCCAGGAGCTGGCGAGACAGCTCGAGTTTGGCAACAACCGCCAGGTTCAGGAGTTGCTGCACCCGCCGTCGAAAACGTGGAAGTCGCGTTTTGGGAAGTGGCCGGTGCTTATCATTTTCCTGGCGGCGGGAATTCCGAACGGTTTGGCGGGATGGTTCAACTATGAGTTCAACGAGGAGATGGTCAAGACGAATTTGGCGGACGTGCTTCCCGATTTCGAACGCATTCAATTGGTCATTAACCTGACCGCCTATCCGGTCAGTTTTTCCATTTTGGTGTTTCTCGCGTCGATGGTCGTCCGTGAATCGCGCGAAATGCGCCAAGGCGGCAATGTCGAGCCGAAGCGCCTGCGAACGTTGCGATGGCTGGCGTTGTCGCTGGGACATTTGACGGCGTGGCTCGGCGCGTTCATCTGGATGCTAGCGGGCATCGCCTATCCGATCAGCATCCACTTGGCCGCGGGTCATATGCCGAAAGAGGGATACATTCAGTTTTCCGCCTCGTTGTTGTTGTGCGGGTTGATCGCCGCGTCGTATCCGTTCTTCGGGGTCACATACATTGGGCTGGGTGTGCTTTATCCCGGCCTGTTGCTGGACGATCTGTCGGCCTCCGACGATGTTCCCACGCTCAAGCGGCTGCGTCGCCAATCGTTGTACTACTTGATTATTGCGGCAACCGTTCCGCTGCTCAGTATCTTGGCGCTGGTGGCGTTCGAGTCGTTCATGGTCATCAACCGAGCGCATTTCCTCATAGCGCTCGTGGCCTTGAGCACCGGTGGGTTGTTCGGCTTCGGGCTGCTTTTCTGGCGATACCGTCTGCTGCAGCGTGACCTCGATGTGCTCATCGACGCCCTCGCGCCCCGGGCGTAGTTGTCCGCCTTTCGACGCGCCAAGAAAATCGCGTTGGGAAGCCCGGCTTTTCCGAAAAAGCCGGGCTTCTTTGTAACAATTCCTGCCGGATTTCGCTGGGCTGTATAGAGGGACGAGAAACACAGCCAAGTCGAAAGCTCGAAAGGGCGGAACAATGCCAGACGGAAGCAGAAAACGACGCCACTCGACGAATCAAGCCAAAAGGCAATGGTACGCGAAACATCGCAGTTTCCGATTCGCTCGACGATTTGCGAGCTGCTAACTCCCAGTGCACCGTAAAGCCCGGTGCTTTCGACTCCAACAACCTGACAACTCGATTCCTCTCGCCCAAAACCCATGGCTAACAACCGTGGGTTTTTTTGTGCGCGCGAGCCTTTCCCGATGTATTGCCCCCGACATTCTGCCTATTCGCGGAATTTTGCCGCGGGCGTGTAACAAGACGGCGAGTTACCCGCTGGGCACTGTAGTGAGACAAATGTTCGAGGACCGGAAGAATCGGCAGGGCTTCAGGCCTCAATCAACAAACAATCTGCCAAAAGGAGATTTCCCATGTTCCGTTCACTTCTGATCGCCGTGCTCCCGTTGGCCGCTTTGACCGCCAACGCCATGGCCGGCACCAACGATTCGGCCAAGCCCTCGGTTTCCGCAGCCGGAGCCCAGGTTGAATTGCTCAACGGCTCGCTGCTGAGTGACGACGCGAAGTCGGCTCCCCAGATGGTCGAACTCGGAAATCACGGCGGTGGACATCACGGCGGTGGGCATCACAGCGGTGGGCATCACGGCCACCATGGCCACCATGGCCACCACGGCCACCACGGTCACCACGGTCACCATGGTCACCACGGTCACCACGGTCACCACCACTATGATTACTGGTACCCGTACTACGTGAACTACGGGTTCTACACGCCGCCTGTCGCCCCCTGCGACTACTGGGCGTACTAAATGCTCCTTCAGGGAAATTGCCCATGCGGCATCCTGAGAAGTCGATCCCGGCGTTGCTCACACGAGCGGCGCCGGGATTTTTTTGTTGATGCGTAATTCGCATCACAATCGCCCAATAATGATCTCGCCATCAACTTGCGTCCCGCCGTTAGCCAGGTCGAGGCGGTTGGCGGAATAGTCGACGAATGAGCGAGAATGCACGTCGCGGCATGGCAATGCGGCGCAGGGCGTCGACCGTGCCAGGTCGACGCCTAAGATCAGCGGCCAGAGCGCGTTCGGCCGCGTTTGACCAGCCGTCCACAATCTCGTCCATTGGCCTGCGATCGGTTTTAGGCGACATCGAGCGCAAGGTGCTCGGCGAGATTTTTGAAACTTCCTCGAGTGCCGCGCCGAATTTGACCATCGTACCTCGTGCGAGTCCGCGCCCGTCCTGTTCGCCCGTCATCAAATACACGAACAAGGCTGCCCAGCTATACAGATCGCTGCGGCGGTCGAGCGCGCCATTCCCGTGCAGCACTTCCGGAGCGACAAAAGCCTGCGGATAAAACGGCGGTGCATACACTCGAGGTTGCGATGCCGCCAGCTTGGCGGAAAGCACGCGATCGGTTGCCGTGCAGCAGATGCGACTCGTCTCGTCGACGAGGATATCATCGGGGCCCAGACCACCGATCACCTGGCTGTTTCGGTGGAGGGCCTCCAACAGGTTGAGCAGCTCCGCCATGATTCGCGGCACCAACGGCGAGATGCCTGTTGGAGATCGACGCCATTCGCGCAGCGGTCGACCACGGGGAACGGACATCACCAAAAGGGGTTGGCCGCGGTGTTCCAGCCAATCGAGGGGCTCGGGGAACCA
>JBBDVZ010000329.1:0-11326 GCA_040903115.1 Planctomycetaceae bacterium
CCGCGAGTTCGTGCTGGGCTTTCCCACCGAGGTCGGCGGGCACACCAGTCACACGGCCATTCTCGCCGGGGCCCTGGAAATCCCCGCCGTCGTCGGAGTCAGCCAATTTCTCTCCGACGTGTCCGGCGGCGAAACGATCATCATCGATGGGAACCACGGGGAAGTGATCATCGATCCCGATGAAGCCACCCTCGCCAAATACCGCGACTCCGAGGCCCGGCTGCGCACGATGGCCGAACGACTCGAGTCGTTGAACCCCCTGCGCTCGGAGACCAAAGACGGCGTGCGGATCCTCGTCTCGGGGAACATCGAATTTCCCGAGGAGGTCGAGCACTGCACCCAGCGCGGGGCCGACGGCATCGGATTGTATCGAACCGAGTTTCTCTACCTGGAAAAGGCGACCGAACCGAGCGAAGAGGATCACTACAAGGCTTATTGTCAGGTGCTGAGTGCTTTTAAGGACCAGCAGGTGGTCATCCGCACACTCGACCTGGGGGCTGACAAGGTTCCGGGCAACGGGATGCTCTTGGCCACGGACAGCCAAAACCCCGTGTTAGGGCTGCGCAGCATCCGCTTAAGCCTCCGGAATCTGCCGTTGTTCAAAACCCAGTTGCGCGCTATTCTGCGTGCCGCCGCGCTGGGCGACGTCCGCATCATGTTCCCCCTGGTGACGTCGCTGCTCGAGCTGCGGCAAGCAAAAATGATCCTCTCAGACGTTATGGAAGATCTGGAAGAACAAGGCGTTGCGTTCAAACGGGACATTCCCGTTGGTATGATGGTCGAAGTTCCGGCGGCCGCTTTGCTGGCCGACGAGTTTGCCAAAGAGGTCGACTTCTTTTCGATCGGAACGAACGATCTGGTCCAGTACACGCTGGCCGTCGATCGCGCGGACCCGAACGTGGCATCTCTCTACAGCCCGGCCGACCCCTCGATTTTGAGGTTGATTCGAATCATTTTGGCGGCCGGCCAAACGCGAAACATCCCCGTCACGATTTGCGGCCAGATGAGCTCGGACCCGAAGTTTGTTCCGCTGCTCATCGGCATGGGGTTGAGACAGTTGAGCGTGACGCCCCACGCCATCCCTGAGTTGAAAGAGGTCGTGCGCACTATTACCATTCCGCAAGCCGAAGAAATTGCCAGGCATGCGGAAACACTGGATGTCGCGCGCGACGTCGAGAATTATCTACGCGGCGAATTGAAGAAAATCTGTCCGGACCTTGTGATGTAGCCACAGGAACGGACCGCGCCGATCTGAGGCTTCAGCCCGGCGCTCAACGAATCGAGTTTGAGCTGACAACACGGTTTGCAGGAAGAGTTCGCACGCTCCGACGGCCGATTCTTCCGCCAAGTCTTCGGACGGCTTCAATGGCCGCCCGATATGGAAACACTTTGTGTAGCAGGCACACTCCGTGTGCCGTAGCGTTCACTCTGTAGCAGGCACACTCCGTGTGCCGTAGCGTTTAGGTCTTGAACAGTTTGCGTATTCGTTTTTCGACCGAATCACCATGGCATGCGGCAGGCGACTGCCCTCCCTGCCCTTCCGACGAAATCGCCGCCGTTGCGACTTTGCGCAGCACCCGTGCGTCCCACGGCCCGGTGCGGCAATCGGCATTGGCTGAAGCGTCGCCGGAAAGCGCCAAAGGTGAATCGATTGGAGAAGAGTGCCTTCACCTCGCCGCTCGCGAGCCTGACTCCGTTTCCGGGTTCCCACCGAACCCGGCCCGCGGAGAACGGCCGAGCTTGGGCCGGGTGGATGTCTCGCCGCGCGAGGGCGATGGCTGTGTCCCGATAGAGTTGGTCCGCGCAAGCGGCCTGACGAACCGGGCGGCCCGTTGTCGCGAGCCCTCCGACGATTGGAAAACGAACCTGCACGAACGTCCGCCGGCCTGGCCTAGTCAGCGCAGGCGGGCCCAGCGCCACGGGGCAGTCTGCGCCGATTGGCCGGTTCCCATCCATTCCCGGTCCCGCACGCCATCGATGCCTGGCATCGAACCGAACGCGGGCGGACCGGCAACCGATGGGGGCGCGGCGCGCCGGCTCAGCACGTTCGGGCAACGCACTGTTCGTCACATACGACGAAGGATGTGCGATGAAAAAAGAAATGTTGATCAATGTGCTCCAGCCCGAGGAAAGCCGCATCGCCATCATCGAAGACGGCATCCTCGAAGAGCTGTATGTCGAACGCACCAGCCACGAGAACTTTGTCGGAAACATCTATAAGGGCAAGGTCGTCAACCTGGAGCCCAGCATCCAGGCGGCGTTTGTCGACTTCGGCGTCGGACGCAACGGCTTCCTGCACGTCAGCGACGTCGAGTACGAGTACTACAAGCATCTGCAGCCCAACGGCCGCCCGCCGGAGGACGACGAACCCCCCGAAGAGGGCGGCGGCTCGCCCAAACGCCGGCCTCCCCGCCGCTTCAACGAGCGCAGCGTTCGCAACAAGCCGCCGATCCAGCAGATCTTCAAGCGCGGCAGCGAGGTGCTGGTCCAGGTGATTAAGGAAGGCATCGGGACCAAGGGCCCGACGCTTTCCACCTACATCAGCATTCCCGGCCGCTATCTCGTGCTGATGCCCGGCCTGCAGCGCGTCGGCGTCAGCCGCAAAATCGATGACGAAGAAATTCGCCGCAAGCTGCGCGCCAGCCTGAATGAGCTTCAGCCCCCCTCGGGCCTCGGGTTCATCATTCGCACGGCGGGCATCGATCGCACCAAGAAAGACCTGCAGCGCGACCTGAATTACCTGCTGCGGCTGTGGCGGACGATCGTTCGCCGAATTAAGAAGTCTCCCGCACCGGTCGACATCTACGAAGAAAGCGACATGATCATCCGCACGATCCGCGACATTTACAACAGCGAGATCGACGGCGTGTGGATCGATGAAGAATCGGCATTCCAGCGCGCCCGCGAGTTCATGCGGATCGTGATGCCCCGGCAGGTCAACCGCGTTAAGAAATACGAGAGCAAGGAACCGATCTTCCACAAGTACAACATCGAAAACGAAATCTCGCGCATTCAGGCGCGGCACGTGCCGCTCAAAGGGGGCGGCTCGATTGTCATCGACCAGACCGAGGCCCTCGTCGCCATCGACGTCAACAGCGGCAACTTCCGCGCCGACGATAATGCCGAAGAAACCGCGTTTCAGGTCAACCTGCGCGCCGCCGAAGAAATCAGCCGCCAAATCCGCCTGCGCGACTTGGGCGGCGTGATCGTCAACGACTTTATCGACATGCGCGAGGAGCGGCACCGCCGCGCCGTCGAGCGGGCCGTCCGCGACGCCGTCCGCCGCGACCGCGCCCGCACCAAGGTGCTGCGGATCAGTCCCTTCGGCTTGATTGAAATGACCCGCCAGCGCATCCGGCCGTCGCTGCGGCGAAGCATCTACGAAGATTGCCCCTGCTGCAGCAGCACCGGGCAGGTGAAGACCGCCGAGAGTATGGCCATCGAAGTCATGCGGACGCTGCTGACCACCGCCAGCGACGAGCGGATCCGCAACATCAGCGTCGAAATTCACGAGCGGGTGGGCAACTACCTCAACAACCGCAAGCGCCGGGAAATCACCGAGCTCGAACAGCGCTGCAACCTGGTCGTGAACATCAACGCCCGGACCGACGTCGGCCCCGAGCACCTGCGCCTCCGCTGTACCGACGACATTGGCGCCGAACTGAAAGTCCCACTACCCCTGGGCCTGAGCCGTGGGGTTTAACCCCACGGTCCTCGACCCACGCGAATCGACCCGCAAAAGCCTGTTGCTCGGGGTAAAGCCCGAAGCACGAATGACGGCTCGACTGAGCTCGCCGAAGTCAAAGGAAATCCGAAGCACGAAATTCCGGATCGACCTTTGAGCCGCGGGGTTTAACCCCGCGGTCTTTTTGGCGTGCGAAAGGGCAAAGGCCGAAGACCGGCGGGATAAACCCGCCGGCTCGTTGCTTCGAGCTTTGGGCCTTCCTTCGACATTCGTGCTTAGGGCTTTCTTCGGCCCGCTCGCTTCCGTTCGCACGGCTTTCCCTTTAGAATCCAACGTTCACTTTTGGGCAGGATCAACGACGCAGAAAGAGAACCGCAGCGATGTTTGCAGTCATTGAAAATGGAAACCGTCAATTTTGCGTCCGCGAGGGCGATACGTTCAATGTCGATCTTTGCGCCGACGTCGCCAAGGGCGACACCGTCGCTTTCGACCGGGTGCTATTGGCAAACGGCGGCGGGGCCAGCACGGTGGGAAAGCCGGTCATCAACGGAGCGCTCGTCGAAGCACAGGTGATCAACCCGGTGCACAAAGGCGAGAAGATCGAGGTTCAGAAAATGCGCCGGCGTAAAAACTACCGCCGACATACCGGTCACCGGCAGAAATACACGACCGTGCGCATCACGTCGATCAAGGTCCCCGGGCTGGAGACCGCCAAAGGGTCCGACGAATAAGAAGGAAGTCGGAAGCACGAAACACTAATGACGAAGGAAATCCGAAGCACGAAGCACTAACGAAAGATACTGCATTCATTCGTGCTTAGGTCATTTGTGCTTCTTTAGACATTCGGATTTCGTGCTTTGAATTTTCTTCCATGTCCGATGTCTCCGACATCCGCAGCCAATTTCCTGCGCTGTTGCGCACTCTGAACGGCCGGCCCGTCGTTTACGTCGACGGCCCTGCGGGCAGCCAGGTCCCTGCCGCCGTCGCCGAAGCCGTTTCCCGTTATCTCCTCGAATCCAACGCCAACCACGGCGGGGTGTTCGATACGAGCCAGCGCAGCGACGCTATCCTGCACGAGGCCCATTGTGCACTGGCCGATCTGCTCGGCGCTGGCGACCCCGATTGCATCGTCTTCGGCGCGAACACAACGACGATTGCGCTGGCCGTGAGCCGCGCGCTGGGACGCACGTGGCGACCCGGCGACGAAGTCATCGTCAGCGACATGGACCACGAAGCCAACGTCACCCCGTGGATGCTGGCAGCGAAACAGGCGGGCGCCGTCATCCGCCGCATCGCCGTCCACAAAGATGGCAGCACTCTCGACCTCGATGATTTCCGCGCAAAGTTATCGCCCCGTACGCGGCTCGTCGCCGTGGGTTATGCCTCGAACCTGACGGGCACGATCCACCCCGTGGCTGAGATGACCGCCGCGGCCCACGAAGTCGGCGCCGACGTCTTCATCGACGCGGTCCATTTCGCGCCCCACGGACTGATCGACGTCAAGCAAATCGGCTGCGAATTCCTGGCATGCTCGGCGTACAAGTTTTTCGGCCCGCACGTCGGCGTGCTTTACGGCAAGCGCGACAGGCTCGAATCGCTCGAACCCGACAAGCTCCGCGTCGCCCCGAACGATCTTCCGCACAAATGGATGACCGGCACGCAAAACCACGAAGGCATCGCCGGCGCAGCAGCCGCCGTCGAATATCTCGCGGGCATCGGCCGCCGCATCGATTCGAACGCAACGAACCGTCGTAGCGCCATCGAAGCGGCGTTCCGCTGGATTTCCACGTACGAGCGCAGCCTGGCGACACATCTGATTGTGGGCCTGCAGCAGCTTCCCGGCATCCGCATTTGGGGAATCACCGATCCGCAACGTCTGCACGAGCGCGTCCCGACCGTTTCGTTCACGCACGCCCAGCGGAGCCCCGCGGAAATCGCGACCCGACTCGCCGAACGCGGCATCTTCGTCTGGGCCGGCAGCCACTACGCCCTGCCCTTCACCGAAGCCATGCACCTCGAACCGCTCGGAACACTGCGCGTCGGGCTGATGCACTACAACACCCCGGAAGAAGTCGACCGGCTACTGCGCGAGCTCGGGGAGTTTCTTTGAATTTCTCGTTCCCAAGCTCTGCTTGGGAACGCACTCTCTCGAAGCTCCGCTTCGCGAGACGTTGACTCGAAGCAGAGCTTCAAGCAAGGGGGTTCCCAAGCAGAGCTTGGGAACCAACAAATCCGAAGCGCGAAGCACTAACGAAACGCGGGTTACTCGCCGAGGGATTTTATGTTTACCACAAAGACACAAAGAGCACGAAGATTAAGAAGCCCAATGCATCTGTTATCGGCAGGAAGCATGCCGAGTTGTCGTGGCCTTCATTTTGAAATTTTTGTGTCCTTTGTGTCTTTGTGGTAAATCTCTTCTCTTCGTCATTCGTGCTTCGGATTTCGATCATTTCGCACCGTCCGCCTCAGCTTGGCTGATCAACCCGTCGTGGTTGCCGTCGAGCTTGTCGAAAGCGTTAAGCGGGCCGAGGAATTCGCGGCGGGAGATGTCGCCGTCGCGGTTGCGGTCCATGCGGGCAAACCACGTCAATGCAATTCCCATGCGTCTCGGCCCCATCGACTCGAAAGCGTCGGTGATGGGCAATTGCGAGAAGATTGCCGGCTCGCCGACGGCGAAGGCCACTTGCAACCCGTGCGGAAACTCCATCGCTTCGACGCGGCCGTCGCCGTTCACGTCCCACGAGCTCAGCCGATCGGCAATGGTCTGAAATTCGCGCACGCTCAAACGCAGGTTGCGATTGGTGTCGATGACTTCGAAGATCGTTTTGTTTTGGCTGGAGACGTTCATCGTGACGCGGCTTCGTGCCAACAGCAGTTGCCGCTTGACGAAGTCGATCAGCTCATCCTGAAAAACCTTCTCGTCCTTGTCGCGGTCCATGGCGCGGAACGCCTGCGGCGGAATGCCCAGCGATCGGAATTCGTCGAGCACCAGGTAACCGTTTTTGTCGCGGTCGGCTCGCGAAAAGCCGTGCGTGTACAACGCCACAAGATCGATCCGCGCGGCGTCGCGCTCTTTGGCGTCGAGGTCGAGCGACATTTCACCCAGCTGCAAGACGAGCCCCTGCGCGACGTCGGTTCGCGCACTCACGACGGAATTGGCGCCCGCGGCGGGAGAAGAGAGCATTTGGAAAGTCGCCCGCCCGTCATGCGCGCCGTCGATCTGTACCAATAACTCAACCTGCGGCGTGGCTTTTGCGAAGACGGCCTTGAGCTCCAACCGCTCCAGCTTGCCGTCGGCATTGGCGTCGAACGCCTCGAAGGCCGATTTTTCCACGCCGATTTCTTCGATCGTCAAACGCGCGTCCTTGGACAAGTAGCCGGTTTGTTTGTCCGCCGAAAACGTGTCATAAATCGAAATCAGCCGGCGGATCGTCGCATCGGTCGTCGCATTTTCTTCGACGGGAAGCAACAGGAGTGAGACATTTCTCACGTTGCTCTCCGATTTGCGAACGGCGGCCGTCTCCCCGCCGGCGCGGCCCAGTGCAAGTTCCGTCGACGTGAGCGTTTCATCGTCGTTCGCATCGAGCTTCCAGAGGGCTTGGCGTGCCGTTTCGACCTCCGCCGCACTCAGCGCGCCGTCGCCGTCGAGATCGAGTTTCGCAAACAGATCAACCCGCTCCGTGGATTGCGCGGCAATGCTGACAATCTCGAACGGACTTGAGGCGGACTCGCGAACATATTGCTTCAACTCTTCGAGCGAGACGTTGCCGTCCTTCGGGCTGCGATCGATCGGCTGAGCGAACAGCGGCCCGCCATTGCCCGTCGACGAGAGTTGCCCGGGGGGCGGAATCTGCTTCGCCTCGTTCTCGTCGAGCATTCCGTTTTTGTCGCCGTCGAGCTGATGGAACAAGTCAGCGGTGAATTCGTCCTGCAAGCTGCGAAACCCGCGACCGTCGACTTGGATATGCAGTCGAATAAAGATCGGCCCCCCTTTCGCGGCATACACCAGGTCCTGAGCATCACCGTCAACGATTCCCGCGGTACGGCGAGCCGGTTTAGGGGCGACCACCGGTTCATCGGCATTCGCAAACGGCGCGGCGGCAATCAATAGTGCGCAACAACCTGCGATCCTCGTTCCCAAGCTCCGCTTGGGAACGCACTGCCTCGAAGCTCCGCTTCGCGAGTCGTTGACTCGAAGCAGAGCTTCGACAAAGGGGGTTCCCAAGCGGAGCTTGGGAACCAGGAAACGTGGCCTCATGCGATGATTTCCGAAATCGGCTTGGCCTTGGGGTCGGCCAGGCGGATGGGACGACCCAGGTTCGACATGTTTTGCTTCATAGGATCGAGGCCCAAAGCGCGGACGATGGTCGCCATGTAGTCGCCGACTGAGACGGGCCGATCGTCGACTTTCATGCCGTCGGGCGAGGTCTTGCCGATCACCCGGCCTCCCTTGATGCCGCCGCCTGCCAAGACCGTCGACCACGCCGCCGGAAAATGATCGCGCCCCGCGTTATCGCCGATTTTCGGCGTGCGTCCGAACTCTCCCATCCAGATGATCGTCGTCGTTTCGAGCAACCCGCGCGACTCGAGGTCCTCCATCAAAGTCGACCAGGCGGGATCGAGCACGCCGGACAGTCCCTTGACGATGGCGAAGTTGTTCAGGTGCGTGTCCCAGCCGAAAATCGGCTGCTCGCCCTGCCCGTTCAGCGAGACTTCGACAAACGGCACGCCACGCTCGATCAGCCGGCGCGCCAAAAGGCAACCCTGGCCGAACTGGTTCTTGCCGTAT
The DNA here is from genome assembly GCA_040903115.1 of Planctomycetaceae bacterium. Lineage (GTDB taxonomy): Bacteria > Planctomycetota > Planctomycetia > Planctomycetales > Planctomycetaceae > JBBDVZ01. The sequence goes on from JBBDVZ010000329.1 coordinate 8,475, forward strand.
CGCTCGCGCAGGGCCGCCTGCTCGTCGTCGAGATCGAACGCCTTGGCCGCGTTGGAGCGCATCATGCGGATCGCCGAATCGTAGGCCGACTTGTGGCTGCCGGTCGGCACACCCGGGCGCTCCGCGCGGAAGTCCTGATCGAGGCCTGCCAGCAATTCCAAGCGCGCTTCGGCCTGCGCGGGCTGCACTTCGGCGGGGCGATCGAGGTTCTCGACGCGCAGCGACGGTCCATAGGGATCGCCGCTTGCCGGCTGATTGCCGGGGCGAATGTTGCCGACAATCATCGGGGCGTGACGGGGTCCCAAAAAGCCGGGACCGTAGGCGGTCGGCGCCAAAAAATAATACGGGGCGATGCTGATGTAGTTGGGCAGCTCGAGGTCGTCCCGCGCGAGTTCCTTCGACAACAGCGAACCCAGGCCCGGATACTGAATCGGCCCCTGCGGACGGTAGCCGGTGCGCATGAGGTACGTCGCGCGCCCGTGATCGCCCTCGCTGGTGCTGAGCGAGCGAATGATCGCGCACTGGTCCATCCACTTGGCCAACTGCGGCAAATGCTCGCTGATCTGCATGCCCGCCACCGACGTGTCGATCGCCTTGAAGGGACCGCCGTTGGCGTGCCCGGGCTTCAAATCGAAGGTATCCATCTGGCTGGGTCCGCCCGACATCCACAGCAGAATGCACGACCGGCGTCGTACACCGGTGGCGGCTGCCTGAGCCGCCAGTGCCGGAAACCAACCCGACATCGAAGCGCCGGCAAAAGCGGCGGTCGTCAAACACAGCCAGTCTCGGCGAGAAAATGCAAACATGAGAACTACTCCTGGTGCACTGAGAACGCAGAGAAGAGAAGAGTATCCACAGATTTCGCAGATGACGCAGATTTTTAATAAGGAGACCAGGAAGCCAGGAAAATGCGGCCGAAAGTGAACTCCTGGCTTCCTGGTCTCCTCATAAACAAATCTTAATCTGCGTCATCTGCGAAATCTGTGGATGTATTCTTAACTTCTAATGATTCAACAGAAACTCGCTCGAGTTCAGTAGTGCCCAGAAGACGTCTCCCAACGCGGAGGCTTGGGGACTTTCGGTGTTTGTCGTCGGGTCCGGCAAGAGCGCGCGGATCGCCTTGCCGATCGCTTTCTCATCGCTGTCGGTCGTTGCCGTCGTGTGCGACTCGACGTAGGCCACCATGCGATCGCGTTCATCGTCACGAGGCGGGCGGCTCAGGGCGGCCAGGTACAGGGCCTCAATCCGCCCCGCGGTATCGAGAAACGGCGAATCGGCGACCGCTGACAGCGTGAAACTTCCAACGGGATCGGTCTGGTTGGAGACAAACCGGCCGTTCATCAACGCCAGCGCCTGCAAGATGGTGGTTTGCGCCTCGGTCGGCGAGGCATCGGTGTTGCTGAAGAGCTGCCGAATCACCGTGCGCGGCGACTCGTCGCCAAAAAACAACCTGGGGTTGTTGAAGTCAATGTTGTCGTAAAAGCCGGTCGCCTGGGCGAGACTTTCGAACAACTGGTCGGACGTCAGCCCTTTCACCGACATGCACCCAAACAGCCGCGGGTTTTCCTGGCTGGCGTGCGTCTGCCGACTGGTAAGCTGGTAGACCTTGGTCGCCGTGATGGCGCGGATGAGAAACTTGACGTCGAACCCGGCCGCGGCAAAGCGATGAGCCATCTCGTCCAACAGCTCGGGATGACTGGGGGGATTGCTCTCGTCGAAGTCGTCGATCGGCATGACGATGCCGATGCCCATCAACTGCGCCCAGACGCGATTGGCAGCCGCTCGCGCGAAGTATGGATTCTCGGCGCTCGTCAGCCAATCGGCCAATACGCGGCGCGAGAATTTCTCCGAGTTCCAGGTAGGCGCTTGTCCGCCCAGGAATGTGGCCTCGACCGCCGTTTCCGTCTCGGGAATCTTCAGGTCGTGGCGATTGGTATCCTTGATTTCTCCGAAGCGATCGCCTTCGAGGCCCGCGTAGAATGCGGCCAGGCTCCAAAACTCTTCCTGCTTCCACTTGGCGAATGGGTGGTTGTGACACTGGGCGCACTCGAGTCGCACGCCCAGAAACAGCCTGCTGGTGCCCGCCGCCAGGTTTTCCGGCTTGACGTCCTTGGCGCGAAAGAAGGCGATCGGCCCGGAATTGGCGGTCATTGTCTGCCGACCGTACATACTGCCCGCGATTTCGGCAGTCAGCAGCTCGCGCACCAGCTTGTCATAACCGACGTTCGCCAGCAGTCGCTCGCGCAGCCATGCCTCGAAGCCCGGCACCAAACCCTGCAGTTGAAAGTCGCTGTCCGCTTCGGGCAGCATCGTCGAACGGTACACGTTCGTGAGATGGCCGATGAACGCGGGAGATTCCAACAGGTCATCGACCAGCCGCTGCCGCTTGTCGGGCGAAGGATCGGCCAAAAACTTGCGGACTTCGAACACCGGGGGAATTTTGCCCGCCAGATTCAGATACGTGCGTCGCAAGAACTCCGCATCGTCGGCCAGGGGCGCGGGCTCGACGCCGTTTTTCTGCCACGCGGCCGCAATGTATTCGTCGATCTTGGCGGTCAGCGCGGCGGCATCGGCGGGCGCGTTGGCGCCGGCGACTGGCTGCGGTTCGGGCGATTTCGCGCTTGTATCGTCCGCCCCGCGCGCGGGTGAAATCATCGCCGAGATCACTGTCAGCGACAGCAGGACAAACAAGCTGAACGACCGACGTCCATGCATGACGCAAGCCTTCTCAAAGCGTGCCGTCTGTCCCGCATCACGAATTTGATGTGAGTCGAGCGCCCGCGCGCAAGAGTCTGAGTCGTAAGTACGGCGAATTTGTCTAATGTTTTCGGGGGGGGGGGGGGGGGGGGGGG
>JBBDVZ010000329.1:11336-16071 GCA_040903115.1 Planctomycetaceae bacterium
CCCCCCCCCCCCCCCCCTCGCCTGTCAATGGGAGGGTGCCCGGGAATTCAAAGTTGCATTTGGTGGCGTCGACTCGCGCGCTTCCTCAATCATCCGCGCCAAGCGCTGAAGCTCGCCGTCGGTGAGTTCGCGATCGGACATGTCGAGCAGTGCGGCGACGGCCAGCTCGGCCGATCCGTCGAAAAATGTGCTCACCAAATGATTGAGCGCCGAGCGCCGTGCCTTTTCGCGCGACCGGGTCGGCACGTAGATGTACCGAACGCCCCGCTGTTGGTGCTTGACGTGTCCCTTTTCTTCCAAGAGCCGCATCATCGCGCGCACGGCCGAATAACTGGGAGGATCGGGCAGATTCTCCAGGACCTTCGCGACCGTCGCCTCGCCAAGTCGATACAGAACGTCCATGATCTGACGTTCGCGGCGAGTGAGGTGAACATGCGAGTTGGAAGACATTGGCCCTCGCAGGGTTGCTGAAAAATGGCTGGCAACACGGTGGTGAATTACGAACGCAATACTGCTACGGACTTAGCACCTATAAGGTAACCGCAGCGATGGCCTCTGTCAATCACCGGTTCGCGAGCGCAAGGGCCTTCAGCTACGGTTTCGCCAATAATACGGGCGACGGCTCGTGTGCGAAACAGCGACGATCAGAATTCAGGTCGCGTCAAGCTGCTCGAAAAAAATGCGGTAGGGAAAGCGGCTGACGGTGACCGAGCGAAACCACTTCCAGGCGATTGGGTGCGATTGTGGATCGTTGCGAATCTGTTGCAATGCCGCCTGCACGGCATCAGTGAAACGATCGGCAGCTCTACGATCTCGCTCCTCGTACCAAGCTCGAGCCTCGCGAAATTCTGCCGTAGCCAGCGGGTGAAATCGCAGTGCAATCACGGAGATTTCCGCAATTTGTCTTTCACTTCCTCCCAAGGAATAGCGTCCTCCCACCGCCCCGAACGCCGTTCCAATTCCGCGAAGAATTCGGGTGAATCAGCAGACAATCCAGGAGGCTCTTCCGGTACGGTCTCAAGCAATCGACTCGCAATTTCAAGTCGGTCTTGCTCGGAAAGCTGCAATGCGGCCTTCAAAATGTCATCGCTGGATGCAGACATCACGACCTCCGAAATGGGACGTGATCAATTCTATCATGTTTATCGTGAGACCATAAAGCCAGGAATTCTTTTACCACGGATGGCACCGATGGCACCGATGAAGGGATGCCGCTAAGGAAGGCAAGAATGCAGGAAATTTCCGTCAATGCTTTCCTGTTTCCTGGTCTCGTCATCAATGAATTCAATCGGTGAAATCTGCGAAATCTGTGGATGCATTTCTTCTGCATTTTCATCCGTGGCCATCCGAGCCATCCGTGGTCAATTTCTTGCGTCTCCGCGTCGTCGACAGCTCGGCGTTAAATCGTCAGCCCGCTTTGGTGATTGCCTTCGGCCGGGCAAATGACTCGACGGTGATTTCGCGGTTCTCATCAAGGGCTTGCTTGGTTTTTAGAAACAGCAATGCCGTGTTGGCGATGTACGCCAATCGTTCGTCGCGATCGTATCGGCCCTGCTGTGTCGAGTTCTCGTACGCGCCCACGATGTTGGTCTGGTGGCCGTGGTCGCGGAACAAATTGCGATAGACGCGCTTCCGGTCAATCACTTCGACTTGCAGCCTCTGAAAGTCATCGAGCGCGAGCAGCACGTTGCCTTTGTGGGCGCTGAAGCGTTCCTTGACCCCCTCGAACGTGTGACCCTTGGCCGAAAACGTGATCGCGCCGATCGATCCCTCGCCGAACGTGTACGTGACCGCAATGTCGCAGTCGCTCTTGCTGGTGCGCGTTGGCACGATCCGCACCGGAAAAGCCGAGTAAGGCACGAGCGAGAGCAGGAAGTCGGTCCAATGGCAAAGATTGCCAAGCACGCGGCCTCCTTCTTCCGGCCGGAAGTACCAGTGGTCGGGATCGATCTGGTGGCCCGCCACGAACCAGTTGTACATGCCGGGTCCGCTTTCGGCGGAGAGATACTCGCGGGCAATTCGCCCGAGCCGGCTGCCCGGACGGTTGAAGCCCAGGTACACGCGCCCCGGCGACCGCTTCATCGCCGCCGTCAACCGGTCGAGCTGATCGACGCTGACAACGTGCGGCTTCTCGATGTAAACGTCTTTGCCACGCGCGAGCGCTTCGCTGGCGTACTCGGCGTGCGAGGCGTGGTTCGACGCGATGTAGACCAGGCGAACCTGCTCGCGGTCGAGCAGCTCGGACGCGTCGGTCGTGTAAAACGGAATGCTGTAATGCCGGCTGAGCGAGGCCGCACGGTCGACGTTGCGGTCCATGCAACCGGCGATCACGCGGCCAAACGACATGTTCAAATAGTAGGCGATCGTTGAGAACTGGTAGTTGCCGCAGCCGATCAATGCGACTGTCTGGTTCGCGGAGGGTTCGCGCCGGGGAGGCAAGCGGTCGAACGTTCGCCGTTGATGGCGTTGTGCCTGCACCTTGGCCCACGTGCGCAACGGACCATACAGGCGCAAATAGCGCCCCACCTTGCGCACTTTGAAACCGAGGCTCTCGCGCAAATAATCCATCCATGCCTCCGGGCCAGTCCGGTTGCCCAGCGGTGTGATAATTGAATCGCGAGAGGGGAGCAAGATAGAATCGCTGCTGGTCGGAAATCAGCGTTGTTCGCGCGTCTTATCCAAGCCGACGGCTTCGCCGTCGTTCCGACCGCAAGCGGTCGGCTTGGATAAACCAAAAAACCCATTCGCCGGAAAGTTTACGTGGTTATGCAGAAAAATGCTGCGGTCGATCAGTCGCTGGCCGAGACGATTGTGAACCGCATCGAAGGCCTGATTCACGACGCCGAAGCGGCCACCAAGCCGCTCGAGGTCGAACCCTTTCACGGACAGCTTTTCGAGCTGTTTGTGATGGCGGAGGCGGCCGGCTGCATCGACCGCGACGCGGAAAACGACCTGTCGGCCGAGTCGATTTGCCGCGTGCTCGGCAGCCGCTGGGGCCTGGCTGATGCCACGCGCGACTCGCTCGAGCATCACAAGCAGCTTTCGCCCCAGCACCTCTCCCGCATGCGCATGCTCTGGAGCGTGATGCGGATGTGGATGGAATGGAGCTACGCCTGGCAGCGCTGGGAAGAATTCCATCGGGAAGAACGACGTGACTCGAACGGTGAGCAACCGTCGCGGTGAAAGCGTGGGTGGGTGCCATGCCCACGGCTTTGCGCGGGCATGTGTTTGTCCCGTAGGCACGCGGCTAAACCCGAATGGTGCGCAGTTGTCTCGATAGAGTGCGTGGCGACGCTTCCCCCCCCACCCTAACCCTCCCCCGCGGCGGGGGGATGGGATAAAACGAGACGTGTTCTCGCTGCTAGGCAATTTCCTCTCGTTCCCAAGCTCTGCTTGGGAACGCATTTTCGCGAAACTCCGCTTCGCATCGTGATTGCACTGAACGCGCACTGACCGTCATAGACTACACTCGAAGCAGAGCTTCGAGACAGTGGGTTCCCAAGCAGAGCTTGGGAACCAGGCTGGTTGCGTGCTAGCTACTGCGATGAGATAACTTCCTGCCACACGCCGGCCAGGTTTTGTGCCGCGTGTTCAATGGAGAAGTCGACCGACACGCGTTGCCGCGCTACGGTGGCGAACGATTGCCGTTTTCCCGGATTGTCGTGCAGCTCGGCGAGCGCATCCGCCAGCGCTCGAACATTTCCGGCAGGCACGAGGCGGGCCGATTGGCCGTCGGCTAGAATCTCACGCGTTCCGCCGACGTCGGTCGCAACAATCGGCGTGCCCGACGCCGCCGCTTCGAGCAGCACGCGACCGAGCGGCTCCTGATGGGCGCAGTGCACGAGCAGGTCAATCTCGTTGAGCAGCCGCGGAACGTCGTCGCGATAACCCAGCGAGCGCAACCGATCGCCCAATCCGCCGGCGTGAAATCGCTCGATCACGCGAGCTTCGAACTCGACGCTTTCGGGCTTTTGTGAATTTCGCTCGCCGATGAGCAGGTAGTGGCTCTCGGGAAGTTGCGCCGCCAACAGGCAAGCCGCCTCGGCGAGAACGTCCTGCCCTTTTCGCAGCCCAATTTGTCCGATGTTGGCAATCAAAAACGCAGAGTCCGGCAAACCCAGTTCGGTCATCAATGCACCGGTGCGCGGGCGCGGGTGAAATCGGCGGCAATCGACGCCGTTGTACAACACGCGCACGCGGTCGGCGTCGAGGCCTTGGCCGACGTGGAAGTCGCGCGTCGCGCGCGACACGGCCAGCAATAGCCGATTGCCGCTCAAATCGTCGACGGCAGCGCGGCTCAAGCCGACGATATCGCGCAGATGCGCCACGCAAGGAATTACGACATCGCGCGAAATCGCACCGGTCAGCCGCCCCATCGACAGACTGTTGGCGTGCAACAAATCGGGCGAGCAAGCTGTGACGGCGCCAGCCACAAGCGCACGCGCCTGATCTTGTGGCGTGCGCTCGCCGGTGGCATTGTGCAATTCGAGCGGCAAATGTTGGTAGCCGTTTGCTCGCAAGACCTCGGCAAGGCGACCGTGTGTGGGGGCCAGAAAGACGAACTCGAAGTCGCCTCCACGAAGAACTTCGGCGGCGGCCAGCATCGAATTCTCGCCGCCGTTGAGAGTCGCGTACTCGAACAGAATCGCAATGCGTTTGATGCGAGGTTCCTCAAGACCGCGACGACACGAACACGACAAAACGAGCCGGCGGGTTGAACCCGCCGGTCTTCGGC
>JBBDVZ010000330.1:0-16030 GCA_040903115.1 Planctomycetaceae bacterium
GTCCTGTTGCAAGCTGTCGAGCGGAGTCAAACGCGGCTGCTCGCCTACTGCCTGATGCCCAACCATTGGCATCTCGTGGTCTGGCCGCGTGAGGACGGCGAGTTGTCGCGGTTCATCGGTTGGTTGACCTTGACGCACACGCAACGTTGGCACGCCCATCGCCATTCGACGGGCTCGGGCCACGTTTATCAGGGCCGTTTCAAGTCGTTCCCGATTCAGGAAGACGCGCATTTTTACACGGTGGCGCGTTACGTCGAGCGAAACGCCTTGCGAGCGAATTTGGCGCGGCGGGCGCAGCAGTGGCGTTGGGGGAGTCTTTATCGCTGGCTGCGCGGCTCCGCCGAAGACAATCAGCTGCTCGCCGCGTGGCCTCTGCCGCGAAAGCCGAACTGGGTCGATCATGTCAACGCCCCGCAGACGGAGTCCGAGTTGGCGGCGCTGCGCCGGAGCGTGCGACGCGGCAGTCCCTTCGGCGACGCGTCGTGGAGCGAGCGGGCCGTGCGTCGATTGGGGCTGGAATCGACACTCCGTCCGCAAGGCCGACCCAAAATGCCGACAAACGGTTCCTGACACCTTTTCTGTTCTTTTTCTGTTCTTTTCTGTTTTTAGTGATTGCGGGCTATCTCTCAAACGATCTAAAACGCGAGTCGACACTCTTGCGTTGCACGCTGTTTTCTACGGCGCCAGACTGGTTCCGAGCTGATATACTGGCGAGGTTCCGTTAAATTCCAGCACAAGGGGCCGTGGAATGTCGATCACCGCTCGCTGTCCAAGCTGCTCGCACGAGATTCGCGCAAAAGACGAATACGCCAACAAACGCGTGAAATGCCCCGCCTGCGGAGAGGCGTTCACGGTTTCTGCCGATACGATTTCGCAGCCCAGTCAGAACCAGCTCATAGAAGGCGCGACGGCCTCGCGTCAATCGGCGCCAGCGCCAAGGTCGAAGGACCCCTCGGGACCGCCGGTGCCGAGCCGACCGAAGCCCCTGCCGGCCGCGATGCCGCCGATACCTCCGGCTGACGACGATCTGGACGAGTTCGCCGGCGAGCAACCGCTTCCGGCGAAGGTCTCCCCAAGAACTCAGCCTGCAGCGGGAACGTGTGTGTTTTGCCGCAGACCTATACCGTCGGATGCCGTTAAGTGTGCGTCGTGCGGGAACTGGCGACGAGATATCCACCAGCTCATTACAGATCTTCACAAGGTGGCGAAGTGGCAGATCAACGTCGTCATAATTGGCGCGCTTTTGGCAGGCATCTCGTTGGCGGTGGCGGCCTTCAGCGCAATAGAAAGAACTTTCTTGGGCGACCGCTTCTCGTTTGCGAAGCTCATTACGACGCCGTGGTTCGCAGTTGGGGTCGTGATTCTGATAGCGGTGTCTGTAGCGTACGTTGTTACGCAAAAGCACGCAGCCGAAATCAAACGGCGCATTGACGATGCTAGTGGTGGACTATGGCAGCGCCCTTGGTGGGCGGCGGAGAAAAAGTGGTTTTGAGGCCCGACTGCCTCCTTGGCATTCGAAGCTGAGGGATTGGGAAACGCGTTTCTATCTCCTACATTGGGTTCACGAACTACGGGGACGTCTCAATTTTCAAAAATGTCGCCCGGATGAAGATGACGCGCCGTTGGATTGGAGACGAAGACGGGGGATAATTGGTCCAAGGCGGAATTGATCTTGCTGGGGAGTTTGTGGCAAGTTTCGGGACGGCATGGACGCCAGAATCCGGAAATTGGAAGCCGAGTTTTTTCGCCGAACCGAGTTGCATCAGATCTCCAACCCCACCGCGGGGAGAAAAGGTGGGGGAGAAAAGAGGGGGGAGAAAAGGTGTCAGGAACGAATGGCACTTCCCGAAGGTCGCGTGTCCACAAGGGATAGTGGTTGGAGCGGACAACCTGGCACAAGGTATTGTGGCCCGGGCGCGTTCAGGACGTGCCATTCGTGTCAGGAACCGTTTTTCGGGGGAGAAAAACGGTCGAATGCTGTCGAACCGACCGCAACACTTCCTTCCTCTGTTCTCTCCGTTGACTCCTGTTCAAATTGCCTTTTTTCTTGTTGGTTGCGGCCAAGCGAAGCGGGGCCGCGCTAGGTTCGCTTTGGCCATTTTGACTCGATTCAACAAATTTGCTACAATGCAGTCTTCTTCCGAACGCGCCGGCCGCGCGGATGGCGGATGAGTTGGTGATTCCAATTCCTCGCTGATCCCGCAGCCGTCAGCTTTCCATTGCGGCGATGCAAGAGCTTCGCATTTCCGAATCGCCCGCTTCCCGCGACATGATGGTTCCACTGAATCGGCTCCCTCCCGAACCACTTGCGGAGCCTTTCCATGCGCGAAGCTGCCGAACAATCAGTCGCTGCGAATTCTCCAGCCGACACGAGCCGGTCCCCATTTCCCGTTCCCGGTTTGATGCTTTTTAAAAGTTTCAGGTTTTGGATTCCGCATCCCTCCATAGGAAAACGTTGATGCGTTTGAACTGCTGTCGTCCCAAGCAGATAAGGGAGGGGATATTCTACTTTTTCCGTCCCTTTTTTGGTCGGCCGCGGGGGTGGAGGCTGGCATCCAGGCCCAGGCGGCGGGCCGCTAGCCCCAAAACCGCTCGCCGTGCCAATTGAATTCCGGCTGCGTCTCGACTTCGATGTCGCCTTTAACTTTTGTTTGGCAGGACAGGCGCAACTCCTTCTCGATACCCAGGCGAGAGACGAACGTAATCGGATGCAAGATGAAGTTCATCATATTCAGCTTTTCCCAAAAGCCCTGCTTGCTGACGTTGTCGACCCCTTTTCTGACGCGCATCGTGCAGGTCGTGCACAAGCCGAGGCCGGGGCAATGCAGCACTTTGTGGATTCCCGGATAGACCTCGACGCCGGCTTTCATCGCCTCTTTCCGCAAGTTGGCGCCGGCGGGAACGTCGATGGACTTTTTCTCTTTCAGAAACTTGATGGTGGGCATGAATACGCGCTTCCGCAAACAATTGACAAATGTGACACAACTCAATCAGGCAGCCTGACCAGTCGGCGATGATAATGGCCTCTTCCTTCATTTTCCAGCTTGTGACTTCGGCGTACTTTACTGCCGCGGATGGCTGATGCGGAATGCCGATCGGCTTGCCTTACGGCCCTGCTTGGTATCGAATGTCAAAAGTTTTTGGCACAATCGATCGGCAACGCGGAGGGAAGTGAACGATGCAGTTTAAGATCGACCAACAGCCCTGGCACAAGGCAAAAGCATCGTGGCTTGTTGTTGGCGTCGCGCAAGACGAGGCGCTTCCGAAGGAAGTCGCGGAACTCGACAAGTTGCTTGGCGGAAAAATCGCCCGCCTGCGCGAGCGCAGCGACTTCGACGCGAAATGTGGCGACCAGTTGTCCGACTTCGACGTTGCGGAAATTGCGGCGGAGCGGCTGCTGCTTGTCGGGTTGGGCAAGTCGTCGGAGTTGACGATTGCCGATTTCGAAAAGGCCATGCGCACGGCGGCGCGAACCATTTCGGCAAAACCAGACCAGACTGCCGCCATCGGCATCGCCAAGTCGACCTTGACCGCGCTGGGCGCCGAGCGATGCGGGCAAACCATCGCAACGGCATTCATTGTCGGCGGCATCGGGCAGGATTTGTACAAGGCGAAGCCAGACCACCACCCGCTCGAAACCGTGACGCTCCTCGTCGGCGACAAAACCGAGCAGAAGCGGCTCGAGGCGGGAATTGATCGCGGCACAATTCTCGGCGAAGCGATCAACCTCACCCGCGAGTTAGTCAATCGCTCGCCCGATGACATCTACCCCGAAAGCTTTGCCGAGCGGGCGCGCAAAGAGGCAAAGGCCTGCGGGCTGGCGTGTACGGTGCTCAACGAACGCGATCTCGCAAACGAACGAATGGGGTCGCTGCTGGCCGTCGCCCGCGGAAGCCAGCGGCCGCCTCGCGTCGTCGTCCTCGAATATCGCGGCGGCCGAAAAAAGGATGCACCGCTGGCGCTCGTCGGGAAGGGAGTGACGTTCGACAGCGGCGGGCTTTCTCTGAAACTGACCGACAGCATGGTCACCATGAAGTGCGACATGGCGGGAGCCGCCACTGTACTGGGGGCAATGACCGCCATTGCCCGGCTTAAGCTGCCCGTGAACGTGATTGGCTACATGGGGCTTGTCGAGAACATGGTGAGCGGAACGTCCTACAAACTGGGCGACGTGCTGACCGCCCGCAACGGCGTGACCATCGAGGTGCTCAACACCGACGCCGAGGGACGCCTGGTGCTGGCCGACGTCCTCAGCTATGCCGTCGACAAGGGAGCCGACCGGCTGATCGATCTCGCCACGCTTACGGGAGCCTGCATCGTCGCGCTGGGTGAAGAAGTGACCGGCGTGTTCTCGAACAATCAGCAGTGGTGCGACAAGCTGCTGGACGCTGCCCGGACCTGCGGCGAATCGGCCTGGCAGATGCCGATGGTCGCCGAATATGCCGAGCTGCTCAAAAGCGACGTGGCCGACTGTAAAAACATCGGTTCGCGCTGGGGGGGCGCCATCACGGCGGCGAAATTCCTGGAGAAATTCGTCGGCGAGAAGCCGTGGGTGCACCTCGACATCGCCGGCCCGTCGTTCGCCACCGGCAACAAGCCACACCGCGAAGGAGGAGCCACCGGCTGCATGCTGCGCACGCTGGTGGAGATTGCCGGCGGCCACGGCAGCGCGAAATAGTTATCGCGGGACACACGGCTTAGATCGTCCACTGTTGCTTGCCATCGGCATGAGTGACAGCAATGCCAGGGCGGTCCTTGCCCGGCACAATTTGCCACGACAATGGCACCACTTGGCTGACGAGCACCTTCGGATCTCCGGGTGTCGAGACGGCAACCAACTCGAGCTTTCCCGCACCAAGGCGGTAAAGTTCCAACGCCCACGGATACCGGTCGACGATCAGCAACTCGCGCGTGCCGACTTTCGCATAGAAGTCGAGCTTTTCACGCGAACGATCGTGCCGGCTGATGACTTCGACGGCAAGGTCGGGGCCGCCCAGCCAATGCGTGTCGCGATTTTCAGCTCGAGTGTTTCTCAAAAAGACGGCAACGTCCGGACATCGGTAATTCTGGGTCCAGTTGTCGGTCCGGTTCGTCACATTAGTGCCAGCACGGACGTCGCCCAGGGCTGTCCAGCTTACTGATTGGCACAGTGTCGAACTCAAGCCAGTAACAAGTGCTTGATGTTCGTCGTCTACCTTTGGCACGGCGTTATATATGCCATCCCAGACTTCGTCGTACCGGTCGGCGCCAGTTGCCTTGCGCTCGGCAAGGAACTGCGCTTCGAGAATTGGATCCAGTATCAAGGATCGCATGGCATAATAATCCTTTTGAGTTGCCTCAATTGTCGTTCGAGAATCCTTGTCTGTCCAGTTCATTTACTGGCTCGACGAGCGCTTGACGTCTACCTACGATTGCTTTGGGAACAACTCGCGGGCACGACAGTGGGTAGCTGGAAGATCTCTGCATGAAGACCGTCAAACTTCCGTCGGGCGAACAGGTGCCGGCTTTTGGAATGGGGACCTGGGAGATCGGCGAAGATCTTGCGACTCGCGCGGAAGAGATCGCCACGCTGCGACTGGGTCTCGATCTTGGTGCCACTCTGATCGACACCGCCGAAATGTATGGCGAAGGTCGCTCCGAGGAACTTGTTGGCGAAGCAATCGAGAACCGGCGCGACGAAGTCTTTTTGGTCAGCAAAGTTTATCCGCACAACGCAACCCGAGACGGCGCTGTCGCGGCGTGTGAGCGCAGCTTGAAGCGGCTGAAAACCGACCGGCTCGACCTCTATTTGCTGCATTGGCGTGGCGACGTTCCGCTCGCCGAAACCATGGAGGCCTTTACGTCGCTCGAGCGCGCCGGCAAGATTCGCTATTACGGCGTCAGCAATCTCGATCTCGCCGACATGCATGAGCTGTCGTCGATTCCCGCCGGTCGGAAGGTGGCCACCAACCAGTTGCTCTACAATCTTTCACGCCGCGGCGTCGAATGGGACTTGCGTCCGTGGCTTCGCGAACGCGCCATTCCTGTCATGGCCTATTCGCCGGTCGAGCAGGGCAAACTTGTTCGCAACCTAAAGCTCATTGATTTTGCGCGACGGTATGACATGACGCCCGCGCAAGTCGCGTTGGCATGGCTGCTGGCCAATGACGACGTGATTGTCATTCCGAAGACAAGCCGCCGCGATCGGTTGAGAGAAAATCTGGGCGCGCTCGACCATTCGCTCTCGGCGGTGCAACTTGCCGAACTGGACCGCCTTTTCCCGCCGCCGACGGGGCCGCGCCCGTTGGAGATGTTGTGATGCGCGGTGTTTTGTGGCGAGCGTTGCAACCGTCTTGTTGAGACCTTACCTTGTGAGCATCGCGACAGCAGCAATGCGCTAGTAGACCGACCAGCAAAAACGGTGGGTGCCATGCCCACCGCTTTGGGTGGGCATGCCTTTGAAGACATGGCCATGCAAAGCCGTGGCCATGGCACCCCGCGGCTCGGGGTGAAATGCGACAATGATCTTAACCGGCAACGAGATCAAGGCGCGTTTGGGCGGCGACGTCGTCATCGATCCGTTCGACGAGCGTCGGCTCAATCCCAATAGCTACAATCTCCGCTTGCACGATGAGCTGCTGGTGTACGAGGAGATCGTGCTCGACATGCGGCGGCCCCACCGCTATCGGCGTTACGCAATTCCGCCGGAAGGCTTCGTGCTGCACCCCAACCAGCTTTATCTGGGCCGCACCGTCGAGCGGACCGAGACGCACAACCTGGTTCCCATGCTGGAGGGCCGCTCGTCGGTGGGGCGACTCGGCCTGTTCGTGCACGTGACGGCGGGTTTCGGCGACATCGGCTTCTGTGGATATTGGACGCTCGAGATGTTCGCGGTCCAGCCCGTTCGCATTTACGCGGACGTCGAGATTTGTCAAATCTTCTACCACACGGTCGAAGGCGACATCACCGAGTACAACAGCGAGAAGTACCAAAACAATCGAGACATCCAGCCGAGCTTGCTCTTCAAAGATTGGCTGAAGGCCAAGGACCCGCAGATTCGCTTGCCGTTCGGGCAGGAAGTGGCGGAGTGACGGACCCGTCGGGGTGCCTGGGGTCGAACGCAGTGAGCCCCCAGAGCTTTATTCGTCTCGGTTTGAAGCGAGTGTGAATACGATGTCCGCATCGTCCGCGCGGCGGCATTGTTCGCAGTAGTGCTTGTAGTCGGTAAACCGCTCGGCGGGAACGATTCCACCCGCATGTCGGAATTCCCGCTCACACACCAGCCGCGAGCCGTCGATCGCAATACTCGAACGATAGCTTCCCCAAGGGCACTCTTCCGCGATCGGCGACGGGAGCGCGCACCGGGTGAATTCGCCGGCGATCTGGATCTCGTGCGATTCGACAACAGCCAATACCGACGGAGCCAACATCGGCTGCGTTCGAGAAGTGGCCGCCAGCGGCGCGATTGACGGGAACGACTCGACCCACGGGCAGCGCAGCAACAGCAAGTTGTCGACACGTCGCCCCCATTGTGACAACCGCAGGGCGAACTCGTACGAAACGTTCTCGGTGAGGTCGTCGAGCTGCACAAACTTCGCCTCGGTTACCCGGGCGCTCGAAAACTCGTCGACAATCGATTCCGCAAGCCGACACTCGCGATTTTCGTTGCTGACGCCGAGAAACCGCCGACGCAGTGCCAGCGCCGGGTCGCCCGCCGCGGTGACCTGCACGCGACATTCATAGCTCCCATCTCGGTCAAGATGTCCGGTGCAGGATCGCTCGATGCGATGTTGTCCGGCAGCGGCGCCCGGGATGACGGTCAAACGAGGCGGACCGTCATCCAAGATGAGCGCTGCGGCACCTTGATCGTTGTATGGCAACATCCCGAACGTCGACGGGCCGCCTGCCGCATCGAGCCATAATTCTTCACCATCGAGTCGCGACCGAACGACGGCATGATCGAAACAGGGCGCGGGACACGCCGGGGCCATGCCGTTCGGCCGAGTCCGCACCACCGCAATCTCCGCCGGGATATTCAGTTGCCGCAACATCGAGACCATGAAAGCCGACTTGTCGCGGCAATCGCCCCGCATCTCGGCGAGCATATCGCCCGTCTTGCGTGCAGCCGGACGTGCCACGTCGCGCGGGTGTCGTCCGTAACGAACGTCTTGAGAAGCGTGGCGATAGATCGACAGCACCTTCTCGCGGGGTGAACGGTCGGCCGCCGTCAAGCTTGCGGCGAGCTGTCGCAACGAATCGCAGCTCGCCGCACCGGGATCGAGCTCCGCCCGATAATGGTCCGCAATCGGCTGCCACGATGCGAGGGTCGAGACTTCAACCCACGGCAAGAAGTCGAGCACCGGCGGCGTCCACGGGTCGAGCTTAACACCGGACAGCTCCTGCAAATCCCAACAATAAACCGAATACTCCGACTCGTCGGACTCACGCGGCTGCCAGTCGCAATGATGCCACCGAACGTCCGCATGAAACGGTTTTGCGACGGCAACGGTGAGTCGCGAGCGACGCCGCGGCAACGTTCCCTGCAACAACAACTGGGCCCAGAGGCCGGGCGCGACACTAAACGGGGTGAAGCGGTCGAACTGCGTTTCGAATTCCACGATCACTCCTGGTCTCAACGGCGAGAACGTGAGGCGAGTGAGCCGCGAATGACGCTCTGGATGCGAGGTGCTGCGCATTGCTGCCGTTGTGGAACCGTCGGGGAAGTGGAGGCGAGCACGGAGGATTGTTTCGAGCGAATATCGTGGGTCGAACTCGCGCGTCACCTCGTCCCAATCAGCGAGGTCGTCTTGTCCCCATAGCAGGCTGACAACGTGAAATCTTTGCGAGACCGTGCCGTCGCGATGCAGGGCCAGTACGACGTCGTTGAGCAGGATGAATTGTCCCCACTCGGCCGCGAGCCCGCGGTCGGCCTCATCGACAACATACCGGTCGACCGCGATCGGCGGCGCAAATCGGCCGAGGTCTCTCGACCGCTTCAGCCAGGTATTGATGAGCCGGCGGTGTGGCTTCGGTACACCGTGATTCGATCCATCCATGGTCGCGGGATTGTAATCGCCGGCGTCCGGGGCGGTAACCGCAGATTTGGCAGGCCGCCAGCGAATAGCGGGTGGTTCCAGACGAACCGTTCCGCTAGAATCTCGCCGAACCGAGAAGCGGCGACGGGTGAGGAGAGAGCTCAGTGATCGTAAGCCGGATTGTTTCCGGGGGCCAAACCGGCGTGGACCGTGCCGCGCTCGACGTGGCTTTGGAACGGGGTATTGCCTGCGGGGGCTGGTGTCCGCGCGGGAGGTTGGCAGCGGACGGACCCATCGACAGTCGTTACCTGCTCGTCGAGACGCCGGCTCAAGACTACTCGCAGCGGACGGCATGGAACGTCCGGGATTCCGACGGCACCCTGATTTTGACCCTTGGCAAGCCAACCGGCGGAACGGCGTTGACCAAAACGCTGGCCGACGAGGCGGGCAAGCCTTGCCTTGTTGTCGACCTTGGCGAAAATGCGGGTGCCGACGCGGCGGTCGAATGGATTGCAAACGAATCCGTTCGGACGCTGAACGTCGCCGGACCACGAGAAAACCTGCGACAACAGGTTTACGTCAAAGCATCACAATTTCTCCGCGAAATGCTGGAGCAATTGGCCTCCAAACCCAGTGCGGCTGAAATCACACACGGTCGATAGAAAACAGGCGTCTCACGATATGGCTCAACAGTACATTTTCACGATCGAAGCTCTCACCAAGCTCTACGAGCAAAAAGAAGTGCTCAGCAATATCTGGCTGGCCTTCTTTCCGGGCGCGAAGATTGGCGTGCTGGGAAACAACGGCGCAGGAAAAAGCACGCTGCTGCGCGTCATGGCCGGCGAAGAGACCGACTTCATGGGAACGGCCCGGCCCGCCAAGGGGATCAAGATCGGCTATTTCCCCCAAGAGCCGCGTCTCGATCCCAAGCAGACCGTCGATGAATGCATTGCCGACGCGGTGGCCGATTCGCGGGCCGTGCTCGAGCGATACAACGACATCAACGCCAAACTCTGCGAAGAGCTCACCCCGGAGGAAATGGAAGACCTGCTTGAGGAGCAGGCGAAGGTTCAGGATCAGATCGACGCCGCCAATCTCTGGGAACTCGACCGGTCGCTCGAAATCGCCATGGACGCGATGCGGCTGCCGCCGGGCGATTCAAAGATCGCCAATCTTTCCGGCGGAGAATTGCGCCGCGTCGCCTTGTGTCGAATCCTTTTGAGCAATCCCGACCTGCTGCTGCTCGATGAGCCGACCAATCATCTCGACTCGGAATCGGTCGGTTGGCTCGAGCAGTTTCTCGAGAAGTTTGCCGGCACCGTGGTGGCAATTACGCACGACCGGTATTTCCTCGACAACGTGGCCGGGTGGATTCTCGAACTCGACCGCGGCGTCGGCTATCCCTTCGAGGGCAACTACTCGGTGTGGCTCGAACAAAAGCACGCGCGGTTGGTGGTCGAGGAGAAACGCGAGTCGAAACGCCAACGGACGCTCAAACGCGAACTCGAGTGGGTTCGCATGTCGCCCAAAGCCCGCGCGACAAAAAACAAGGCCCGCCTCGAACGCTATGAGCAACTCGTCGCCTCGAAGTACGACGCGCGCGAGGACGCCGCCGACATCCAGATTGCCGCCGGCCCGCCGCTGGGCGAGCTGGTCGTGCGGGCCGAACACGTTGCCAAGGCCTTCGGAAACACGCTGCTGTACGACGATCTGAATTTCGACCTGCCTCGCGGCGGGATCGTCGGCGTCATCGGTCCCAACGGAGCGGGCAAGACCACCTTGTTCAAGATGATCATGGGACTCGAGCAGCCCGACGGCGGCGTCTTGAGGATCGGCGACACGGTCAACCTCTCTTACGTCGATCAGTCGCGCGATGCGCTAAACCCGAAAAAAACCGTGTACGAGGAGATTTCCGGCGGAAACGATCAGCTCGACATCGGCGACGTGCGCATTCACGCGCGCAGCTACGTCGGACGCTTCAACTTCAAGGGATCGGACCAGCAGAAGCTGGTGTCGCAACTCTCAGGCGGCGAACGCAACCGCGTCCATCTGGCCAAGCTGCTGCGCTCGGGCGGCAACCTGATATTACTGGACGAACCAACCAACGATCTCGACGTCGACACGCTGCGGGCGCTGGAAGAGGCCCTGGGCGACTTTGGCGGGTGCGTGATGGTCACCAGCCACGACCGATGGTTTCTCGACCGCGTCGCGACGCACATTCTCGCGTTCGAAGGCGACAGCAGCGCCGTCTGGTTCGAGGGCAACTACAAGATGTACGAAATCCAGCGGCGCGCAAGGCTCGGCGAAGACGGTTCGCGGCCGCACCGCATTCGATATCGGCCGCTGGCTCGCTAAGACTTATCCAAGCCGACCGCTTGCGGTCGGACCGACGGCAAGCCGTCGGCTTGGATATAGATCTACTTCTCAGTCGGCCCGTCTGGTTTGGGTGCGTCAATCGGGGTCTTTACGTCGCCGGCTCCAGCCTCTTCCGTAAAGATATCCGTCACCGGGATGCGTTCGGAGGGCGGCAGCTCATCCACTTGTTCCTCGGCCGCCAGGAACAAATAAAAGACCGCCAGCGGGCGCAGCTTTGTTTCGGGATCGGATTTCAGCACCTTGTGCAGCGCCTCGGAGGCTTGCTTGGGCTGCCCCGCTTCGAGGTGGCACAAGGCGATCTCGAAGAAGCCTTGAGCCGCCTGGTCGGGCAATTGGAATAACGAGGCGACCGCCGCACGAACTTGAATTTGAGGCCAGGCATAGTCGACCGGCCTGGCCTCGTCGGATAATGGCGGGGTGATGAGCGGCAACGAGCCAAGGACGGCGGTCAGACAACGTTTTTCGATGTCCTTGGTCTCTTTGTTCAGCAGGTCGAGGGCCCGTGCATAGTCGCCGTTGCCGAGCCAGGCCTGCGCGGTCGGCACGCGCCAGTCGGTATTGCCGTATTGCGTGGCCGGCCCCTCGAAGCGTTCGAGCGTTTCGACGGCGCGCTCGTGCTCTCCCGCTTCCATGAGCAGCCTCGCCTGTAACAGTTGAGCGGGCGGCGTCTGGTTGAGGTACTGAGTGTCGTTCTCGAGGACCTCGCGGGCCAGAAGTCCGAACCCGTTGCGGGCGGCCTCTTGCGAGATCTGCAGCCGATCGGCGTTCTTAGCCAGCATGTCGTTGGCCCAATTGGTAATCGTGTCCCTGCGCGATCGCAACGCATCGCCCTCGCGCGTGATCTGTTCGGCGCGACGCGCTTGTATGTCGCCAGATCCGCGCTGGCCGGAAGTCAGCCGCTCGTACTCTTCCAGCTCGCGGAGCGCCAAGTCGAGCTTCTGCCTTTTTGCGTAGAACGCGTACAACATCAAATGCGTGACGCCGTGGTCCGGATCGATTTTCACCGCTTGGTTGTAAGCGGCGATCGCCTGGCTCCAGCGGCGCTGCGGGTTGTATCGTCCCCCCTGGCTGCGGGCGACGGCGAATTCGAGCCTGTCCAGGTATTCGTACGCTGCGGCCAAGGCCCGAAAACCGTCAGGGTCTTGCGGGTTCTGCGAGAGTCCGACGTTGGCGTTTTGAATCGCCAGGTACGCGACCGCGGCGGCTACTTCCGGCAGCATGCCGAGTTCGCCCGCCTCGTCGGCTCTTAACAGCAACGCGTAATGTTCGGCTTTGCGAATGGCGTTCGGTTTATCGTCCTTGGGCAAAGAGAGGTACTTGTCGTAAAACGACCTGGCGCGCGCCCACTCTCCGCGGACCTCAAGCTTTTCGGCCTCCGTGCGAAACGCCGTTTCGATCGGATTGACGAGGTGCGCGCTGCGAAACTTCTTGAGGTCCGACTCGGCGAGATCGCGGCGATAGAAGGCAGAGGACATCGCGCCCATGTGCGTCTGTTGCCAGTCGGACGGCAACTTGATCAGTGCCAAAAACAATTCATAGTTGTCCGGGTTTCGCTCCGACAAATCGACCAACACGTGGCTGATGCCGTATTCGTCGAAGGTTTGTCGCCAGGCCTTCCGGTTCTCGTCGAGCTTCGTTTCCAGCTCCTTGGTTCGTTTCGCCGGATCGGACTCTTTCAAAGCCGGGATCGCTAGCGCTTTGTTCATTCGCCGGTGCAATTCGATCAGATCGTCGTCTCCCTTGCCGCGATAGAGAGCCAGGCGGCTGTCGACGAAGACCCGCTGATCGGCCCAAATCAGCACGTCGCCCTGCGGGATGAAAACGTTGAAAGGCTTGTCATCGTAGGCGTCGCGAGTTTCTTCGGTCACGCCGTCGATGGCCGCCTGCAGCGATCCATGCCAGCCCAACCCGGTGCGTCGCAGGGCGGACCCGCCGATGTGTCCGCTGATCGCAAGGTACGCGACCACAGCGAGCGCCAAGACGGTGACGGCGCGCCCGCCTCGCGAAAACAGCAGCTCGGCCGTTTCCACCGAATACGTTTGCCGGAACGAGCGGCGATACCACGCTTGTGCGTTGAGTGCAGCAATCACCGCGAAAACGATCGCGGCCGGCGCCAACTCGTGGCCGGCAGCCATCGCAATTGCCGCCGCGCCGAGAAAAACCAGCACGTGTCCCCAATCGACCTCGTCCCAGTTGAGCGCCAGCGATATCAGTACCGCAACACCAAGCATGATGCCGGCGAGGGTGTGATAGCTGAAGGCATTCCAGAACTCGCGCGACACCATGGGAAAGAACTGTACTTGATCGGGACTCGTGGCGTTGCCGACGAGCTCGCGGATCGCCGGATACTCCACCGCATAGAGCGTCCACGGCGCGATCAACGTGTTCCAACCGAAGGGGTTGATTATGGCGGCCACGACGCACGCGCCCACCGTCAACCAAAGCTGCTTGAATTGAGCCTGGTTCACGTGGCCCGCTCGGCCCAACAGGCGCCCGACGGTTTGCCCAAGCGCGTACAGAACGAGCAACCCCAACCCCACGAACATGCGCGGATCGAGGTTGCCCCAAAACAAAAAGAGCACACACAGCAGCCACAATTCCCTGGGTTGGCCGCGCTCGCGCCAGCGCTCGAGCAGCCACAACTCCCAGGCGACGCCCAGCAGCGTGATCAATTCGGGCAGCACCTGGAATTGGTTCAAGCAGACCAATAGCGCCAATGCGGCCGTAATCGAACCCCACCAGGTCGAGACACCCCGGCGGCTGGTATGGACGACGAGACCGAACGCGATTGCCGCAATGATCGCCTGCATCAACGACAGCCCGACGGCTCCGCCGACGCCGTACACGGCCGCGGTGATCAGATCGAACAGCCACGAAGTGTTGATCCAGGGACGATCGGTGGCGGTATAGGAAAATACATCGTTCCGTGGAGGGAGCATCCCGTGCGACGCGATGTATTGCCCCGTCTTCACGTGAATCAGGGTGCGCGTCTTCGTGATCTCGGTACACGCCATCAGCAGCGCCAACAGGACAACCGCCCATCGCAGCACAAAATCGCCGCGAATCGCCTCGTCCTCGACCAATTCGGGAGTTAGAGGCTCGAACTCCGGGAGCTCGTCAACTCCATCGGCGGTCGAACTCGAAACGTCGCTTTGCGGCGCAGGCCCAGCGGACGGGGAATCAGCACGCCGCTCGAAATCATCGGCGGCAGACGCGGGATCGTTGGTCGTGGTCACGTGGCGGTATCAACCTGAGGAAAAATGAGCGAATGAAATTCGCGGAAGTTCACCGCGAGATTGTGTGCAAAATGAGCCGTGGGTCAGGAGGTCGCGGCTGGATTTCATGCTACCGGGGAAGCACTTTGGCCGAAAGGGACTAAGATGTTGGCAATTGTTATACGTCGCTGCCGGACCCGATGTTGGCAAACTTCGTAGGGTGGGTGAAACCCACCACCGAACACGCATACGCCATCGTGGTGGGTTTCACCCACCCTACAAGCGACGCGGGATCAGCCGATTCTCTCACGCCCCATCCATTTTTGCAGCACGGCAGGAATACGAATCGAGCCATCGGCCTGCTGGAAATTTTCGAGGATGGCGATGATCGCCCGCGTAACGGCGATGGCCGTTCCGTTCAGCGTGTGGACGAAGTGCGTTCCCTTGCGATCGGGGAGCTTGCAGCGAATTCCCAAACGCCGCGCTTGGTAATCGGTGCAGTTCGAAGCCGAAGTCACTTCGCCGTATTCCCCTTTCTCGCCGCGGCCGGGCATCCAGGCTTCGAGATCGAACTTTCGGTACGCCGGGCCCCCTAAATCGCCGGTGCAGGTGTCGATGACGCGATACGGAATGCCCAATCCCTGGAAGATCTCCTCTTCAATCCGCACGATCATCTCGTGGAACGGATCCGACGCCGCGAGATCCGGCACGGTGAAGCCGAACATCTCCACCTTGGTGAATTGATGCACGCGGTAGATGCCCTTGGTTGCGCGCCCGTGCGCGCCGGCTTCGGTGCGGAAACAGTGGGAGAGGCCCGCCATCTTGATGGGCAAGTTTGCCACGTCGAGAATCTCATCCTTGAGCGAACCGCCCAGGGTGATTTCGGCCGTCGCGACCAGGCTCAAATCGCTGTTTTGTATCGAGTAGATTTGTGCCTCGGGTCCGCGCGGGATAAAGCCGATGCCCTCGAGGATGTCGTCTCGCGCCAAATCGGGCGTGCTGTAGAGGGTGAAACCTTCGGCCTGCAGCTTCTCGATGGCGTAGTGAACGAGGGCGAGCTCCAGCAGGACCGCTTCGTTCTTCAAAAAGTAAAAGCCATGTCCGGCAACGCGGGCGCCCGCTTCGAAATCGATCAGTCCGTGCTTTTCGGCCAACGCGACGTGATCGAGGGGCGGAAAATCGAACTTCGGAATCTTGCCCCAGGTCCGCAGCGTGACGCTTGCCTCTTCCGACTTTCCGACGGGGGCGGCGGGATGCGTCATGTTGGGGATGCGTGCCTGTTCGCGCCGCAATGCCGCTTCCACCTCTTTCAGCACCGCCTCGTTGGCGGCGACTTCTTCGCGCAGTTGCTTGCCGCGGGCAATCAACGTTTGTTTTTGGGCGGCGTCGGCCTTGGGAATGCGCGCGGACGTCTCTTTCTGTTCG
>JBBDVZ010000331.1:0-15942 GCA_040903115.1 Planctomycetaceae bacterium
CCCCACGACGCAACTGAAACACACGCCGAAGCCGCACGCCATCGGCGATTCGAGCGACAGCCAGCAGCGGACGCTGTGCCTTGCGCAGATCTTAGCGACGGCGTGCATCATCGGTTCCGGGCCGCAGCAATAGACGCGATTGGGCGGATCGCTACCGGTCAGCGACCGCTGGAGCAGGTCGGTGACGAAACCGTGATGCCCGCGGCTGCCGTCGTCGGTGGAAAGTTGAAGTTCCAGTCCATCGATGGCAAAAGCATCGACGCCCGCGAGGTACTCGTCCGATCGAACTCCATAACACAGCGAGACCCGCGCGGGACGGCTAATTACGGCGCGCGGGGGTCGGCCGTACGTTTGCAGTCCGAGCGCTTCGCGGGCGACTGCTAGAAACGGGGTCTGCCCGATGCCGCCGGCAACCATCATCAAGTGCCCGGTATCCGGCGGGGGAAACCCGTTGCCCAGCGGTCCCCAAATCTCCACTTCTGTTCTCGGCTTCCAGCCGCGCATCAGCGACGTCAACTTGCCCACGACGACGTAGCCAAAATCCACCCCGGCGGGCCTTCCGCCTTCGCTGTAAATGTCATAGAGCGCAAACGGTCGTCCCAGCAGAGGGTCGGTCTCGCCCACGGCTCGGAGCATGAAGAACTGGCCGGGAAGAATCTGCGCCGCGATCTCCGGGCAATAGAGCCTCATCCGGTACGTGTCCCGCGCCAACTGTTCGTGCTCGACAATGGGCACAATGCGCTGGACCGCAGTGGCGACAAGGCCGGGAAGATGGTTGCTGGTTGTCGGTCCGTCGGTCATGAAGGATTTGCGTTTCGGGGCAAGCGTGGATTGAAGAGTAAGCCGCTGGTCGCGCGTCGCGCTTCACCTTCGAGAGGGCGATTTGCCCGAGCGTTTGGCACGGGCGCGCTTGGGTCGATTCGAACGGGGCCCCGCCTTGCGCTTCGAGTCTCGCACACCGGCGGCGAAGTCGCGAAGCTGATCCAGCTCTGAAGGACGCAGCGGACGATAGTGCCCGGGTGGCAGGCGACCGAGCTTGAGCGGCCCGAACGCGATGCGTTCCAGGTCGATGACCTTGTGTCCGACGCGGGCCAGCATGCGGCGAATCTCGCGGTTTTGTCCTTCGGTAAGCGTCATCTCCAAAAACGTGCTCTTTCCTTGCGATCCGACGCGGCGCACGTTTTGCGCACGGAACGTCCCCTCGGCGAAATGGCTTCCGCGCATGAGCTGAGTCAGCACGTCGCGTGTCGGAGAGCCGGCGACCTGCACGCGATAGACCCGTCGCATGCCGTAGCGCGGATGTGCCAGCCGATTCGCCAACTCGCCGTCGTTTGTGATCAACAACAGCCCGCGGCTGTACTCGTCGAGCCGGCCGACCGTGAACAGCCGCGCACGCTCATCGCCGACCAGGTCGAGCGCCCGCGGCCGACCTGCCGGGTCGCTGGTGGTGCAGACATACCCCGGCGGCTTGTTCAGCAGGAAATATCGCTTGGGTTGTGCGCGCACCAGCTCGCCGTCGACCCGCACCTGTTGACGCGCGGGGTCGACGCTGGCACCGAGCTCGCTCACCATCTCGCCGTCGACGGTGACGCGGCCGCTTTGGATGTATTGCTCGCAATGACGCCGCGAGCCCAGGCCGGCCGCCGCCAAATACTTCTGCAGCCGCACCGAAGGTCCCTCGGATGGCGTGTCATCGAGTCGTTCTTGCAACATGACGGATTATCACAATCGGTTGAAGGGAACTATCGACGTTTGGTGCACGATTGTAAGAAAGAGGATTCACCACAAAGCCACAAAGGACACTAAGAATTCAAATTCAAAAAAATACTTGATCGTTTGACGCGGGTCAAAGCAAGCCAATCGTCAACAGGCAAGTCACAGCCCCACGTGAATAAACGTGCTGCGTTGCGCCAGCTCTTCGTGATCTTTGTGCCTTTGTGGTAATCTAACTCGAGCTTTCCTGATGAGACTCGAGACTGAATTGAGTCGTTAGTTTTCGCGGCTGCGGCGCTCTTCGCGGGGCGGGTTTTTGTTTTGCTCGGCCAGGGCCTGATAGTAGCGTCGCACAAGGTCGCTGTATTTCGACAGCGTTTTGCCGGCAGCGACATTGCGCAACTCGTCGCGCAACTTCTCGGGCAGATGCCCCCACACTGCCGCAGTCCCGCGTTGATCGAGCAACTGGGCTGCACGTTTCTCATCTTCCGGGGATCGCGCTTGGGGACTGGCGGCGTTGTCCTTCTTGTCAGGGCCTGCGGGCCGGGGAACTGCTTGCTTCTGTTGTGACTTGTCCTGCTTGTTTTCCGAATCCTCCCCAGCCGACTGTTGGGGGTTTCGCTGCGGGGATTGTTGTGAGCGGTTCGATGACATCTGTTTGGCCAGTTCGATCAGCTTTTCGAGGTCGCTGACGACCTGCTGTTGGAGTTCCCGCGTTTGTTCCCCTGTATCTTTATTCTGGATGCGTTCCTGCGCGAGTCGCATGCGAGAAATTATCCGGTCCAGCGGGTTCGTTTCTGCGTCGGCGGCATCGGTGCCGGCTGGTTGCGGAGCAGGTTGCGAACCACTTTCCGCAAGCAGTGATGTGCACGCGAGCGCAACAAGCACGGCGCCCGACACGATGCGAATAGGCCGAATCAGCGACATCATTGATCCTCCTTTGAGCCGTTCTTGCCGTCCTCGACTTCAAAGGTCTCGGTGACCGCTTGCATGAGGCTGCGGGCCATGTCG
Organism: Planctomycetaceae bacterium; assembly: GCA_040903115.1. Classification (GTDB taxonomy): domain Bacteria; phylum Planctomycetota; class Planctomycetia; order Planctomycetales; family Planctomycetaceae; genus JBBDVZ01. The sequence goes on from JBBDVZ010000331.1 coordinate 2,725, forward strand.
GCCAGCATTCCCTGCTCGTCGGCTACGGCATTCAACTCGGCCTGGCCGGCGGCAGACAGCTCGCCGGCGCGACGAGCCTTGTCGAGTTCCTCGGTCCGGCGCTGCAGATCTTCCTGCAGCGTTTTAAGCATTTTCAATTGTGCTAGTTGCGGCACTCCGTCGCTGGGGGGAGTGCCGCTGCCGTCGCCGGCCTCCGCGCCGCCCGCCTGCCCGCCGGGCTTGCCTGCGTCGTCTTGTTTGAGGGCCGCGATCAAATCGAGAAAGCGTTGCTTCGCCCGCGTCTCGGCAGCGATGGTGTCGGCATCGGTTTGGCGATTGGCGATGCGCTGGGCGGCCACTTGCATGTGGCGAGCGGCTCCGCGGAGAGCCATCGCGAAGACTTCCGCAGACTTGAGCGTCTCGGACAGCCGATCGGTTTCCTGCTTCAACTGCAGTTGGGTGTCGGCCAATTGCGCCACCGACTTGAGCTGTCCGCGGCTCCAGTTGCCTCGCGCCTTGTAGGCTTCCGACAGCCTGGTGGTCTCGTCGATGACAGCCTGCTCGCGGACGATCATCGTTCGCAAGATGTCGGCCGTTTTCTCCAGCATTTCAAAGGCCAGTCGCTCTTCCGCCTGCTGGCGTTCCTTGGCAAGCTCGCGCCCGGCCTGTTCGAGATCTTCGAGGGCCTGCTGCTGCTCGGACGTGGCCGCTTCGGCATCGCCGCTTTCCAAGCCTTCTTGTGCCTCGTTCATTTGCGAGGCTGCCCGGGCCGACGACTCGCTCGAATCGCGCGCCTGCAAACGTCTGAGCCGGCGCGCGAGCGACTCGGTTTGCTCGCGAAGCTGCTGCTGTTGCTTGGCCAGGCGCTTGAGTTCTTGCTGTCGCTCGTTCTGGTTCGCATTTTCGGAGTCGCGTGATTTTTTGTGAATCTCGTCTTGCTGTTGATGCAGCTTATCGAGCTGAGCCTCCGACTCCTTGAGTTGCTTGACGAGTTCTTCGGAGTCGGAAACGCCGCGGCGCTCGAGCAGATCGCGCACCTCGGCCAGATCATCGAGCGATTGCTGCTGGCCCGCCGAGGCGCGGCCGACCTCGTTGCGTTCCAGCTGATCGGCCGACTCGCGCATGCGACCGGCAGTGCCCTGCTTCTGCAAATGCTCGCGCGCGTCTCGGAGCGAGCCCGCCTCATCGCCCTGGCCTTGAGCCGACTGGTCGATCGCCTCTCCCAACTTGTCGAACACCTGCGACAAGCGGTCCGCCTGCTGTCTTTGGCGTCGTCCGAGTTTTGCGAGGTCGGCCCGTTCCTGCGGCTTGAGATCGGCGGCCGACTTGGTGAGCGTTTTCCGGCCGAGCTCTTCGGTTTCGCGATTGAGCTGCTTTTGACCGGCAATCAGCTCGCCGACGTCGCTGGAAAGATCACGCCGATTCTGCCATCGCGACAGTTGCTGCAACATCGCCTGCAGCGACTCCAGGACAATCTCCTGCTGCCGGCGCGCGGCAGACAGCGAGGCGGGCTGATCGGCTTTCGGCTCCGTCGGCTCCTTGTCGGATGGAACGTTCTTCTCGCCGCCGCGATCGCCTCGCTTTGAATCGGCCGCTTGTTCCGATCCCTTTCGCGCCTGGGTGAGAGCGCGCTCGATCTGCGGCAGGTTTTCTTCGCGAACAGCGGCAAGCTCGTCGGCGATTTGGTCGAGGCGCTTTTTGGTGTCGGCGGCTTCTGCGTCAAGTGCGTTATTCTCCAGCTCTCGCAAGATGCTTCCGACGCGGCGCTCGATTCCATCGACGGGATCGTACAGCCTCGCCGAGATCTGCCGCTGGTCGAGCGCGACCCTCTTGAGCAAGTCGACGTCGGCCGGCTTCAAGGCGCCGACTTTTTCGAGTTGGAGCAACAGTTCGGCAACCTGGTCGCGCGCGTGTCCCTGCATTTGCTCGATTTGTTGTAACTCGCCGACCAGGTCGCCTTGGCGGACATCGAACTCCGCCAGCTTTTCCCGTGGCGAGACGATTGTCAAAGTACGCGACAGGCTGCGGCCGACGTGCGGGGGACCCAAGTCGTAATAATCAACCGCTTCGGCATGAAACGCGATGCGCGTCCCTTCCTTCAGCGAGAGCGTCTCGAGTTGCCACGCGAACTCGACCGACTGCTGCTGTGGGCGGTCGTCACCCACAAATAGCGGAATCTGGAAAGCCGGCCGGCCCGTCGACTCGTCGAACTCGCCGTGCAGTTGCAGGCTTTTGAGCGCCAGGTCGTCTTTGGCGGCGACTTTCAACGGCACGACGGCGGCGGAGGTCGCGGTGATATCGGACACGGGTTCCTCAATCTCGACGACCGGAACCTGGTCCGCAATGGGTCGAATCTCGTATCGCGGGCCGTCTTCATTGGTAAAGCCCTGCTCGTCGGTCAGGTCGAACCAATACGATGCGGCGTCGGGCTTATCGATCACAAACGAGGCACGGAAATGCTTGGCGTCGTCTGCTGATCGATCGATCGAGAGCAGTTTCCCGTCGCAATGGGCTTCGAGCGACGCGAGCTCTTTGCTGCACCAGGCCTCGACGTCGACGCGCGTGCCGACCAGCCCCTGTACGTGGCCGACTCCAAGCGGAAGCTTCGTGGCTGGATGCCCAGAGTAAGCAGGCGGCATGAGAGCCACCTGAAGTTTCTCGATGACCGGCGGCTGCACGACTTCAACCGCCCGCCACGGCATCTCGCGATCGTCGCCTCCAATGGCGCGAAACCAGAGCGTTCCACTTTGAGCCGAGAGTGCGGCAACGCCGATGTCGCGCGACTGGCCGGCCGTGTCGACAAGCTCCGCCCGCCGCAGCCGCTCTGCGGCAAGTTCTTCATCGTTCATGCGATATTCAAGAACGGCATCGTCCGGAAGCGGTCCCTTCAGGTTCTCGACGTAGAGCTCGAACTTCTTGCCGGCGGCAATTCGCGTCTGTGAAGCCTCGACCGGCTCCAACGGCCGCCAGCTCGAATCGACGATTTGCAGCTCGGTGGTTTTGGGCCAGGCGGTATCGGAAAAGGGAAATACCAGCCGCGAGATCGCAGTGGCCGCCTCAGCCGTCTTGAAGCCAAGAATGGCACAGACTACGAGAACGATCGCCGCCGCAACAGCGCCGACCTTGCGAACGTCCCGGGTCTCGAACAGGTCGTCAATGTCGACGCGTTCGACGCGCTGCATTGTCTCGACAATCACCCGTTGCTGCAGCGCGGGGGAGCCGAGTCGCGGGTTGGCCTGCTCGTGGGCGAATTGCACGGTGCTGGCCAGGCTGTCGCGAAAGCCGGGGAAGCGTTTCTCAATTTGCAGGGCGAGGTCGACGTCGGAAAACGCGCCCGACAAGGGGGCGACCAGTTTTCGCCAGCCGATCCAGCCTGCCGCCGCGACAATGCTCAATGCGAGAATCGCGCGAATGCCGGCATCATCGAGATGCCAGAACCAGTCGAGCAGCCCAGCGAACAGCGCCGCTCCCAGCACCACGGCAACCAGCCAACTCAGACCGGACATCCAGAGCAGCCGGCGAATTTGTCGGCGAGTTTTCGCCAGTCGCTGCTCCAGAGTTGACGGCATCAAAGGTCCCTCAAAACAAGTGTGCTGGCGGATCGGCTGGCCTTCCGCCTGCCTTGCTTCGATCATATCAGCCTTAATCGTTTCCGCAAAAGCCATTCGGCCAGCAGCACGAGTGCGAACAGCACCAGCACTTCCGACCGATTCCATAATGCGATGGGCTCGCGGGTTTCGAGCGGAACCGGCTCGCCGCGCGGCAATTCGTCGGGCAGCAGCGAAGCAGTCGCGATGGAATAATAGCGTCCGTGCGTTTTCTCGGCCGTTAGTTGCAGGTCGGCGCGGTCCAAGCTGCGCACTTGCAATTCGCGCTGCGGGGCCTCGACGCGGAAGTCGGTCGCCGGTGGTTTTTCCTTGAACGAGGGAGTTGCCACCCAGGCATGATACGCGCCTTCGGCCGCCTGGCTGAGGACCCCTTCGAAAACGGTCGGCGCCTGCGGCAAGCGCTTGAGCTCGATCTTTCGTTGCACGTCGCCGCCGCGTTCGACCATGACCGCGACTCCGTCGCGCTGGGAGGGAATCAATCGCTCGTCGAGGAATCGGACCTGCAGGCGGACCGTATCGCCTCGCTCGTAAACTCCGCGGTCAACCGTCAGTTCTGCCGATCGATCGCGCCCGAGCAGTTTCGACCGGCTCAAGAATCGAATCGCATGCGCCCAATATCGGCCGTAGTAAAGATCGCCGACCAGGAAACGCCAGCGCCACAATTCGTCGGTTGCATGGAACAGCACCTTGCCGGCGCCGTAGTGTTGCATCGCAATCACCGGCAGCTTGCCGCCGCTGCCGTCCCGCCCGGAATGTTCGACAAATACGCGCGCCCCGGACTTGATCTTGGGGGCCTCCAAGATCCAATTGAGTTCCGGCAGGCTGTTCCAGATTTTGTCGTTGTCGGCGTCGTTTTCGGCGAAATGGAACAAGCTCGTGCCTTTGCGCCCGTCGATGGTCAGCGCCGGTCGAAACGAATCGACAATCGGCTCATCCAGCGGAGGCGACTTGGCCTCGGCGAACTCGATGGGAAGCATCACTTCCAGTGGCGTTCCGGCGTACTGGAGCGGCGTATGCAGCGGGCCGGCGATCACGATCAATCCGCCGCCCGCATCGAGCACAAAGTCGCGCACGTTCTCGAGCGCTCCCGAGCTCAGGCGACCGGGATGCACGTCTCCAAAAATGATGACGTCGTACTGAAACAGCTCTTCCTTCTTCACCGGGAAGTGGTTAAGCGCGGTGCGGTCTTCGGCGGAGAACTCGAGGTCGGCTTCCTGCAACACAACGCGCAGCTCGACTGTCTTTTCCCGCTCGAGCAGTTGCTTGATCGCGCGAAACTCGTAGCGTGGCTGCGAATCGACCAGCAACACTCGAATTCTTTCTCCCCGAACGCTGACGTGTTGAGTCTCGGCGTTGTTCTCGACGTTGGTTTCATCGGCCAACGGAACGACCTCGAGCGTGTAGTCGAATTCTCCCTCGATTTTCGGAGTGTAGGGAACTTCGATGTTGACCGGCTTGCCGTCATCATCGGCCCGGACGGTCTTGGAGGCGAGGACCGTTGTCGAACCTTCTTCACGAAGAGTGACGACGACGTCCTGCCCCTTGTAGCCGTACGACTTCAGCTTTGCCGAGAACGGAATCACATCGTCCACAAAAGCCACCTCATCGGCTAACACGTCGTAAAGCTGCACGTCGCGCGCCGGGTCTTCGCTGCCGAGGCCGACCGTATAAATCGGCACGTAATGGCTTGCCGCAAGATCGGCGACCGTCGAGAGTTTGTCGGCATCGCCGGTGCTGCTGACGCCGTCGGTCAAGATGACGATGGCAGCCGGCGGCGCCCCGCGCAAGTCGTTGAGGACCTTCCGAACCGCCGGACCGGGCCGCGTGCGGCTGCCATCGGCCTTGAGGCCCGCCAGCAGCGGGATCATCTCGTTGACTTCATCGGCTCGCAGATACTCGGTGCGACCGAGCGCGACGGCCGTTTCCGAAAACCGGTAGACCCGAAGCTTGTGTCGCCGCGCGATTTGCTTCAGAAAGTCGCCTTCGTCGCGCGTCAACAACCGTTTCGCAAGACTCAGCCGAGTGCGTCCCTGTTCGGCGGCGTCGGCGACAAGCTCGCGAACGGCATTCTCGATCTCCGCATCGCGGTAGTGGTCTTCGAGACCCATGCTCGCCGAGTCGTCGATCAAGACCACGATGACGGGCAGACCCACGCGTTCGACGGTCAATATGGCGTGGCTCAAGAACCACAGTACGAGCGCCACCGCCGTCAGGCGCAGTCCGGTCAGCAGCATGCGAACGCGCAGCGGCGCCCAGCCCGCGTCGCGACGGTAGGCCCAGACGACCGCAGCGACCAAGGCCGCTCCGAGGATGAGAACCAGCCACGGCGGCAGCCATGCCGGCCACGGCGAGTTGGTCTCCAGGTTCCACGCGGTGCCCTGCCCCGGCTCAGCCGTCGGGATGCCGAGATACCATTCCGCAAGTCGCTTAAAAGGCTGCATGCAAGAGGGTCGACGTTAACGAAGTGTCGGAAGTTGCCTCGCTGTCTGATTATAGGCTGGGGCGCGCGTTGTGTCGCGGGCAATTCGAAGCGCGGAGCTCGGAGCGCGGAGCTCAACGGGTGCCGCGTTCTCGCGGGAAGAGACCTGCGTTTCGATTGCAACCATGCGCGGCTGCGAGTAAGCTCCGGCGGCCTGTTAACGAATTCGATTTCTTCAGCCAGTTCGAGTCGCTTATGTCCGACGGTGGTCACCGCAGAGGTTCCCTGCTGGTCATCTTTTTGACCGTGTTTGTCGACCTGCTGGGGTTCGGCATCGTTCTACCGCTCTTGCCGATTTACGCCGATCAGCTCAAGCCCCAGAATCCCGGACTCACGCTCGGGCTGTTGATGGCGAGTTTTTCGGCGATGCAGTTCATCTTCTCGCCGTTGTGGGGGCGTCTATCCGACCGCATCGGCAGGCGGCCGGTGTTGATTGTCGGGCTGGTCGGCTCGACACTTTCGTACCTTATTTTCGGCTTGGCGACCGCATACCAAAGCCTGACGTGGATGTTCATCAGCCGCATCGGCGCCGGAATTGCCGGCGCAACGATTTCGACCGCACAAGCCTACATCGCCGACACGACGACGAAGGAAAAGCGTGCGCGGGGGATGGCTTTGATCGGGGCCGCGTTCGGCCTCGGGTTCACATTCGGACCGTTGTTGGCGGCCACCGCGCTGGTGACTGCCGGTGAAGAAGCACTCAGTCCGTGGCCGGGCTTCACGGCGTCGGCATTTTCTGCGGCCGCGTTGATGTTGGCGATCTTCAAGCTGCCCGAATCGCTCAATCCGCAAAGCGTCCCCTCGCAGCGTGGGTGGTTCGATCTGGCTTCGCTGAACGAGGCACTCAGAATTCCCACAATTGTCGGGCTGCTGTCGGCGTGGTTTGTGAGCGTGCTGGCCTTTTCGACGTTCGAATCGATCCTGTTCTTCATCCTCAAGGAGCCTATTGACGAAGGCGGATTTGGTTACGAACTGATCGACGTGCTGTTGATCGGCGCGTTGATTGGCTTTGTGCACGCGCTGGCACAAGGGATGGTGCGCGGGCTCTCGAAACGAATGAGCGAAGCGAAACTGGCGACGGTGGGGGCCGGAACGTCGCTCGTCGGGTTTTTACTGTTGGTGGCCGCCACCGGGAATTTGTCCCTGGGAATGCTGCTGTTTGCGATCTTCGTGCAGGCGGCAGGGTTCGCGTTCATTCCGCCCACAATTCAGTCGCTCATCTCCCGCCGCAGCGATCCCTCCAAACAAGGCGGGATACTCGGGGTGGGCCAAAGCCTCGGCGCGCTGGCCCGCATTCTGGGCCATGGCTTGAGTTTCCCCCTGTTCTTCATCACGTCGACCATCCCCTTCTGGGCCGGCGCGGCGCTGATGGGCCTGGCCCTCGTGCTGATCGCGCTCAATGCGAACCGGGGTGAGGATTTCCGCACGGTTGAACGCTGATCGCTCTTCCCTCAAGAGTCCAGAATCACGCCGAGGAAGTTCTTCTTGTTCGTCGCCTCGCGGACTTTGGTGGCGATGCGGGCGAGCACGCTCTGGGCGCGGCGTTCGCCGTCGATGGCGGCAATTGAGTAGGCGGTGGTCATGTTGCCTTGCAGCGTCTGCACCATCTTGCGATAGGACTCGAAGTCGCGCTGAGCCTGCAGCAGACCTTCGAAAGGCTTTCGCGGCACGACGTGCTTGTGATACGTCTGCTCGAACCACAGTCGTTGACCGGCGGCGCTGGTGTCGCCGATGTCGTGCTCCTTGATGCATTTCCAAAGCCGGTTCGAGCCGTCTCTCAACCAGCGCCTGGCGTCGAGCCAGTCTTTCCTGTCCTGGTTGTTGGAATGTAGGCGCTCGGTCGGCGTCAGATCGCGATTGAGGGTCTTAAGCCTGGCCATCATGTCGACAAGCTGCTTTCGTAGACGCTTCAGCTCCTTTTCGATGTCCATTGTGGAGTGCCAGTCGGCCTCGATGCGCTCGAACAATTCCGCGGCAGACCCGGAGTCGGCACTTGCCGGTGCGGAGGGCGTCGGTTCGGCGGGTCTCGCGTAGATGTGTACGGGAATATTGGGGTCGATGCCCGGCACGGGGATGGGAAGCGACGCATCCAAAAACGGGCTCGCGCCGCCCATGGCATCGTAGGGCACGCCGAACAGGTGCCACATCGAAACTGCGGCGGAATCGATTCCCGCCGCGAGCAGCAATTTCCGCATCGACCAGGGCTCGATAAGCCCCTGGGGATTCCGGAAAGGCTCGTCGGGAATTCGCAGGATCACGCTCTGCGGAAGATGCGCCGGCTTATACCAGGCCCAGACCGCGTTGCCGGGGACAGCCGCCGACGAAACCCTCTCCCACCCCGGCGACGTCGGGCGCGCTGCAAAGCTGCCCGGCACGTCCGTGGCACCGCTGGCGACGTGCAGGTCTGGTTGAGTCATTCACTCGGTCCGTCGTGGGAGGAAAATCGTTCGGGTAAACAACGAGCCGGCATCGGCGCCGGACCGGTGGGCAGAAGGCGTCTCTCGGTATTATATTGCCCGTGGAGTGCCCACTCCAGGCCGAATCCCGCGGCCGTGAAGTTAGCGATGAGTCGCTGACGACCGGACGTCGAAATCTCGTTAAAATGAGCTTTCAAGACCGACCATCATAAATCGGTGGGTGCCATGCCCACAGCTCGACTGTGCTCGCCGAAGTCCGCTTTGGGTGGGCATGCCCCCCGAGGACATGGCCACGCAGAGCCGTGGCCATGGCACCCGGTGGTGTCGGCTCGTTTGGCTCAAAAATCACAGGCGTCCCCGGAGGACAACATGCGGAATACGCATCTCAGGTTTCACATCATCACGTTTGTCGCGGGTACTATTCTAGGATTATTGCTCTGGGGACACTCTGCGCCGGACGGACGCGGTTCGAACGCGGCTTGGGCGCAGCAGCTTGAGCGCGAGCCGGGCATTGCCGCGCTACGTGCGGAGGTCGAACGCCTCAAGGGGATGGTGCCCGATCAGTCGCACGCGATGTCGGACGTGGATTACCACTTCACGAACCTGTGGTTTGCCGGAAAGGCGGCGAACTGGGCCTTGGCCGAGTTCTACTGGAAGGAGACCCTCGCTCATATCAAGTGGGCGGTCCGGATCATCCCCGTCCGCAAGGATAACGCCGGCCGCGAGGTCAAGCTGGAAAGCATTCTGCAGGCCATCGAAAATACGCCGCATCTCAAACTGGGCGATGTGATTCAGCAGCATGATGTGAAGCAATTCGAGGAAACATATCGGGCATTGATCGAACAGGGCTGCTACACCTGCCACAAGGCATCGGACAAGCCGTACCTTCGCCCGCGCATTCCCGATCGTCCCGCCAGTTCGATGATCAACTTCGACCCCAAGGCGACATGGCCCAAGTAGCCATTTGATGCCGAGAAGATGAAGACTATCCACAGATTTCGCAGATGGACGCAGATTTGAATTTTTTATGAGGAAGCCAGGAAACCATGAATGCAGGAGAAATGCCGTCCAAAGACTTCCTTTCTTCCTGAATTCCTTTGAGATGTTTTTGTCTTCTTATTCGTGTCGATTCGCGCAATTCGTGGGCATTCCATCCGAGCCATCCGAGTTATCCGTGGTCATGGCTGTTTCGCAATGCTTCTCACAGCAGAATGCACGCCGCTTACAAATCCGCCGTGCATTGCGGGCAGCGTTTGGCGGCAATGTTAATCGTCGAGCAGCACAGCGGGCATTGCTTCGTGGTCGGAGTCGGCGGCGGGCCGAGTCGTTTCAGATTATTGATTTGCCTCAGCAACAGGAAGATCACGAATGCGACAATCGCAAAGTCGAGTACGGTGTTGATAAACTTGCCGTAACCGATTGTGACGTCCCTTACGGTGTACGCCAATTCTGAAAAGTCGGCGTTTCCCACAAGCAGGCCGATCGGCGGCATCACGATGTCATTCACCAGCGATGTGACAATTTTGCCGAACGCCCCGCCGATGATGATGCCGACAGCCATGTCGACGACGTTTCCCCGAACGGCGAATTCTCGGAACTCTTTGATCATTCCCATGGACCAACTCCTCCAAAAGGATTGCGGCTAACTCGATAACAGACCGTGCGGCGCCACCGTCGACCGGAGTATGCCGCGTTTTCGAGATTCGTTCAATCTGTCTTCGAACCGCGTCTGTGGTCGAAGAAATCAATGTCGCAAGCATGGGGAGTATTCTGGCGACTCTGCCGTGCGTTCGGCTGTGTGTTGCGTCGCTGGTGTTTTTTTGCCGGCTAACGTACCTTGTCTCCAAGTTCGTGCTTTCGACCCTCGACTCGACTGACTTCGACGAGCTCAGTCGAGTCGAGCTCGCCGAAGTCCCCCAGCCCCTCCCTAAAAAGGGAGGGGAGTTTTGAAGCGGCCTCGACCATGAGAGACGGTGCGTGATACATGAAAGCAATCAAACGATTGCTTGTGGCCAACCGCAGTGAAATTGCCATCCGCGTGTTTCGCAGTGCCCACGAGCTGGGCATTCGCACCGTGGGCATTTACACGCACGAAGACCGCTATGCGCTGCATCGGCTCAAGGCCGACGAGGCCTACCTCATTGGCCGCCCGGGCGAGCCGATTCGTTCGTATCTCGACATCGAGGCGATTGTCGCGCTGGCTCGACAGCGGGAGATCGACGCCATCCATCCGGGTTATGGATTTCTCTCCGAGAACCCCGAGTTTGCCAGCGCGTGCGTAGCGGCGGACATCATCTTTGTCGGCCCGCGCGTCAAGACGCTCGAGCAGTTGGGCGATAAGCTGAGCGCGCGCAAAATCGCCCAGCAGACGGGCGTGCCCGTGTTGGGAGGCAGCGACGGACCGGTCTCCGATGCCGCCGCCGGCCGCCGCACCGCCGAAAAGCTGGGTTTCCCGGTCATCATCAAAGCGGCCCACGGCGGCGGGGGGCGCGGCATGCGCATCGTCAACAACGCGAAAGAGTTCGCCGAAGCCTTCGATCAGGCGCAGCGCGAGTCGCAGACGGCATTCGGCAGCGCCGACGTTTTCGTCGAAAAGCTTATCCCACGGGCGCGGCACATCGAAGTGCAGTTGCTGGGCGATAAGCACGGCAACCTGGTTCATCTGTACGAGCGCGATTGTTCCGTTCAGAGGCGGCATCAAAAGATCGTCGAAATCGCGCCGGCGCCCGGACTCGATCCGCGGGTCCGCGATGCGCTATGCGAGGCGGCCGTGGCGATCGGGCGCGCGGTGAAATATGAAAATGCCGGCACGGTCGAGTTTCTGGTCGATGCCGATACGAATGATTTCTTCTTTATCGAGGTCAATCCGCGCATCCAGGTCGAGCACACGGTAACCGAAGAAGTCACCGGCGTCGACCTCATCAAGTCTCAGATCCTGATTGCGCAAGGGGCATCGCTGTCCGACCCTGCGATCGGCCTCGCGTCTCAGTCCGATGTTCGCACGAACGGGTTCGCGGTCCAGTGCCGCGTGACGACCGAAGACCCCACAAACAAGTTTCTTCCCGATTACGGCCGGCTGACGCACTATCGGTCGGCGGGCGGGATGGGCATTCGGCTCGACGCGGGCACCGCGTTTTCCGGTGCCGTTGTTTTGCCCTATTACGATTCGCTATTGGTCAAGGTAACAGCGTGGGCGCGACAGTTTCATGACGCCACGGCGCGGATGGAGCGCTGCCTGCAAGAGTTTCGCGTGCGCGGGGTCAAGACGAACATTCCGTTCCTCGTCTCGCTGATGCTGCATCCGCGGTTTCAACAGGGCGGCTGCACGACGCGATTCATCGACGAGACGCCCGAGCTGTTCGATTTCCCCACGCGGCGCGATCGCGCGACCAAGCTGCTCACCTACCTCTCCGAAATAATCGTCAACGGCAACCCGCAGGTGAAGGGCCGCCCCAAGACGACGAGGCGGGTCCCCGCGGCACGTCCCGCCCTCGACGTGACGACTCCCATTCCCGACGGCATGCGTCAAAAGTTGCAGAAAATCGGCCCCGAGGCATTCGCCCGCTGGGTTTCGCAGCAAAAGCCGCTGCTGGTGACCGACACCACGTTTCGCGACGCGCATCAGTCTCTGCTGGCCACGCGGTTTCGCACCCACGATCTGCTCAACATTGCCGACGCTTACGCGCGGCTATGCCCCAACTTGTTTTCGATTGAGATGTGGGGCGGCGCGACGTTCGATACGTCGATGCGCTTTTTGAACGAATCTCCGTGGCAGCGCCTGGTCGAGCTGCGTAAGCGCATTCCGAACATTCTGTTTCAGATGCTGCTGCGCGCTTCGAACGCCGTTGGCTACACGAACTATCCCGACAACGTGGTGCAGGCGTTCGTTGAAGAAGCGGCTGCCGCCGGCATCGACGTCTTTCGCATCTTCGACGCTATGAACTGGCTGCCCAACATGCGCGTGGCCATGGACGCCGTGTTGAAAACGGGGGCGATTTGCGAGGCGGCCATTTGTTACACGGGCGACATTTTGAACCCGGCACGGCCCAAGTACGACCTGAAGTATTACGTCGACCTGGCCAAGGAGCTGGAAGGAATGGGCGCCCACATTCTGGCCATCAAAGACATGGCCGGAGTGTGCAAGCCTTACGCGGCCGAGCTGCTGATCAAAACCTTAAAGCAGGAAATTGGAATACCGATTCATTTTCACACGCACGACACCGCCGGCGTTCAGGCCGGCGCCATCATTCGGGCGACGGAAGTCGGTCTCGACATCGCCGACGCGGCCATGGCGCCGCTTTCCGGTGGAACGTCTCAGCCGAACTTGAACACGCTGGTCGAGGCGCTGCGGTTTACAAAACGCGACACGGGACTGGCGGCGTCCAGCCTCGATGCCATCGCCGAGTACTGGCGGACAGTCCGCGAGTTTTATGCGCCATTCGAAAGCCCCGTATTAAGGGCGGGCGCCGACTTGTACCGTCATGAGATGCCGGGCGGGCAATACACCAACCTGTTCGAGCAGGCACGGGCCCTGGGCCTGGCCGATCGCTGGCCGGACGTGTGCTGCGTTTATGCCGACGTGAACCAGATGCTCGGCGACATCGTGAAAGTCACCCCGACGTCGAAGGCGGTCGGCGACATGGCGCTGTTCATGGTGGCCAATGACGTGAGCGTGGGCGACGTGCTGGACCCGAAGCGCGACCTGGTGTTTCCGCAATCGGTCATCGATCTTGTC
>JBBDVZ010000332.1:0-10337 GCA_040903115.1 Planctomycetaceae bacterium
ACTGGGGGCGAACCGAAAGCGGTTCGACCCCAGCCACCCCTGTGGTTCAGAAGCCAGTCAGACGAGCACGTGCGGATGCGGATGCGAGTCCAGCAATTGCCGCAAAGTGCTGACGATTTCGCGCTGTTCGGTAACCAAATCCGCCAATAGTTCGCTCGCTTGTTGGTCGCCGCGGACGGCCTCGAGGGCCTTTTCGATTTTCGCCAGCAGCGCCGTTTGATTTTCAACGAGCAAGTGCAGCAAGTACTCGAGCGCGACGTAGTGCAAGTCGGTGTATTCCGCGGGAAACATGCCGAAAGCGACATTCCAACCGCGCGACATCAGCATGTCCGCCAGCTCCGCGATGTAGACTTGCTGACGCGCGACGATCTGGTCGATCGTGCGTCGAGCCTGTTGTTCATCGTCGGCGGTCCACGGCCAGGCATCGGCCGTATATTGCAGCAAACTGCGACAGAGGTCGATCAGCAGATCGTTGAGCGCCTGATTCTGATGGACCATCGCCTGCCGAACCTGCTTTCTTCGATCGCTTGCCGCTGCCTACCGAAACAACACCGAAGCGACGTCGCCGGCGACTCGGCTCACAAACTCCGGCACGACTCCCAGCAATAGCACCGGCAGCGAGACTGTCAGCACGTAACCGGCTTCGGGACTCATCGGCATCGAGACGTGGCGGGCATCGTCGGGCCGCTGTTCGACGAACATTGCCTTCAGCACTCGGACGTAGTAAAACACGCTGAAGACGGTATTGATGCCGCCGAATGCTAGCACCACCCACATGAACCAGTGGACGTGTGCCGCAACGACGACCGAATTGAAGATCATCAGCTTGGCGAAAAATCCGCCGAACGGCGGGATGCCCACCAGGCTGAACAGGCAGATGAACATGCAGACGCACAGGATGGGCGCGTGATGAATGAGGCCGCGATAATCTTCGATCTGTTCGCTGAAGATGTGGTTTCGAATGAGCGCGACGATGGCAAAGGCGCCCAGGTTCATAAAGAAATAAACGCACAAGTAAAACAGCAATCCTTCGACGCACCGCGCCGCGTCGTCACGCGCCGCCGCATTCTGAGCTCCGGCGGGGCTGAGGATTACCAGCATCGCCGCAACCGCCATCAGCATGTATCCCGCGTGGGCGATGGTCGAGTATGCGAGCAACCGCTTGAGGTTCGACTGCGCATACGCGGCCAGGTTGCCGAACGTCGCCGTGACGCAGGCGATGACACCCAGCCCGATGCCCAATGTGAGTGGAATTTCCGAGACGAAGCCCGGATCGCCTCCGGCAAACTGCAGCACGAAGCGAACCAGCAGCGCAAATGCGGCAGCCTTCGACGCGACCGACAGGAACCCCGCGACTTCGGCCGATGCGCCTTCGAATGCATCGGGACACCAGAAGTGAAAGGGGACGACGGCCAGCTTGAACGCCAGGCCCACCATCACCAGCATGATCGCCAGCATCACCGTGCGCACCACCGGGCTGGCCATACCCAGTGCCGCGCTCTCGCCGCCGGCGGCCCCAAAAACACTCCGCAACTGGCCGGCGATGGCGGGCAAGTCGCCCGTGCCCAGTAACCCGGCCAACAAGCTGATGCCGTAAAGCATCACGCCCGCAGCACCCGCGCCGTACACGACGTACTTCAGGGCGGCTTCGCTGCTTTTGCGACGGCCTTTGAGGAAGCCGACCATCGCGTAGCTTGGCACGCTAGTCATTTCGACGCCGACAAATATCATCAACATATGGTTGGCGCTGGCCATCAGCATCATGCCGATGGTCGAGCCGAGCAGCAACGTGTAAAAGTCGGGGCCGTCGTCGTAGTCGGGAATTCCGCTGAGCATCGTCAGCACAATCACCAGGACGAGAAACAGCAGTAGAAAGAGCCGAAAGAAGACGGTGAACTTGTCATAGACCAGCAGCCCGGTGAAGAACTCCTCCGGGCCGCCCGCGCCGGCGTCTTTCATGACGGCAAATTGATAAAGCGCGAAACCGAACCCCGCCAGGGTGCCGATCAGCGCCACCCAGCCGGCCGGGACCGACCGCCTGCCGCCCACAATTCTGATGAGCAACATGCCGACAATCGTCACGCAAATCGCCAACTCGGGACTGAAGTGCCCGAGCGACCTTTGCGTCGTCTCGTCGAGGAATTTTTGAAACAGCGTTTCGAAGTTCATAAGTCAGATCGTCCTGGCGCACCCGCCGTGTCCTGGTTCCCAAGCTCCGCTTGGGAACCCAATCTCTGGAAGCTCTGCTTCCCTTGAGCCTGACGCGAAGCAGAACTTCGCGAAAGTGCGTTCCCAAGCAGAGCTTGGGAACAAGGGGCTGCTTCTACGCCGTCAATTACTGGCGGACATCAATCCGCTCAGTGCCGCGCGATATCCTTCGTCCAGCGAAGTCGCCAACAAATCCATCGAGCCGTGCATGATGTCGAACGCCATGGCGGGATAGACTCCCAGCGCGATCGCCGCGATTAACAACACCGAGCCCACCGTAATTTCGCGACCGTTCATGGGAGTGATGGCTTCTGGATGCGGACCCTTATATTCGGCCCCAAGATAGACCCGCTGCAGCGTCCACAGGATGTAGCCCGCCGTCAGAATGACTCCGGACGCCGCGATGATCGCCAACAGCGGGCTGTAGTTATAACTGCTGATCACGACGAACACTTCGCCGATGAACCCGCATAAGCCCGGCAGGCCCAGCCCGGCAAAGAAGATGCCCACCGCCAAGCCGCTGTATAAAGGCATCAGGCCCGCCAGGCCGCCGAAACGGTTCAAGTCGCGGTGATGCACGCGGTCGTAAATGACGCCGACCATAAAGAACATGCCAGCCGACGAAACGCCGTGCGCGAGCATCTGGAACATCGCGCCGTTCATTCCCATCACCCAGTAGTCCTTGCCCTCGACGGCCCCGGTGGCTTCATTGATTTTCCAGATGGCGATTCCGACCAGCACGTAACCCATGTGGCTGACCGAACTGTACGCCACCAGGCGCTTGAAATCGGTCTGTGCCATGGCTGCGAACGCGCCGTAAATAATGCTGACGGCCCCGATGACCACGAGCGCGTATGCGGCAACCTGAGCGCCGTACGGGCAAAGCGGGAAGGCGACCCGCAAGATGCCGTAGCCGCCCATCTTCAGCAGCACGCCCGCCAGGATCATGCTGATCGGCGTCGGCGCCTCGACGTGCGCATCGGGCAGCCAGGTGTGGAACGGAAACGTCGGGATTTTGATCGCAAAACCAATGAACAGCAGGATGAATGCCGTGATCTGCATGGTCTGATCGAAGCCGCCGCGTTTGGCCAGATCGGCCAGCTCCATCAGGTTGAAGTTCGAGTTGCTGGCAAAATAGAACATCAGCATGGCGATGAGCATCAGCACGCCGCCGGCCAGCGTATACAGAAAGAACTTGATTGCCGCGTACTCTTTGCGCGGCCCGCCCCAGATGCCGATGAGAAAGTACATCGGCAGCAACATAATCTCCCAGAAGACGTAAAACAGGAAGAAGTCGAGTGCGAGAAAAACGCCCAGCATTCCCGTTTCCAGCAGCAGGAACAGGATCAGGTAGCCCTTCACCTGCTTGGTGACGCTCCACGAAGCCAGCATCGCCAGAAGGCAAATAAAACTCGTCAACAGCACCAGCGGGAAGCTGATGCCGTCGTAGCCAAGCCGGTAATAGATGTTCCAGTTGGAGATCCACTCGAACGCCGCGCCGCGGCTGGCGTTTTCGACGACGTTGCCGTCGGCGACCACCTTGCCGTCGGCATTGATCGAATAGCTTTGAAGCCGGGTGTACGTCGCAGGCGCGTTGCCCTCAGCCTGCGCGACGACGTAAACGGGTTGAATGCCCGGATCGTGCTTATTGAAGTCGGCAAACAGAAACAGCGTCAGCACGAACGTTCCAATGGTAATCGCCAGCGAGAACTGCCGCTGGGCTTCGTCCGAGTTTGGCGGGAACCACGCCACAAAAAACGCCCCGGCGGCGGGCAGAAAAATAATCAACGAGAGCAGTAGCACGTCACTTTTCCTTCGCCAAAGCTATCGGGGAAAAAACATGAACAACAACAGGAACAGCACCATCACTCCCAAGGCGATAAACATGATATACTGACGCAGCCGGCCGGTTTGCACCGCGCGGAGCGAGCGCCCGACGGAAAACGTCACGTCTCCCACCAGGTTCACCAGCCCGTCGACGACGTTTTCATCGAACTTGCGGTCCCAGCGCGAGACGTCGATTCCCACCCGGCAAATTCCGTGCAGAAAACCGTCGAAGACGATGCGATCGATGGCCGCACACCAGGCTGCCACCACGCGCACCGGCCGCACGAACGCCGCGTCGTACAAGTTGTCGAACTGCCACTTCTCGACGAGAAAGTGATGCAGTCCGGCAAACTGCCGCTTGATGTCCGCCGGATCGAGCAACCGCGCCCCGTACAGCAGGTACGCCACAATCGCACCGGCAAGCGCCACCATGAGGGCGTATGTGCCGGCCTCGCTGTGAACCGCATGAATAGCCTCGTGGCCCGGCAAAGCGATGTTGGCAGTCCCGCTTGCCGCCACACCTGCGGCGACACCTGCCGGCTCGCTGTGCGTGAGCAGTTTGAACAACGTGCTGTTTTCGCCCGTCGGCACGATGAAGGCGGCAAATAGCGCCAGCACGACGAGCGGACCGGTCATCACCCAGGGCGATTCATGCACGTGCTTGTAAAGCTCCGCGTCGCGAGGCTGACCCGCGAACGTGTAGAACCAAAGCCGAAACATGTAGAACGCGGTGATACCCGCGGTCACCAGCGGCACCCAAAACAGCAGAAAATGAGCCGAGTTGAGATTCGTAAACGCCAATGCCGTGGCGACGATGGCGTCCTTCGAATGGTAACCCGAGAAGGCGGGCGTGAATCCGTACAAGGAAATCGGGATCGCCAAGCCGCTGATGGCAATCACGCCGACGAGCATGGTGTACGCGGTGATCGGCATCTTTTTCCGCAGGCCGCCCATCCGCGGCATTTCCTGCTCGTGGTGACAGCCGGCAATCACGCTGCCGGAAGCCAGGAACATCAGCGACTTGAAAATCGCATGCGTAATCAGGTGGAAGAGTCCCGCGGCCCAACCCGCCACGCCAATCGCCAGCATCATGTAACCCAACTGGCTGATGGTCGAATAGGCGAGCACCCGCTTGATGTCGGTCGCGACAATGGCAATCGTCGCGGCCAGAAACAACGTGATGCATCCGACGTACGCGATCACCAGCAGCACGTCCGGCGCGAACATCGGGTAGAAACGCCCGGCGAGATAGACGCCAGCAGCGACCATGGTGGCTGAGTGAACGAGCGCGGAGACGGGGGTCGGACCTTCCATGGCGTCAGGCAGCCACGTCTGCAGCGGGAACTGCGCACTCTTGCCCACGCAGCCGGCGAATACACCCAAGCCTGCAACCACGAGCAACATGTAGGGAATGGTGCGCGGCTGGCCGGTCTTGGCATCGGCGAGCCGGTTTCCTTCGCCGTCGCGAAGATAGACAACGTGCGCATCGTGATCGACGTCGAGTTGGCCGTCGTTGCCGCGCGCCATTTGAAACAGCCCGGGCTTCGTTGCTCCGTCAACCTCGTGCGGACCGAAGTGAAACGTGCCGAACCAGGTCCACAACACCATCATCCCGATCAAAAAGCCGAAATCGCCGACGCGATTCATGATGAAGGCTTTGTTCGCGGCAGTGCAGGCCGACTTGCGTTCGATGTAAAAGCCGATCAGCAGGTAGCTGCAAATGCCGACCAGCTCCCAGAACACAAACACCATAAAAATGTTGCCCGCGAGCACCAGCCCGAGCATCGAAAAGCAAAACAGCGACATGTACGAGAAGAAGAGGTAGAACCGCCCCGGCCGGTGCAAGTGCCCGCCGCGCGACGGATGCACCTGGTGGTCGACATAGTCGTCCGTCAGCTCTTCGCTCATGTAGCCGATCGCAAAGATGTGGATGCACGTGGCAACCAGCGTCACCATCATGAACATCACCAGCGTCAGGCTGTCGATGTAGTAGTCGAGCGAGACGACCAGGCTGCCGAAGCGCGCCAGCGTGTAAAAGGTGCCGGAAAAGACGGTGCCGGCGTGTCTTTCGTGGCCATTGGCCTCATGGGCGCCAGGCCCTTGAGGCCCCGAGTGGGCCGACCCGTGAGCGTCGTGGTGTTCCGACTGTTCGAGCGCCACCCAATCGGTCGCGTTGCCCCACACCAAAAGTGCCGCCGTGCTGCAAACGAACCCCGTCGCGATGCAAAGCACGGCGAGATAGGCGGCCGCCTTGCTGCGCCGACCGCCCCAATAGCCGCCGAACACCTCGATGGCAAAGCCCGCCAAGGGCAATAGCCATGCGATCGTCAGCAGCGTTTTCAGGATGTCGCCGGGGTGTTCCACGGAGTTTTCCATCCCAATGTGCCGCGGGCGCAATGCGAGCGCACTAACCTTGCAGCTCGTCGCCCCGATCGACGTCAATCGTCAAATGGTTGTTGTAAAAGTTGAGCGCAATGGCCAGTGCGATGGCTGCTTCCGCAGCGGCGAGCACGATGACAAACAGGGCCATCACCTGTCCGTCGAGTTGCAGGGCCGTGTATTGCGAGAAGGCGACGAAGTTGATGTTCGCGCCGTTGAGGACGAGCTCCACGCCCATCAGCACACCAATGCCGTTCCGCTTGGTGGCCATGCACACCACGCCGCAGACAAACATGACGGCGCCCACGACGAGATAATGCTTGAGCCCGATGGCGCCCATCAGCCTGTCCCTTTCTCGTTGGCGTCGGCATCGATTCGTCGCTTGGCGCGGGCGAGGTACGCCGCCCCGATCAAGACCACCAGCAAGTGCACCGAGGCAATTTCGAAAACAAGCAGATAGCCGGTGCTGAGTTCGCCCGTCAGCGAGCCGAGATCTTTATCCGGCCGCACACCCAAGAGGGCCCATCCCAGTGGCCGAGCGGTGTTGCCTTCCGGCGGATAATTCGAGGCGATGGAAGCGTCGTAAGCCGCAATGCCGGCGCCCGCGCGGGTTGCCGTGTTGCCCCAATCGACGCGGTAGACCGTTGCCAGTATCATCGCCAAAAACAGCACACCCACGCCCGCGCCCAAGACGCCGTCGGCCGGCGACGTCTTGATCTTCAAATATGGTCCACTGGCTGTCAGCATCACGCCGAACACCAACAAGACAACCGTGCCCCCCACGTAAATCAGGAGCTGCGTCGCGGCGACGAAGTCGGCATTGAGTAGGAAGAACAAGGCCGCGACCGAGCCGAGGGCCATGATCAGATAGAACGCCATCCGCACGATGTTTTGGCTGACCACGACGGCAATCGAGCCGCCGCACGCCACCAGGGCAAACATCCAGAACAGCAGCTCCTTGGCGGTCATTCGTCACCCCCAAGGGCGCGGGCCACGGCGAAGCGTTGTCGGTCCGATGCGTCGCCCGCTTTGGCCCGGCTGCCCTGAATGCGAGGGGCTCGTTCACCCGGTTTGGCAGCGGGCTTGCTGAGCAACTCACCCAACGGTGGGGCCATCTCGAGCACAGTCGTTCGTCCGAGCGTCTGGGTTAACACCACCGGCCACAACGAGGCCCCGAGGAACAAGAAGCAGCTAATCGGCACGAGATACTTCAAGCAGGTCAGCATCACCTGATCGATGCGCAACCGCGGCAGCGTCCAGCGCACCCAAACCTGCACGAAGACCAGTAGCGACCCCTTCACCATGAAGATCGCCATGCCGACCAGGTTGGCGAGATAGCTCGCTATAACAAAGCCGTCGGCTCCGGTACCCGAGGCCCGCATGTCGACCAGGACCTGATCGACCGGCCCAATGCCGGTATGCCAACCGCCGAGAAACAGGATGGATGCGATGCCGCTCACCAGGAACATGCTCGCGTATTCGGCCATAAAGAAAAACGACCAGCGCATGCCGCTGTATTCGGTGTGAAAGCCGCCGACCAGCTCGCTCTCCGCCTCCGCCAGGTCGAAGGGAGCCCGCTTGCAGCCCGCCGTCGCGACCGTGAAAAACACGAAGAACGCAAGAAACGTGAACGGGTCGTGGAAAAGAAGCCAATTCGGCAGCCAGCCCGCTTGAACATTGCTGATTTCGATGAGATTCAACGACCCGACGGCGATGACCGGCACGATGGCGCAAATCGCTAGCGGAATTTCGTAGCTCACCATTTGGGCCGCTTCGCGCATCCCGCCGTACAACGACCATTTCGAGCCGCTCGAATAGCCGGCCAGCACGATGCCAAACACCTCGAGCGAAAGGATCGCCAGCGCGATGAACAGGCCGATGTCGGACTCGACCGAAACCCAGCCGTCGCTGAACGGCAAAACCATGAACGCCGCAAACGAGGCGACGCAGACCAAAAACGGAGCCGAGCGGAACAGCATCGAATCGGCCGCCGCGGGCACGAGGTCTTCTTTTTGGATCAGCTTGATGCCGTCGGCCAATCCCTGCAGCCAGCCGAACTTTCCGCCGACGCGCGTCGGTCCCAACCGGTCTTGAATGCGTCCGGAGACTTTCCGCTCGAGCCAAATGAAAAACAGCGGCACGACCGCGAAGAAGTTGATCAGCAGGAAGGCGTGAATGAAGGCTGCGATGGCGGGCGAGATGTTCGGCACCCACCCCGGCAAATGCCGCCAGGCGTCGTCGAGAAACTTGGCGATCGATCCGTCGGCAAAAATGGCTGGCATGTTCCTGAACTCGACCTGTTCTCTTCCCGTTCGCGTGCCGGGCGCCTGCCCGAAATGAGACCGCCCCCGCCCCCTGGTGTCGGCGCCACGCACGCCAACTGAAGGCCGAAAGGCCCACCAGCGCGGTGCCGACAGGCGAAACCCGAGCGTTGCTTTCCCCGCCGCACCTGGCTGCCGGGCGGCGAAAGACCGCGGATGATCGGGTGGAATATGACAGATGGCCGTGGGGGATTCAAGTCAACCGCCAAGCGATTTTCCCCGCTCCGGCAATCACTTACAGCGTCTGACGCGTCGCCAAAGAAGCCCGGCTTCTTGGAGAAGCCTGGCTTCTTGTCCTAGTGAATCAACCGGGCTCAGATGACGGGTTGGGTGCCATGGCCACGGCTCTGCGTGGCCATGCTTTTGAAGACATGCCCACCCAAAGCGGTGGCACCCACCGTTTCATGATGGACCGCCTGCTCGGTGGTTGCGGGCGACGTACCGCCTCAATTCCGTTCGGCTTCGCCGCCGGAGAGGCGCAGTCGCAGGTAGCTCGCGCGGGCCACGTTGCGCTCGGCCGACTCGAGGTGTTCGCGGCGCAACTTCTGCAAATGGGCGGGCTGCGTGTGGATGAACAGCTCGTTGACCGTGGGAATTTCGAGGTCGTCGATCAGGCCCAGGTTGATTCCCATGCGCACGCTCGAAAGCAGGTGCATGGTTTCTTCCGAGCTGATTGTCTGCGCGTTCTTGAGGATGCCATAGGCGCGCGAGATCTGGTCGTGCAGGCTCTGCCGGTTCTCTTTCACCAGGGCATTTCGCACGCGGCGCTCGTAGGCGATGATGTTGGGCACCACGTCCTTGAGCCCCTCGATGATCTTTTGCTCGCTCTTGCCGAGGGTGACCTGGTTCGAGATCTGGTAGAAATCGCCCATGGCCTGACTGCCCTCGCCGTAAAGCCCCCGCACCGCCAGACTGATCTTCTGCAGCGCTTGGAAGACCTTCTGAATCTCCTTGGTGAGCACGAGGGCGGGCAGATGCAGCATTACGCTGACGCGAATGCCAGTGCCGACATTCGTGGGGCAGGCGGTCAGGTAACCCAACTGTTCGCTGAACGCATACGGCACCTGCTCTTCGATGGCGTCGTCGATGCGGTCGATCTCTTCCCAGCATTCATCGAGCGCGAAGCCGCTGCGCAACACCTGGATGCGCAAGTGGTCTTCCTCATTGGTCATCAGGCTGACGTTTTCTTCGCCGCTGATGCCCACCCCGCGCGAGCCGTGACTTTCGGCGTGTTCGCGGCTGATAAGCTGTCGCTCGACAAGGAACTGGCGGTCCAGGCCGGCCAGGTTATTGACGTCGACGTAAGAAAGTCCGTGACCCAGGCTCAGGTTGGAGAGTTTTTCACGCAGCAACGACTCGACTTTGCCGCGCATCGCGTCGTCGGCGCGATTGGGAAAGGGAAACTGCGCCAGGTTGCGGGCGAGGCGAATCCGGCTGGAAATGACAATATCCGACTCGGGACCGCTGGCGCGCAGCCACTCGCCACTTGTGTGCGTGAGGGCGTCCAGGTCCACGGGTTCGTTCTCCTTCAGGCAGGGACTCGATTTCAATCGCTGCTAATGTGTCTTGTCACGGCTGAGATTAAGGGTTGGGTGGCGCGGG
>JBBDVZ010000332.1:10347-15851 GCA_040903115.1 Planctomycetaceae bacterium
CAGACGATTCGCTGGGGGCTCCCTTCGGTCGACCCCAGGCACCCGAAGAGCAATGCGTGAGGGAATACTAAAGGTTTTTCAATTTGCTCAACCCGATTGCGCCCCCTCGCTCTCCAACTCGACTTCCAGCGTATGAATCTCGTCGCGCAGTGACGCCGCTTTCTCGTAGTCTTCATCTTCAACCGCGGAGCGCAATTCGCGGCGCAGCTTGATCAAGCGATATTGGCGCTGGCTCGAGCCCGGAGCGCGCTTAGGAAACTTGCCCGTGTGCTGCGTTTCGCCGTGAATGTTCTCCAGCAAGGGCATCAGCTCGCGCTCGAAGGCGATATAGTCGTGCGGACACCCGAGCCGCCCCTGGCTGCGGAATTCCCGAAACGTGATGCCGCAGTTCGGACACGCCAGGTGGTCGAGTTCGTCCAGCTCGTCTTCGCTGGCGAGTTTCCCCAGCTTTCCCGCCAGCGTGTCCGGCTCCTGGCTGGCGTCCGAACCTTCGGGATTGCTCAAGAAATCCTGCGCGCACGTTTCGCACAAATGCAGCACCTGCGCTGTCCCATCACGAAGTTCGGTGATGTGCAGGGTGGCTGGCTTCGAACATCGGCTGCATTTCTTCATTCGGGGAATGCTCAAAGTGCTTGCCAACGGCGCTATGAGAAGGGTCGGCGTCGACAGCGGAGGTCGCACTTGCGGCTTCGCGTGTCTGGTAAATTCTAGCCTGAGCTTAAGGGGTGTCAAGCGACGGCGCGCTGAGCCATTGCGACGTAACGGCAAGCGAGTATTATGGATGGATCGCTGGCCGGGGCTTCGCGCACGGCGTCTGGCGACATCCGATCCCTCACCAGAGTGACGGGGCCTAAGCGCTTTCGCGTGGCCCCGGATCGACTTACAACACGTTTTTAGCGCGGGCAAAGTCACCGGACCATTCAGGCCAAGCATGCGATATCACCCCGATTTCGAAACATTTCGCCAGCTTGCCGCGCGGGGCGAATTCGTCCCGATATACCGACAGTTGGTCAGCGACACTCTGACCCCGGTGAGTGCCTACGCGCGCATGCAATCGGGCGGCTCCTCGTTCTTGTTCGAAAGCGTCGTCGGCGGCGAAAAGATTGGTCGGTACAGCTTTCTCGGCGCTGATCCTTTCTTAAGGCTGGAGGCCTACGGCGACCAAGTGAAGCTGACGCGCGACGGCGATGAGCGCCAGTTCCACTCCGCCGACCCGCTCCAAGAATTAGCGAGGCTGCTCGACGAGTTCCCCGCGACCCACTTGCCCGGCTTGCCTCGCTTCTGCGGCGGTGCGGTGGGATATTTCGGGTATGACGTCGTTCGGTACACCGAACGGCTGCCCAACGCGCCTCCCGACGATCGCGGTCTGCCCGACCTGTCCATCGCGTTTTATGATCGCATGGTCGTGTTCGACCAGATCAACAAGACCATACTCGTCGTCGCGCATGTTCCGACCAAGGGCCGCAACCTTCGCGCGGAATACGATCGCGGCTGCCAGCGCATCGATGGTATCTGCCGGCAACTTGAACTCGGTGCCGATGATCTGCAGCTTGCCGACATTGCCGTGCTGGGTGAGCCGCAAGAGGCGTGGAAATCGAACTTCTCGAAAGCCGACTTCGAACGCGCCGTTGAAAAATGCAAGGAATACATTCGCGCCGGCGACATCTTCCAGGTCGTGATCAGTCAGAGGCTGATCCGGGACACGAAGGCCCGCCCGCTCGACATTTACCGCGCGCTGCGCGTGGTGAATCCCAGCCCGTTCATGTTTCTGCTGAAGACGCCCACGGTAAATCTCGTCGGCAGCTCTCCGGAAATCATGGTCCGCGTCGAAGACGGCAAGGCGACCGTACGGCCGCTGGCAGGCACGCGTCGACGCGGCCAGACGGAAGCTGAAGACCGGCGACTTGCCGAGGAGCTGCTCGCCGATCCCAAAGAGCGGGCCGAACATGTGATGTTGATCGATTTGGCCCGCAACGACGTCGGTCGAGTGGCAAAGTTCGGCACCATCGAGCTGAGCGACGTGATGGTCGTCGAGCGGTACAGCCACGTGATGCACATCACCTCGAACGTCACGGGTCGGCTCGCGGAAGGAAAATCGGCGCTCGAGGCATTGCGTGCAAGCCTCCCGGCCGGCACCGTCTCGGGTGCCCCCAAGGTCCGCGCGATGCAGATCATCGACGAGCTCGAGCCTCACCGCCGCGGCCCCTACGCGGGGGCAGTCGGTTACATCGACTTCACGGGCAACATGGATACCTGCATTGCATTGCGAACGTTGGTGATGCAGGGCCAAACGGCTTACATCCAAGCCGGCGCAGGCATCGTCGCCGATAGCGTCCCAGCCACCGAATACGAAGAGACGCTCAGCAAAGCCAAAGGACTGTTGAAGGCGATCGAAGTCGCCGAATCGCAGTTATCGGCCGCCACAGGCGAGCGTCCGGCGTAAGCCGGCTGGTTCATACGAGTTCAATAAGGAACCCAGGAATGCAGGAAAAGAAAAAAAATTCTTCATCCCTTCCTGCCTTCCTGCCTTCCTTAGCAAATCTCCGTCTTCTTTATGCTTCCGCAATTGTGTTCTTGTTCGCAGTTCCTGCATTTGCCGCGAATGGCTCGCTGCGGGTCGAAATTGCCGACGAAAAAGGCAAACCGGTTCCATGCCAGGTGTATCTTCACGACGCGGCCGGGAAGTCGATCCGCGCGCCGGGACTTCCCTTTTGGCACGACCACTTCGTCTGCGACGGCGCGTTCGAACTGAGCCTGCCGCCCGGAAGTTATGAATACGAAATTGAACGGGGGCCCGAATACCGGCCGCTTGGCGGAAGCGTCACCATCGAAGATTCGCGTCGAACGACGGAGAACTTGCATCTCGCGCGGATTGCCGACCTGGCGAGCGACGGCTGGTATTCGGGCGAGTTGCACGTGCATCGCCCGGTCGAACAAATCCCGCTGTTGATGCAGGCCGCCGATCTGCACGTCGCCCCGGTCATCACCTGGTGGAACGCGACCAACCTTTGGGCCAATCGCGAGCTGCCCGCGCCGACGCTCAATCGCTTCGACGGCAATCGTTTCTACGACGTGATGGCCGGCGAAGACGAGCGCGAAGGGGGTGCGCTCTTGTTCCTCGGTCTGAAGAAGCCGCTGGCCATCACCGCCGCGACGCGCGAGCATCCGTCGCCAATGAAATTCGCGTCCGAAGCCCGCGCTGGCGGTGCCTGGATCGACATCGAGAAACCCTTCTGGTGGGACGTGCCCGTGTGGCTGGCTACGGGTGTCGCCGACTCGATCGGCATCGCCAACAATCACATGTGCCGCAGCACCATGTATGAGAATGAGGCTTGGGGTAAGCCGCGCGACTCAAAGCGGCTGCCGTCGCCGCTGGGCAACGGCTACTGGTCGCAGGAGATTTACTATCACGCACTCAATTGCGGATTGAGACTGCCGCCTTCCGCGGGAAGCGCTTCAGGCGTGTTGCCCAACCCCGTGGGCTACAACCGGGTGTATGTGCACACCGGCGACAAGTTCGACGACACAAGCTGGTGGGACGGCCTGAAAGCCGGCCGCTCGTTCGTCACGAACGGTCCGCTGCTGGTGACTCGTGCCGCCGGACACCTTCCCGGACACGTCTTCTCAGTCGATGCGGGACGAACGCTCGAAATTCCGCTGGATGTCTCACTCATCAGCAACGACAACGTGCCTGTTATCGAAGTCATCAAGGATGGCCAGGTTGCACGGACCGTGCCTGTCGACGGCGGCACGTCGTTCAAGGGCAGCATCGGCAGCATTACGTTCGACAAAAGCGGCTGGTTTTTGATTCGAGCGGTGACCGACAACCGACGCACGTTTCGTTTCGCGTCAACAGCGCCATACTACGTCGAAATCGGTCCCGACAAGCGCCGCGTCAGTCGAGCATCGGCCCAATTCTTTCTCGACTGGGCCATCGAGCGCGCCTCCCGCGTGCCAAACAAGCTGGACGACCCCGCTCAACTTCGCGAGGTGCTCGAGCACCACACCCGCGCCCGCGAGTTCTGGGAGAAGAAAGTCTCTGAAGCAAACGACGATTGATATTGATCGATGATGCCCGCAAGCCCACGGAAAGCTTTCCGTGGGCTTTACAACAAATGCCGCGCCTTGATGTCGAGGTAGCGGCTGATGAGGCGGGACGAGAATTGCTCGGGCAGCGTGTCGATCACCAGCACGCCGGATTTTTCCAACCGGGCGGCTTCCAGCGACTGTGACGCGGCCATCTCGGCGGCGGCGGCGATCTGAAAAGCCTCGATGTCGGCCTGCGGGATGCTGTTGACGCGTTCGTGGAGCGGCACGTTTTGCAACAGGGCGACCAACAGCAAGTGCGGCGACCGCAACTCGCGGGCATGCTGCGCGAGAAGGTTCATGTGCACCTCGTCGATGGCATGCGTCAGCAGCACCACGAGTGAGCGTTTGCGATATCGGCGGCGCAGCTCTTCGACCATCAGCCCGTAGTCGGACGCCTGGTACGTTGGTTCGAGGTCATACGTGTGGCGGATCAACGTTTGCGTTCCGGCTGTCCCGCGCACCGGGCGAACCCAGCGCTCGACGCGGTTCGAGCAAGCCAGCATTCCCACCGTGTCTCCCTGCCGCAATGCGACGTAGCTCAAGAGGATCGCGGCATTGAGCGCCCGATCGAAGTGCGTGATGCCGTCCTGCTCGTTGCACATCGAGCGGCCGCAATCGAGCAGGAACAAAATGTTCTGGTTCTTTTCGACGACGTAATCGCGACTGATCAGCGCCTGGTGGCGCGCGGTCGCCTTCCAGTCGATGTCGCGGTACTCGTCCTCGCGGCGGTAGTCGCGCAGCCGGTCGAACTCGTTGCCGCGTCCGCGCAGGCGGGACATTCTCACGCCGGCCTCCGCCAGTCGGTTTTGCCGCGCCAGCAACTCGACGCCGTACACCGCTTTAATGTCCGGATAAATCTTCACTGGTTGTTCGAGGTCGCGCTCGTCGTAAAGCTCCCAAAAGGAGAGCCGGCTCACGCACCGGAGATAGACGACGCCGAAGCGACTGCGGCCGCGATGGCGAGGCTGCGTGTGATAAACCATGTAGCGATGCGCGCCCGGCTCCAAGGTGATGTGGAACGGAAGATCGAAATTGGTGCACGGCGATGGAGGCTCGTCGTGCACTTCGACCGTCACGGTGGCGCCGGTGCGATTGTTGAGCCGGATTTTGACCGGGTTGCGGGCGCCGACGCTCAGCACGTCGCCGGTTTCGCGGCTGACGCCAATCCGCGCGAGAGCCGGCGAGATTGCCAAATCGACGAGCGCAAGCAATACGACTGCGATGGTCAGCAACACCCCGACGGGCCCGGCGCCTCGAATCCAAATCCCCGCAACCAGGGGCACGCCGGCCAACGCGATCAAGAGCAGCAAATTCAGGCGTGGCGTCATTCCGTCGTTCCAATTCTCGATCGCAGAGTCATCTCGTTCCCAAGCTCTGCTTGGGAACGCATTTTCGCGAAGCTCGGCTCGACTGAC
>JBBDVZ010000333.1:0-15793 GCA_040903115.1 Planctomycetaceae bacterium
CACCGGCCGATATTCGCGCCGCGATCGTAACAAGTACAGCCGAACCGAGGCGCTGCGCATTCTCAACCTGGAGTTGGAACGTGAAGGTTTTCGCATCATCGAGAAGGACAAGTTCCTGATTGTCTTGCACCTCAGCGCGCTGCGAAAGCAGTATGCGCGTCCCGAGTTGCCGATGGACCCCGAAGCCGCCGCTGCCGCCAAACACAAGGCGGCTAAAACGCCCGACGCCGCACATCCCGACGCGCGAGGCCACCGCAGTCACGACCTTGATGCGGCAACAGCCGCCGATGAACCGGCCATTCGATTGGTGTCGGGTGAAGAGCAAGATACCGGCGCAGCGGACGAGCAGCAGACGCCTGCCGCCGCCGAACCCGCACCGACCAAGAGCTTAACGACGACGGTCATCGAGGCCAAAAACAAGCCGGCACGCGACCTGGCCCAAGCGGTTTACCGCGCGTTCAAAGCCAGGGCCGAACTCCTCGACCAGGGTCCGCACGGCCTGCCGGCGTTTCGCGCGTTTCGCCCCGTCAAGGGCGCCGCCGCAGGTCCCGATAAACCGATCACCGAGGGAGCCGCGCCCGAGGCGCGCGAAGTGCTGTTTACGATCGAAGTCAACGCCGACAAGCAGGAAGTGATTGTCGAAGCAACGGCAGCGGTGGCCCGCGACCTGGCGGGTTTGATTCGTGCTCTCGACACGCCGCGGGAAGACCGTGCCGACACGATTGAAATCATTCCGGCGCCGCCGCGCACGCAGCGCATCGCGCGCAATCTCCAGCCGAACGTCGCCCGCCTGATCGCACAGCGCCAGCAGGAAGGTGCTGAAGGCGGCAAAGCCCAGGCGCCGGCCGAAGCGGCCCCACCAGGAGACAACGCGGCCCCCAATCAGGAACGGAAGGACGTTCAAGGCCTCTTCGGCGGCATCCAGGGCGAAATGCGGGTGGAATCGATGGAGGACTTGGGCGTGATCATCATCGAAGGCAGCGAGCACGACGTCGCGCTGATGATGGAAGTGATCCGCCAGATCGAAAAATTGAGCCTCGCGGCAGTCCCCGAAATCGAGCTGAAGATGCTCAAGCACGTGAACTCGGAATCGCTCGCCGCGCTGTTGACGAGCGTTTACGAGCGGCTGACGGCGCAAGTTTCGCAGGGCGGTCCGTCGAAGCAACTGGTGAGCATTTTCCCGGTGGTCAAACCCAACGCCATTCTCATTCTTGCACCGGCCGACGACATTCAAGGTATTATCGGCGTGGTCGACAAGCTCGATCAGCCGGTTGATGCGCTGACGGAGTTTCAAGTCTTCCCGCTCAAAAGCGCGATCGCATCGCAGATGGCGGCGATGATCGTCGAGTTCTACGAGCAGCGTGCCGGCTTGGGCGCGCGGATTAAGGTGGTGGCCGACGTCCGAACGAACTCGGTGATCGTGCAGGCCCGCCCCGTCGACCTGGCCGAAGTCGGCTCACTCATCCTCAAGCTCGACCGCGACGCTTCGGGGTCGGTGTCGCAAATGCACATCTTTCACATCAAGCATGCGTCGGCGGATGAATTGGCCGACGTCATCAACCGCGCCATCCTAAGTGCGCTCAACCCCGCGACGACCACCACCGGCGCGCAAGTGCCCACAGGCCAACAGCAGCAGCCGACACAGGGCCCGGCCCCGCGCGCCCAAGCCGCCTCGGGAGCAGCGGCCCAGGAACTTCAACAGCCCAAGTCCGTCGTGCTCGAGTTCCTTGCGCCCGACGGGGACACGGGAAAGCTCGTCCGTTCGGGGATTTTGTCCGACGTGCGCGTGACCGCCGATTCGAGAATCAATGCGCTCGTCGTCACCGCGCCGCAGCAAAGTATGCAATTGATGGCGGCCCTGATTGCACAGCTCGATCGGCCCGCTGCGGCCGAGTCGCTCATCAAAATATTCCCGCTGGTCAACAGCGACGCCGACAAAATGGTCGCCGTGCTGCAGCAAGTGTTTGGTTTGACGCAGCAGCAGCCGCAAGGCGGCGCTGGAACAGCGCCCCCAGTTGGCGGAATCGAGGACGTCGAATCGACAGTGATGCCGCTGCGTTTCTCCGTCGAGCCGCGGACCAACAGCATCATCGCGGTCGGCAGCCCCGGGGCAATGATTACGGTCGAAGCCATTCTGCTTCGTCTCGACCAGTCGGACGCCCGCGGCCGCAAGGTCGAGGTGGTCAAGCTCAAGAATAGTCCGGCCGCAGAAGTCGCCGAAGCGATCAATAACTTTCTGACGTCCCAGCGCGAGCTGGCCGATCTCGATCCCAACTTCATCAGCACGACGGAACTTTTGGAGCGCGAAATCATCGCCGTTCCCGAGACGGTCACCAACAGCCTGCTGGTCAGCGTGACGCCGCGCTATTACGACGAGATCATGAAGATGATCTCGCGGCTCGACGAGGCGCCCGCGCAGGTCATCATTCAGGCGCTGCTTGTCGAAGTGGAGTTGCAGAACACCGATGAGTTCGGCGTCGAGCTGGGCTTTCAGGACTCGATCCTCTTCGACCGCAGCATCAGCGCGCCAGCCGACCTGACGACCATCCAAGACACCATCTTCGATCCCATCACGGGATTTTCCTCGCAGCAGGATAGAATCATTTCGCGGCAAGCACAGCCGGGCTTCTTGCTCAACAACATTGGCCCGCTGGGCAATAACGTCACCGGCAACACCAGCACTGTCGGATCCCAGGGTCTTGGCAACCTTGGCGTGGGCCGCGTGAACGGCGACCTGGGATTCGGCGGGCTCGTGCTGTCGGCGAGCTCCGAAAATGTGAGCGCTTTGCTGCGTGCCCTCTCGTCGCAGCGAAAAATTCAGGTCCTCAGCCGGCCGCAGATTCAAACGCTCGACAACCAGGAAGCGACGATCCAAGTCGGCCAGCAGATTGGCATCGTCAATGGAGTTACGCAAGCTGCCAACTTCGTGAATCCCACGGTGCAGCAGCAGGACATCGGCATCATTCTGACCGTCGTTCCTCGCATCAGCCCCGACGACTCGATCATCATGCGCGCCGAGGCGATCAAGAGCGAACTGGCCGGTCAGGGCCTTCCTATCTTCTTCGATACGATAAACAACCGGACCATCGACTCGCCGATCATCAACAAAACGCAAGCGCTCGCGACCGTCAGCGTGACCAGCGGGCAGACGATCGTCCTGGGCGGAATGATCACCACGTCGGACAACACGTTGGAGCGGAAGGTCCCCTGGCTGGGCGACATCCCCATCGTGGGCCGCGCGTTTCGTTTCGATTCCACCACGACGCGCCGGACCGAGTTGCTCATCTTCCTGACGCCGCGCATCGTGAAGACTGACTACGATTCAGAGTTGATCAAGCAGGTGGAGGCCGAGCGGTTGAACTTCATCGAGGAAGAAGCCGAGATGATTCATGGGCCGTTGTACGGAATTCCGTCGGCCGCCGACGAGCCGCCCGCCGCCCCCAGCGTGCAGGAACCTGAGTCCGCTGCGCCGACCATCCCGGAAGGCCAGCCCGCGACGCCGCCTGCGCCGAACCCCGACATGCCGACCGGCAACGGCTACGAGAACAAGGTGCCGACGAGCGTCGTGCCTCAGCGCATGGAGTCGATTCGCCTCATCGATCAGGCGAGCGCTACCGAGTCGCAGCTCGTCGCGAAGCCGCAGGGGCCGGCCGTCAATCAAGCGGCGTCCGGAGACGCGAAATCGAAGTCCAAGCCTCGATGGATGCCGGGTTTCAAATCGAAATCGAATTGAAAGGGACATTGCAAACCCCTCTCCCCTCAGGGGAGAGGTTGGGAGAGGGGTGAAAGTTGCGAGCGTTGCGAAGCGTTCGTTGCGTTTCACCCTCCCCCAACCCCTCCCTGGAAGGGAGGGGAGTTTTGAAATCGAATTGAAAGCGGGAAACACGAATGCGCCTTTGTCATCCAGTTCGTTGCGGTTCACTCGCGGTCATGGCGACCGTCATCGGGCTCGTCGGCTGTGCGGACGTTCGCATGTTCGAGAAACTAAACCCGTTTGGCAACGGGGAGAAATTTCGCGAAGCAACCGCGGAAGTGCCAGCCGTCGAGATTCTGGCCCTTTGGCAACCGGCCGATGGACGCGGCCTGAACGGAATGCCGACGCGCGGCTTCGCCGGACAAGTCATGTTCTTCACGAATGGCGATCCGGCGCCGGTGAAGGTGAATGGCGACGTGCGGATCTTTTTGTTCGATGACTTCGGCACTCCGGAGGAGCAAAGCAAGCCGATACACCAGTTCGATTATTCCACCGACATTTGGAACCTGCATTTGCAGAAGTCGATGCTGGGGCCGTCGTATCAGGTGTTTGTGCCCTACGTTCGCAAAGACCATCATGCCGCGAAGTGTGCCATATCGGTGCGTCTGAAGCCCGTGGCGGGCCCGACCATTTATTCGAAGCTGGTGCCGATTGCGCTGCCCGGTCTGGAGAGGGAAACGGCAACACATGGCGAGGCGTCCGTGACCAAAGCCGGCGCTTCGCACTCCCACCCCCACCCCCACCCTTCGTCACGTCAAACTGCCGGCGATGCAGCCGTTACGTCGGCCGCCAAAGGACCAGCGACTGCGGTTTCAAAAACGGATGAGCCGATGCCTCAACAAACGGCGTCGAAAATCGCCAATCCGCTGACCTTGTCCATCGTTGACGATCGGAAAGACAACGAACATCTGGAGGATTTGGTTCAACAATTGATGGCGCAGACGGCCAAGCCAAACGCTGCGACGCGCACGCGACGGCCGGAACTGCCGCATTTTGACGTGCCCGTTGATGACGTGGCGCCCTCAAAACCTTTCACGCTCAACCCCGCGCTTCCAGCGAACGCTGCGCATCCGACGAAACCGCAAATGACGTTAACGAGTACCGACGAAGCCCAGCTTACGAGCGCGTCGAGCGAGGGAGAAATGTCCAAACGATACACGTTGGTCGAGAGCGCGGAGAATTGGCAAACTGTCTCGGGTGCAGCGATTGACGTGGAAACAATCTTATTGGGCGAATCCGAAAGCATTGAAACCGAGCCGCTCCTGGTCCAATGGCCGGAAGCCGCTCAGGCCGCGGCGGTCACCGGATACTGAGCCTGGAGCGACTAGAAATACCGACGACGGCAAAGGGTGCCTGGGGTCACGCGCCAGCGTGCCCCCAGCCCGATGAACCTGGGGGCGAGCCTGACGGCTCGACCCCAGCCACCCTGAACGCCTACCATCGTTGAATTCACCTATATCACGCGAATCGCTGGACTGAACTACACGATGGCTGGCCGGACCGCTATAATGAATGCTGACCTGAGATCAACAATGGCATTGAGAGTTGCTCTGCCTGACGCAGCCTGATGGAGTTTGGTCATGCCTCGCACCGTTTGCTTTTGCGGTTTCAGCCTGGCGATGGCATCGGCCGTTGTGCTGGCAACGTGCGGCGTCTCGTCCGCGCAGTCGAACAGCCTCTTTAGCAATGGCAGCAACATCGGGCGACAGTCGGCGTCGGGCAGCATGAATTCCGGCGGCCAAAGCACCGGCCGTAGTGGTAGCAGCAGCTCGTTGTTCAATCCCACCGACTTCAGTTTGAACCTGGGCGGCCAAAGCAGGACGAGCAATGCGGGTCGCAACGGCAGCAGCCTTGTCGGCGATGGATTCATCGGGCGCACGGACGACACGAGCGACTTCATCGGCCGGCGTTCGACAGCCGGCGGCCGAAATGCGACCGGCAACCAGACAGGCAACGCCCGCAGAGGCGCCAACAATTCCGGTCAGCGTCGAATCGGAAACACGCAAAACCGGCAGCGGCAGAACAACCAGAACGCCAACAACCAAACGAACTTGGCTAATAACGGGCGGCAGCAAGTGAACCGCACATTGCCCAAGCGCATGATCACGCGCCATGTTGTCGACTTCGACGCCCCGGCCGTTTCTGGTTCTGCCATCGAGACGAAGCTCGACACCCGCTTTCAAGGAGCGATCAGCAAGCGGATTAACGCGAAGGACCTCAAATTCGAGGTCGATCCTGACGGCGTGCTGGTGATGCGCGGCGAGGTCGAGACGCCTCAAGACAAGGACTTGGCGGCTCGCATCGCCAGCATGGAGCCCGGGGTTCGCGGCGTGCGGAACGAGCTTGTAGTGGCTGCCGTCGAGAGCAATCCCTCGAGCGCCGAATAGAAGCCCGGCCGCCGCCGTTCTGCACCGGGTGCTTGGTCATGCGCCAGCGTGTCGGCAGCCCGATGAACTGGGGGCGAGCCTTGGCGGCTCGATCCCAGCCACCCTCACGGATTGCCCGAAACATTATCGGCTGGAGCGGGTTGATTGTTTCGGCGGGGTGGGGGGCCGTTGCAAGCAATTGGCCGCATTCGGGGGCTTTGAGCTTGCCAGCCACTCACGGCAGGTGCGATAATTATAGCATCTTGCGCCGGCCCGGTTTCGATACCTCGCGGCGCATCCCCGTTGCCGGACCAGACTTCGCTTTTGCCAGCAGAGAAGGAACACACGATGGTCTCGCCCAGGAAATTGTTTGGCCCCTGCTGTGTCGTCGCAGCGCTGGTTGTCGCGTTCGGCCTCGAGTCGATTTCCGGCAGTTATGTCCAGGCGCAGGACTTCAAAGGGCGCCGCCGTCGAGAGGGCATGGTTCTGCCGACTCCTACGATCATCGTGCAGCCGGCCGAGGCTCCGAAAACTGAAGCAAAGAAGGAAGAAAATAAAGACGACAAGGCAGGCGACAAAAAGCCCCCTGTCGAAACCGTCAAGCGACCCGACAAGCCGGAGGGGAAGGCCAACCCGGAGGAACTCAAGGCGCTCAAGCCGGATAAAGACGGGAAGATCCGTTTCAACTTCAAGGGCCAGCAATGGGTCGACGTGCTGAATTGGCTGGCCGACATCTCCGAAATGCAGCTCGATTGGCAAGAGGTCCCCGGCAAGACCGTCGACTTGACGACGCGGCAAAGTTACACCATCGACGAGGCCCGCGACACCATCAATCGGATGTTGCGCGACAGGGGATTCACGCTGGTCCGCAAGGACGAAGTGCTTTCGGTCGTCAACCTGGCCAGTCTCGACCCCGGAGTCTTGCCGCGCGTCCAGCCTGAAGAGTTGAAAGACCGCGACGCGAATGAGTTCGTCAAGGTCTCGTTCCAGCTCGACACGCTGTTGGCCGAGAAAGCGGTCGAAGAGCTCAAGCCGATGTGCAGCCCGCACGGCAAGCTCACGGCACTCAAGACGACCAATCGGCTGGAGGCCGTCGACGCGGTCGCTAATCTGCGCGAAATCTATCGGCTGCTCGAACAAGAGCAATCGCAGACGGGCCAGGAGCGGCTCCTCGCCAACTTTCCGCTGAAGTACACGCGTGCCGCCGACATCAAAACCAAAATCGAAGCGCTCCTCGGAGTGGAGAAGAAATCGCAAGGCCCGATGACGCCCGAGCAAATGCAGCAAATGCAACAGCAGGCACAGATGCGGATGCAGCAGCAGGCGCAAGGCGCGAAACCGCCCGGCGGGGACGACAAGCAAGCGCAAGTCTTTATCGTCGCCAACGAGCGCGATAACAGCATCATGGTCAATGGTCCCGCCGACAAGATCGCGATCGTGCGGCAGGCCGTCGCCCTGCTCGACCAGCCGCTCGAACGCACCGACTTCGCGTCGAAGCTGCAGAGCTTTCGCGTCTATCGTCTCTCGGGGCTCGATCCGGAGGCGTTCGTGCAAATTCTCCAGCAAACGGCGCGGCTCGACCCGACGACGCAGCTCGAAGTCGACAAGCTCAATAACGCCGTCTTCGCATCCGCGTCCCCCATCGACCACGGCAAAATCAAGATGCTCGTCGACACGCTCGACGGCAGCGGCAGGCGTTTCAAGGTGATTCGGCTGCGCCGCTTGCCGGCCGACTACCTCGCCGGCACGTTGCAGCACATGATCAACGGCGACGAAGATGAGGACAAGAACTCCAGCAGACGCCGAAGCTACGGCTACTGGGGCGATTACGGCCGCAGCCAGACGACTCAAAAGCAGGACAAGTTCCGCGTGGAAGGCGACGTCGAAGGAAATCGGCTCCTGCTGTGGGCCAACGACGTGGAAGAAAAGCTCGTCGACGATTTTCTGGTCGAAATGGGCGAGCTCCCGCCGCCCGGAGGCAATCGCGACACCGTGCGCAGAATCGAAATCTCGCCGGGCCGGCAGACGGAAGAGCTTCTCGAGCGACTGCAGCGCGCGTGGCCGTCGATTGCGCCTAACGAACTGAAAATCGCCCCCGCGCCGGCCCCCGAGGCTTCCGACGAGGCGAAAGAGAAAGCCGTCGAGCCGATACAAGCTGCGCCGACACGCGACACGCGGGCTGAGGTCGGTCCTCGAAATGGTGCAACCACCGGTCCCCGCAACCCGGTGGCCGCGGCGCGAGATTCCGTCAGCCCTTTCCTGCAACTGGCGCAGCTCGAACAGCCGGCCGGCGAAACGCCTGCGAAAGAAGAGGCGGCTCAACCCGAGCAGCAACCCGCGCCGGCCGAAGGCGACTCGCCGCCGGCGCAACAGCCTCCTGTCACCGAGCGCCTGCAACAACCGCCGGAGGAAGAATTTCCGCCGCGAGACAAAGCGCCGGAGCATGGGGCGATCACCATTACCCGCTCGCCAAAAGGCGGGCTGATTATCGAATCGAAGGACCCGCGCGCCCTCGACCTGCTCGAAGAGGTCATTGCCGAGTTGGCGCCG
This sequence comes from Planctomycetaceae bacterium, assembly GCA_040903115.1. Lineage (GTDB taxonomy): Bacteria > Planctomycetota > Planctomycetia > Planctomycetales > Planctomycetaceae > JBBDVZ01. The sequence goes on from JBBDVZ010000333.1 coordinate 8,671, forward strand.
CAGCAAGAGGAATTCAAATACTACCCATTGAAGCATGCCGACTGTTTTTGGATCTCGTCGAAGCTTGAAGACTACTTCAAGGAGGACGACAAGGACAAAAAAACCAACAATTGGGATTCCTGGTACTGGGGAAACTCCTCCAATGACCAACAGGAAAAACCCAACCGTTTATCGAGGCGTAAGCCGCTGAAGTTCATTTGGGAGGACGAAACCAACAGCATCATCGTGCAGGGGGGCGATCCGTCTCAGTTGGCGACCGTCGAAAAGCTGATCAAACTCTGGGACCAGCCGCAGCCAAAGAACACCGAATCGGCCCGCAAGTGGAAGAATTTTCACGTGAAGTACTCGAAGGCCAAGGTCGTCGCCGAAACCATCAAGGAGGTCTACCGCGACCTGCTGAGCGAGACCGACAAGGCCTTGCAGTCGAACAACAACCAAAAGGACAAAGACAAGAAGGGCGTGTCCGAGCGTCCCATTTATACGTACATCGACGCCGGCGGAGAAGGCGACCGAAAGACCCCTGTCCGCTTCAAGGGATTGCTCTCCGTCGGGATTGACGACCTCTCGAACACGTTGATCGTCTCGGCGCCCGATTGGCTGATGAAAGACGTCGAGCAAATGATCGATCATCTCGACGCGGCGGCCAGGCCCAGCTCGACCGTTCAGGTTTTGCAGGTCGATCGGCGAATCAACTCGGCGATGCTGCAGAAAAAGCTGGCCGAAGTTTTCGGCAAACGCGCTGCGCCGGGACAAGGCCAGGAAAAACCCGGCGAGCAAAAGGGTCAACAGCCCGGCCAGAACGCAGGCGAAGGCGGCAACAGCAACGGGGGACGAAATCGCGGCGGCGGCGACGCACAAAAGTAGCCGACCGGTCGCGAACCGCTATTACCCAGAGTTGCGTGGGCCCGGGGTGGCCCAGGTTGCTTGCAACCTGGGTCGGCTCTGCCGACAAGAGGTCGCTCACGGGATCCAGCCGACGGGCACACCGACCGAGCGTCCCGGTTCATCATAACCATTGGTGTGATCTCTGTTACCGTCTCCGTTTGGTTGCGGCGTAGCCGCGCTGCGATCTCTGCGTCTCTGCGGTGTTTTCGTAACTCGTATCTCTGAACGTTTTGACCGTCTCGGTAATTTCGACGACTATTCGGCTGCCCCAAAGTATCGCAAAATGATCGCTGCCACGTCGATATCTTTTATCGGGCCGTCCTTTGAAGGCGGAAGGGCAGTCGCGTCGGAACACAATAAGACTCCGCGTCGCTCGTCATCGTCGGCGGGATAGCCGTGCGAGCCTTTTGCAAGTGCGGCGTTCAGGGGGATCGTTCGGGCGGGCATGTCGATGAACATTTCGACCGGATCATAGCCGGGCTTTTGGTGAATATCGACGGTGCGCGCGAACGACGGCGCCTTGGCATCGTCGAGCCACCAGTAGTACGCGAACCACCTGGTTGGTTTCGCGATCAGCACGATTTCGCCCGCGCGCGGATGGTCGATGCCTCGTTTGGCTCGCTCGTTGCCCACGAGAACTTCCGCAACGTTCTCGTCTCTTCGGAACAGGTTTGCGACGCCGTCGATCTCTGCGCTATTTCTGACAAACACGTGCGCGATTTGATGATCGGCTAACGCCCACGCGCTGCTCTGGGCAGCAACCAGGTATTCGAGTCCTTCTCTCACATCGAGCGACAGAAATCCGGCCTGACGCAGAATGCGGTTCGGATAGGCGACGCCGTCGACCGGAGTGATCACGTATTCGCTGGCGACGAGCCACAAGGCGTCCGAGAGTCCGGCATCGCGGTAGCCGTCGTGCAGTTTGCCGATCACCGCATCGAGCTCGCCCAGTGCGACAAGCGCCTGCGGACTGTCGGGGCCGAACTTTTGGGCGGCATAGTCGAGATGCGGCAAGTAGACATACGAAAACCGGGGCAAAAATCGCTTCGCGGCGACGACCGCCGAGTCGACTATCCACGCGGTCGACTTAATGCTCGACAGGGGACCCCAGAAGTTCATCAACGGAAAGTGCCCGAGTGCGTCGCGCAGCTCGCCGTATAACTCCGGCGGCTTGGTGTAGCACCAGAGGGACTCGGACCCGTCGGGGTTATGGATCGGGGCGGGCGTACAGATGAAATCGGCGGCGGCCCCCTTAATCAAAAGACCGAACCAGACGGCCGAGGTCAGCGACGGGTCGTGCTCGTGCAGCCGGTCCCAGATTTGCGGCGCCTCGACCGCGTCGTTCCAGGCGGTCCACATTTCGACCTTGCCTCGGTCGCGCCAGTAAAAGCCGTTGGCGATCACGCCATGTTTGCCGGGCCCGACGCCCGTGGTGAGCGACGCTTGCACCGTGCACGTGACGCACGGAAACGACGGTTGCAGCGGACGCGCCGCGTCGTCCTGGGCAATGCCCGATAACCGTGGCATCGACGTCAGGTCGCGGCGTCGCAGCCCGGGGATGGAAAGGAGAACGGCGCGAGAGACCATCAGGACTTCGATCGTTGTGCACCGAAACTCCTCCCCCTCTCAGGGGGAGGCTGGGTGGGGGTAGAGACGAGCGCGGAACTCGGAACGCGGAGTGCGGAACGAAACACAGATGACTCGGAAGCGTAAGGATTCAATTGCGTCTCCACCCTCCCCCGGCCCCTCCCTGAGAGGGAGGGGGGTTGCGTTGCTCGACGTTCGGGCGGTCACTCGGGCAGCGGCTTGACGCGGATGTTGCGATAGTAGGTCACGCTTTTGGGGTCGTGGGCCTGCAAGGCGAAACAGCCCCGGCTGATTTTGCGCCCGACTTTCGGCCCGATCGTATCGTCGAACACCACTTTGTCGTTGACCTTGACGACGGCATTTTGCGGCCCGATGGGCTCGGTGTAGTCGAGCACGACTTTGCCGTTGATCTTCACGACGACGTTCTGCCCCTTGACGATAATCTCCTGCTCCCACCACTCATTGTCCTTGGCGGGGGTTTCATACAACTTGACGATATTGTAAATGCTGCCGGTCTTTACCGGGTCGCCTTGCGAGACGTTCACCTGCACTTCGTGCCCGTGATCGGGAAAACCTTTTTCCTGAAACTTGCTGTGGAAGTAAATTCCCGAGTTGCTGCCGGGGGTCGTCATCACCTCGGCCTTGAAGTCGAAGTTTTTGAACTCCTGCTCGGTAAAGACGTGCGACCGCTTGCCGCGGGCCACGATCTTGCCGTCTTCGACGCGAAACTCGCTTTGGTCCGCGTCTCCCACCTTCCAGCCGGTCAAATCCTTCCCGTTGAACAGGCTGATAAAGCCGTCTTTGTCCGGCTCGGCGGCCGATACAGCCGACGTTCCCAGAGCGATCAGGCCCAGGGCCATTGTCACGCGCGTCATTGTCGATGTGCTCATGTGATGCATCTCCACAGAAGATAAGTTCGCCGGTCAAAAAATGCGGTACTGTCCTAATTTGAGCTTTGGATTTTGAAAATAGTTGGAAATAGTTTGCAGGCAGGTTGCGTTGCCGCCCATCAGTCATGGCGGGCCGGGCTGGCCAGAGAACCATCGCAAGTATTTGAGGAGAAGGTCATCCGTGCCTGTGGCCATGCTTAAATAAACCACCGGAGCATAGATGATCGTTCCGACTCGTAGCTGAGGGTCAATCGATTGCGTTAACCAAACGTACGGCCCAAAGCTCAACGGGTAGAGCACCAGCAGCGCTACCAGAACCCAAGGCCATCTTCGTCGCTTCCGCTCGTCTGCCATGTCAGCCTCCCGGCTTGGACTGTGCGGCGATTGCCGCGCGAACCGCCGACACCGAGGAATCAACCGGCGGGAGTTCCAGCACCACTACGAACCAAAAATGCAGGCTCTTGGCGTTTGTCAAATCTACTCTAGTCGGCCGCGCGACCACTCTCAAGCAACTGTTCCGAAGACGTGTGGGGCGGAGGCAAAGCGTCCACCCCGGCATAACTCACTTCGCGGCCGGGGCTTCGATGCTCTTCACGTAGGCGATGACGTCGGCCATTTGTGCCGGCGTGAGTTCCTTCTCCATTCCTACCGGCATCAGCGACATGCCGCTCGAGGCCAGCGTCTCGACGTTGCTGCGGAGGATGACGTCCTCCTTTCCCTCGGCCCGCCGGAGCGTGATGCTGGTTGCCGTCTCGGCAGCGATAATGCCGTTGTGCAGCGTGCCCGCGTACGTGACGACGGTGTAAGAGGTGAAATTCGGCTGGGCCTCGCGGTTGGGGTCGAGAATCGAAATCATGAGATCCGCAGGGGATTTGTTCTTGGTGGACACAAGATCGGGTCCGATGGCGTGCCCGGTGTCTCCCAGTTTGTGGCAGACCGAGCACTTCTGGACGACAAGCTGTTTTCCCCGTTCGAGGTCGCCGGTCAATTCGAGGGCTTGCTGGTACTCGGCCACCACTTTGGCGCGGTCGGGAGAAACCTCGTCGCCGAACAGCGTGCGCGCCTGGTCGCGAATGTCGGCGCGGGGATGGTTCAACAGCAGTTGCTTGGTGTCGCGCTCAATCTCGCCCGGCTTGACGGCGCCGGATTCGACGTTATGCAACATCGTTGCTATGCGCTCAGGGTGAATCAACATCGCGTCGACGACGGCGCGTCGCAGCGCGGGACTAAAACTTTTCCAGGGCGACACCAACAGTTCACTCACGCCCTTATCGGCGTGGGCGGCCAAGGATTCGACCGCAGCCAGTTGCAAGGATTGTGGCACGGATGGCGAAAGCAGTGGCTCGAGTCCTTCGCGGGCCGTTTTGTAATCGGCCATCGCGAGCAGCCGCGCCGAATTCGCGCGATCGTCGACAGGTTGCCCTTCATCACGTGTCGAGGTGGCAGCAGTCAGGAACAACGACTTCATCACATCGCGAGATATTGAATCGACTGACTCGCCAGATAACAGTTGCTGCAACGACGAGCCTCGCTGTCTCAACCCGCCGTCGAGAGCCTGTAGAATCGCCTGCCATGTTGCCGGCTGTTGATGCAATCTGAGAGAAGCAGACAACAGAACAGCGGCACCTTGCGGGTCTTTGCGAGCACCCGCGACCCGGGCCAACTCGGCAAGCAGGGTTTCGGATCCCGGTTGAGAAAGAAACTGCGAATCATGAATCAACTGAATAGCCAGGAAGGCTGCCGTTTCAGCAACCGACGTCAAAATCGCGGTGCGCAGGTCGCGATTCTCTCCCGCAGTGCGTGCGAGGCTCGTGAGAGCCGGGATACTGGACTCGGCGGGAAGTTCGCCCAGTGAGAACTCCAACTGCAGCCGCACGCGATAGTCCTGGTCGTTCACCATTTCCGTCAACGATTTCGCCAATTCGGGAAAACGGTCGAGATGGAACTCGGCAATCCGGATGGCGTGTTCGCGCACATGGGCCGATGGCTTTTTGAGCGCACGCTTCAGGATGTCGGCGTCGATGGCCTTGAGCCCTTCCAGCGTCCACAATGCCTGCAACTGCGCACGTGGTTCTTTCGATGACTCGAACAGCCGACGCAACGGGGCGACCGCCTGCCGGTCCTGGCGCTCGTACAGCAGCCGCTGGGCCGTTTCGCGGTTCCAGGCGTTCGGCGACTCGAGTTCCGCAACGAGCTCGCCAGTCGAAGTGTCGCCAAGCTTTTTGACCCGATGAGGCTTCGATCCGGGAGCAACGAGCCGCCAGATGCGGCCGCGGTCGCTGCCGCTTTCGAGATCGAGGTGGGCCTTGATGTCGTCGGGAATCGAATACGGATGCTCGATCGTTTCCCGGTACATGTCGAGGATGTACAGCGTGCCGTCGGGCGCGTTGACGAAATTGACCGGGCGAAACCAGTTGTCGGTCGAGGTGAGAAACTCGACGTCCTTGTCGGCCCGCGTCGCGACAAACGTCGCGCCATCGGCGGCCACGGTCTTGCGATGCACGAGGTTGCCTCCGACGTCGCCGATGAACGCGTTGCCGCGGAACTCTTCCGGGTACGCATCGCCTCGGTAAATTGTCACGCCGGTCGCCGACGTAAAGAACCCGATCGCGAAGCGTTCGGTGGTCGGAAGATTATTGAACTTGGGATCGGCGACACGCCTGCGGGTGCGCACGACGCGCCATGGCTCGGCCGCGCTGGTGCGGAACACTTGCGCTGCGGCTCCTTCTTTGGCGATGCTGCGCAAGGCGCTGGGAGTTCCCAGGTAGGGATTGCGGCTCAAATATTTGTTCGCGAACACCACGTGCTGAATGTGGTCGCTGTTGTTGCAAACAAAGCGGTTGCCCCAATCGTCCATCGAGTGGCCGAACTGCGACCCGCCCGACACGGACTCGATTTCTTCGGTGAGCGGATCGAAGCGCAGATCGCGTCCGCCGATCAAACCCCAAACTTTGCTGCGGTGCGTCAGCTCGCCCGCGTTGCGGCCGCCGGCCAGATAGATGTGGTTGTCGAGCGCCCATTTCATGTTGTTCGCCAGTCCCTGGACGTTCGACCGGCTCAAACCGGAGTAGACGACTTCGCGCACGTCGGCAACGCCGTCGCCGTTGGTATCCTTGAAGTAGTAGATGTGCGGGGCCGCCATGACGAAGACGCCGCCGCGGTAGCAGCACACCGAGGTTGGCCAACTGATGGCCTCGGCGAAGAGGGCGCTGCGATCCATGCGGCCGTCGCCGTCGGTATCTTCCAGCAGGCGAATTTTGCAGGCGTCTTTCTTGCCGCCTCCTTTGGGAAAGAGTTCGGTCGGCTCGTGCGAATAGGGATATCCGCGCATCTCGGCGACGTACATTCGCGAGTTCTCATCGAAGCACGCGTCGACGGGATCGCAGACGTCGGGTTCGGCGGCCACCAGCTCGAGCAGAAATCCGCGCTCCAGCTTGAACGTTTTGATCGCATCGGCTGGCTCGACGGGCGGCACGCGCGGCAGCTCGTCGGCCAGCGATTTGTCGGCGCCGGGGGATGTTGGCGATTGACTTTGCTCACCCGCCCGCAGACTCAAAGTGGGTCCCCAAATCGCAAGCAGCATGCAGAGGAGCCCGAACAACGGGGCGAACGAGAAACGGGGCGCGAACAAACGCATCAACATCGGCCTTCTCGGCAGGATTCGTAGGGTGGGTGTCAACCCACCATGAGTGCGCGGACACGTTCGCTGGTGGGTTATCACCCACCCTACTGGACTCTGCAGGAAATTGGCGGGAGTGCGG
>JBBDVZ010000334.1:0-7253 GCA_040903115.1 Planctomycetaceae bacterium
ATTCGCCGCATGCTGTCTTACGGTCCACCGCTGTCGACGCCCTGGTTTCCATCGATGCCGATAAGGGCATTGCGATCATCGGTACCGTGTTAACCGATACCAATTCGCCCGACCCGCTTCGCCAGCAAATGGCCGAGTCGCTGGGCCGGATTGACTCGGCTACCGCTCGCGAGATGCTGGTATCGCTCCTCAAAGTTGCACCAGAAGAGCTAGCGGTCGCCGTTGTTCGCAGCCTGGCTGGCAGCCGCGAGGGCGCCCGGGTGCTGCTGACAGTCGTCGAGAAGGGAATCGCCTCCCCGCGACTCCTGCAGGACCGGGTGGTCGACGAGCGGATGCGACACGCGGAGGTCGAAGAGTTGCCGGCTCGCCTTGCGAAGCTGCTCGACGGTTTGCCGCCCGGAGATGAACGTTTGCGGCAATTGATTGCGACGAGAAAGGCGGGCTTTTCGACGACCACGTTCGACGTTGCCCAGGGTGAAAAGCTTTTCGAGAAGAACTGCGCGGTTTGCCACCAGCTCAATGGCAAGGGGAAGAAGGTCGGCCCCGAGTTGGACGGAATCGGCCTTCGGGGTCTCGACCGTTTGTTGGAGGACGTGCTCGATCCCAACCGAAACGTCGATGCGAATTTCCGGGCTTCGGCCGTCGCCCTCGAGAACGGCCAGCTTGTCACCGGCCTCGTGGTTCGCGAGGAAGGGCAAGTTCTTGTCGTTATCGACGACAAGGGACAAGAGCAGAGGGTCTCGATCTCTGAAATCGACGGCCGCCGCGATTCGAAGCTCTCGCCCATGCCGGCCAACGTTTCCGAGCTGATGAACGAGACCGAGTTCGGGCATTTGATGGCATTCTTGCTCGATCAGCGCCGCAAGGCCGACAAGGCGGAGAAATGACCAGGTTGCCGCGAGCCCGAGAGGCGGTTTGCAGACTCCCCTCCCTTCCAGGGGGGGGGGGGCGCCGCCCCGAAGCGCTCGGACGTTTCACCCCGCTCATTTTGCAAACGACGTTAATACTCTCCATTTCCTCAGCAGCAGCGGCTGACGAGAAGAATCCTGCACAGCCGGCGGCGAACACGGGCACGATTCAAGGCACGGTTTCCTACACGTCCGATGCCAAGCGGCCGTGGCGATACGCCCGCTATTACGTCGATGACAAAAACGCCGGTCGATTGGCCGAATCGCTCGTTTGCCTGCGCTTGATGAAGCCGACCGAGGGCACTCCAAAGCGAGAACAGGCAAAGGTCGTGATCGACCAGAAAGACTTCCGCTTCATTCCCGAAACGATTGCCATTCGCGCCGGCGATCGCGTGAAGTTCACCAATAGCGACTTCAGCGTTCACAACGTTTCGACCAACAACGATCTGCACCCGTTCGACCTGACGCTCGGCCATGACGACGAGGCGGTCGAGGCGTTTCCGCGGGCCGGGGGACCGCGTCGGCCGATCGTCATCGGCTGCAAGTTTCACGGTTCGATGCGCGCGTGGATCTACGTGTTCGATCATCCCTGGTACCAGGTCACCGCCGCCGATGGCGCGTTCTCGCTCAAAGAAGTGCCCGCCGGCGTCTACCAACTCGAGATGGTGCATTCGGCCGGACAGTTGCGCTGGAATCAACGCGTCGAGATCGCTGCCGGCCAGACTCACACCATGGCGATCACTGTTTCTCCCGACAACCTGTTCGTCGGCAACAAACAATAATCACAGCGCGGACGCCCGCGCGCCCGACGGCCAGTCGCGACAATCACCCGGAGGCATACAGCATGACACACGAACAACTCTCACGCCGCGATCTCCTCAAGGGAGGCACGGCGGCTGTCGCATTCTTGTTGGCGGAAATGTCGCTGCCGGAGTTTGCTTTTCCGGGCGAGAAGACGAACGAGAAACTGGTGCCCTTTCTCGACATGCCCCCCGCCAAGCCGAACATGCTCGACTGGGAAACGCTCGATACCTGGATTACGCCGCAGGACCAGGTTTTCAGCGTCTCTCATTACGGAGTGCCGGAGTTCGACGCGGCCAAATTCCGCCTGGAGGTCACCGGCCTGGTGGAGAATCCGCGCACTTTCACCATGCAGGAGTTGCAGGCATTGCCCAAGGAAGATCGGTTGATGACGCTCGAGTGTTCGGGCAACGGCGCGTCGAAAGGATTCATGGGCGCTGTATTCAACGGAAAATGGACCGGTACCCCGTTGGCTCCCATTCTGAAAGAATGTCGACTGAAGCCGGAAGCGACAGAGATTGTCTTTTTCGGCATCGACCGCAAAGAGGAGACCATCCGCAAGGTGACCGTCGAAGTTCCCTTCGGCCGCAGTCTCTCGACGGTTGACGCGCTGAATCCGCTGGCACTCTTGGCCTACGAGCGCGACGGGCAGCCGCTCGAAAAGCGCAACGGCTCTCCGCTGCGGCTGATCTATCCCGGTCTTTACGGCATTGCCAACGTCAAGTGGCTGCATCGAATCGAGGTCCGCAACGGCCGATTCATGGGGCGGTTCATGGGCCGCGACTATGTCACGCTGCGCGGCGAGAGGAAAGCCGGCGAGGTGGTGTTCGTCGAGACGTCGGTTTTGCGCATGAACTTGAAGTCGATTGTCGCGCGTGTCACCCGAGGCGAGACGAAGGACGGCCTGATTCCCACGAAAGCGTATGGCGCCGTTTGGGGCGATGGGACCGACGTCAAATCGGTCGAAGTGAAAGTCGACGAAGGCCCGTGGCGGCCGGCCGCCCTCGACAAGGAGCCGCGATCCAAATATTGCTGGACGTTTTTCAGCATCGACCTAGGCGGCCTCAAGCCGGGCAAGCACACGTTGGTCTCTCGCGCGACCGACGTGAACGGTCGAGTCCAACCGACGGCTGAAGACGACGAAATCGCGCTCAAGAAGACCTACTGGGAGGCCTATCAACAATGGCCGCGCGAGGTTGAGCTGGAGACGTAAAAGCGGCTCGAAAATCCCGGCATATCCAAGCCGACCGCTTGCTGTCGGACCGACGGCAAGCCGTCGGCTTGGTCAAGCCTTACCGCGCATCGACCCCCTCCGGTGCCGCGAGGCCGTCGACCAACAGCAGGCCTTCGATGTCGACCACGCTTTGCCACAACCGCGCAAGTGCTTCGACGTACTCGCGATTTTTTCCGGTGAAAGTGCGCTGGGCCGTCAAGAGTTGCAGGTAGCCGAGATCGCCGGTTTTGAAAACGGTTTGGCTCAGTTCGAGCGATTTGCGCGAGGCGGGCAATATGGCGTCGCGATAACGCTCGACTTGTCGTCGACTCAGCTCATAATCGCGAAACTCATCGGCCAGACGCGACTGCAATTCGAGCTCCAGCCTCTGGACCTCGCGCATGGCGCGTGTGACATCGGCCTCGGCGTCGATGATGTTTCCCTGGTTCTTGTTGTGGATGGGAATCGGCAGTCCGATTTGAAGTCCGGCAACTTGGGTTCGCGTCGCGGTATCGTATTGCGTCGATGCTTGCACCGTGACGTTGGACGTCGGCTCGGCCCGCTCTCGTGCCAGTCGCGCCTGAGCGCGCGCCACGGCAAACTGGGCGCGGGCAATTTGAGGGCTCGTTTCCACAAGCCGCATCCACGATTGTTCCCACGTGAGATCGGGCAATTGATCGTCGAGGTCTCCGGCGAGACGGGTCTGCGCCAGCTCCGGCGCGGCGACGATCGCCTGAAGCCGTCGCCAAGCCGCTTCGTGCTGCTTCTCGGCATCGAACAAGAGCAGCGACGCGTCTTCGAACTCGACGTCGGACTGGGCAATCTCGATCTGCGTGCCTTCCTTGCGCTTCAGCCGCGCGGCATTCACGTCGCTGGCCTCACCGGCAATGCGCACCAGTTCGCCGGCAAGCTCTTGCCTTCGCTCGGCCACCAGAACGGCATAGAATTCACGGCGCACAGCGTTTGAGACGCGCAGCGCCTGCATCGCCAGAACCTGTTCGGCTTGTTGCATCTCGCGGCTGGCAACCGCCTGGCTAAGCTCCCGCTTGTTCCCCCGCACGAACTCCTGTTCGACAAAGACCCCTTGCTGTCCAGCTTCCCCCTCATTGCCCATCTCTGATGCGACGTAACCCACTGTGGGGTTTGGACGGCGGCCGGCTTGCAGGCGGCGTCCATAGGCCGAACGCGTTGCGGCCCGCGCCTGCTCCAGCGTCGGATTGTTATTTACCGCTAACTGTTGCAATTCCTCGAGCGTGAGGATCCTCCCCAACATCCGTGGCGGGCGAAGAAACGATTCTTCGGCCCGAACGTCGGCACCCCCGCCCTCGACGCTCTCCTGTGCGCTGGCCGCCCGCGCCAGGACTGTTATCAGTAACAGGCCGCGCGCGACCGATCTCCGCAGGCAGCAATGCAGTGGCGGCATAAGCGTTGGAGTCTCCAGGTCGTGACATGAGTCGGATACCGCGGCCAAGACGGACCGTTGCGTTCGACATCGGCCAAATTCGCCGTCAAAGTGAGCAAAGTTGGCAACGGCCGCAAAGTCTGCCAGGACGGGTCGGGGCCGCGAGAGCCGGGCGCCAATCGAGCGTAAAAGAAGCCCGGCTTTTTCTTCAAAGCCGGGCTTCTTGGATGGCGCGGGTGGCAAAAAGCAGCCGTTTTTCCGTTGGCCGAAGACCGTGGGGATGAACCCCACGGCTCGGGATTACGGTTTGAGCTGGTGTTTGCCGCCGGCGAACTTTTTATGGCAGGCGTTACATTGGACGAGCATGGCCGTGTAATGTTTGCGCGCGGCCTCGGCGTCGTTCTTTTTGCCGGCTTGGTAGAGTTGCCCGCCGAGATCGCGCACCGAACTGCAAAACTGGGCCCATTCGGGTGAATCGTTGGCGCCCCGCATCATGGTCAGGTTGCCGCCTTCCGCGAGGATCAGCGCGTCGGACTTGATCTTCTTCCACACCTGGCGGTCTTTCTTCTCGACGGCCATCTGTTCCTTGAGGCGCAAGTACGTCGGCTCGAAAACGTACTCCATGAACTCATGCATGTCGTCTTCGACGGGCGTCGAAGCCGTCTGCTTGCCTTCCTGCGCAGCCGCCGTGATCGGCACTTTCGAGTCGAACATCAGCAAAGCTGCCGCCAGTGTCAACCATGCGCCCATTGCCGCGGAGATTGTCAAAAGCTTCTGCATCAATAATTTCCTGTTGTTGAGTACCCGGTGTGAAAGAAATCGCCAATTCAATGGCTGATCGCTGAAAGCTGATTGCTGAAGGCTGAACGCTACCGATGCACCGCGGCGACCATTTGTGCCGAGAATTCTCCGATGTTGGCCAACACGTCGTCGCGGCTCATCTCGTTTCGCGCCAGCGGCTCGAGTTGTCGCACGATGGCCGAGCCCACGATCACGCCGTCGGCCAACCCGCGCAACTCCTGCACCTGCTCGGGCTTGCTGATGCCGAAGCCGACGGCCAAAGGCAATGCGGTTTTTGTCCGGAGGTCTTTGAGCTGGTGCTTCAGCTCGCCCTGCAGGGAATCGCGAACTCCGGTCGTTCCCGCAACCGACAAACAATAGACAAACCCGGAAGCCGCCCGGAGAATGCGCTCGACGCGCGCCGGCGGGGTCGTGGGCGCGACCAATTGAATGAGGTCGAGGTTCTGCCCTTGGACCATCGTTGCAAAGTCGCCCGCTTCGTCGCCCGGAAGATCGGGGACAATCAGGCCGGTAAACCCCGCATCCCGTGCTCGCCGCAAAAACTTCTCTGGACCGCTGCGAAAAATGATGGCATACGAGACCATCGCCACCAGCGGCGGCAAGCGGTCGTTGCGCAGTGAAGCGATCCCCTCAAAAATGTCGCTGACATGCAAACCGGCCGCCAGCGCGCGCGCGTAGGACGCTTGAATGACCGGTCCGTCGGCAATGGGGTCGCTGTACGGAAAGCCGACTTCGATCAAATCGACCCCGCGCGCGGCAAGCACGCGAATGATCGCCAGCGTGGTCTCCATGTCCGGATCGCCACACGACACAAACGGCATGAAGGCCATGTGCCCTTTGGATTTCAAGTCGGCGAAGGTCGCGTCGATACGCATGGACAAGAACAACACTCCGAAATCAATGGTGACGGTCCGACGATGAAATGGCGGCGTCGCCCTCAGGGTCAGATTTCCTTCCCCAACAAGCGGGCGACTTCATACACGTCCTTATCGCCACGGCCGGAAAGGCAAACCACAACGATGTCGCTGGACGACAACTTTCCCGCCGTTGCGACAGCCTGCGCGACGGCGTGCGCGCTTTCAATGGCCGGCAATATCCCTTCCAGGGTGCAGAGGGTGTGAAACGCGTCGAGTGCGGCCGAGTCGCTGATACTCACGTAGCCAACCCGGCCGGTCTCTTTCCAATAGCTATGTTCGGGGCCGACGCCGGGATAATCCAAGCCGGCCGAAATCGAATGCACGTCGAGAGTCTGGCCGTCGTCGTCCTGCAACACATAGCTGTAACTGCCATGCAGAATGCCCTTCTTGCCGTACGTGAGGGTGCTGGCATGATCGCCGGGGCTGGGCCCGCGGCCCCCCGCCTCGACGCCCGTCAGTCGGACCTCGGCGTCTTCGACAAACGGATAAAACATCCCAGCCGAGTTGGATCCGCCTCCCACGCATGCGATCACCTCGGTAGGAAGCCGGCCGGTTTGGTCGAGACACTGGGCCCTTGTCTCGCGGCCGATGACGGATTGAAAATCGCGGACCATCATCGGAAACGGATGCGGTCCGACGACCGAGCCAATGATGTAGTGCGTTGTTTGCACGCTCGCCATCCAATCGCGCATGGCGTCGTTGATTGCGTCGCGCAGCGTCCGCGAGCCGGTGGTGACGGGTCGCACTTCGGCTCCCAGCGTCTTCATGTTGAAAACATTGAGCCTTTGCCGCCGGATGTCCTCCTCGCCCATGTAGACCACGCACTCGAGCCCGAACCGGGCACAGGCGGTGGCAGTGGCTACGCCATGCTGCCCCGCGCCGGTCTCGGCGATGACGCGCTTCTTGCCCATCCGCAGGGTCAAGAGCCCCTGGCCTATCGTGTTGTTGATCTTATGGGCGCCGGTGTGATTGAGGTCTTCGCGCTTCAAAAAGATGCGCGCGCCGCCGCAATGCGCGGTGAGGCGTTCGGCAAAGTACAACGGACTGGGTCGTCCGACGTAGTTCGAAAGCAGTTCCTCCAGCCGGGCCTTGAACTCGGGGTCGCGCTTCGCTTTATCGTACTCGGCCGTCAATTGTTCGAGCGCATGCATCAGCGTTTCAGGCACGAAACGCCGCCCGAACTCGCCAAACATGCCGGAAGCGTCGGGAAC
>JBBDVZ010000334.1:7353-15737 GCA_040903115.1 Planctomycetaceae bacterium
AAAATCGGCCGCGAACCCATTATTCAGGCGCCTTGGGGAGGAATCAATGCCGGCGGTTTATACCGTATGTCCGTTCCGGAGGCTGCCGCTGGACGTTGACTTTATTCGCGTGACCGAGTGGCATGCCTGTCCGTATAATGAATTCCGCCGAAAATCAATCGCCAGCCACGCAGCGGTGATTGTTTTGTACGGTCATGACGCCTGGAGTCGTTTATGCCGGTCAAAGTTCGATGTGGGGGCTGCGGCAAGGTGCTCACTGCGCCCGATCGAGCGCGGGGCAAAGCGGTCCGCTGCCCGGGCTGCCAGCAACCGATTCGAGTGCCGGCGGCGGCCGCTAAACAGGCGGCAGCGCGCGGCGTCATGGATGATGAAAAGTTTCTCCAGAGTTTCGACGTCAGCCGTGTGGAGCACAAGACCGAGCGCGTCTGCCCCAAGTGTGCGGCCGAGCTCGAGGCCGAAGACATCGAATGCCCGCAGTGCGGCGTGAACATCGAGACAGGCGTGCTCAGCGAAGAGCAGCGGAGGATCCGCGAGCGAGTGGGTCCCGACCCCGCGCTGTTTTATCGCAAGGCGTGGTCGAACTCTTGGGAATTCCTCAAAAAGAACAAACGGCTCGCGTTCCGCACTGCGATCTATTGGACCATCTTTATCTGGGTCGCTGTGATCTTCGCCGGCTTGGCATACCAGGCTATGCAGCGTACTGGAGTTTCGGTCACCGGCCAGACCATTGAGGCGGGGATCTGGGGCATGGTGGCTTTTTTAAGTCTGGTCAGCACCTTCGGCTGGTACTGGTATTTGAGCGTCAGAATCACGCAGGCGACCTTGGAGCGCGGCACGAAACTGAAAGACCTGCACTTCGACTATGGCAAGTTCATGGCGCTGGGCGTCAAGGCGATGGTGTGGCCCGTCGTGCTCATGATTCCTGTGATGTTGATTGCGCTTCCCGTTCTCGGCGCTATGGTCGTTCTCACGGCGCTCGCCTTGGATTCGTCGGGCCTGTCGATGATCGGAATCGCGTTCGGCGGCCTCGCATTGTTTCCGTACCTCGCGTACCCGGTGGCGATGTCCCATATGGCAATGCCGTATACCTACAAGGCGTATCTGCCGATCGACATGGTCGTTCTCTTTTTTCGGAACATCGGTCCGGCGCTTTATTGGTGGATGATGGCTCTGCTCATCACCGCGCCGATATGGGGGTATCTGTTCCTGATTAACTATTTTGCTGAGCAAATCATCGGTTTCGTCGTGCCGGCGCTGACAAACGCCGCGCTCTGGTGCGCCGGCTTCATTGTGAATTCGCGGGACACGTCGAGCTGGGCGTACGCGATGTTCTGGTATCCTTTCGCCGCCCTGACGGGTTTCGTGGCGATTGCCACGGTGACCGTTCCGGCCGCGTTCCCTGCGATATTCTTGGCACGCGCCAACGGCCTGTTCACGTACTACCGTCGCGAGACACTCGACCTGGTGCTGCACACAAAGCAGGGCGAGCTTGCCGGTTTTTGGATTCGATATCTTGCCGCCCTGATCGACTTCGTCATCCTGCTGTCGATATTTGGCGTGTTCTGGGGCATCTGCGGGCTGGCATGGGTGCTACTTATCGTGCGGTTCGGCGTTACCGCCATGGCTCCGACGCTTTTCGGAGTCACCAGCATATTATGCTGCTTCGCCCAATATCGGTATTACGTTCGATCGGAAATCGGCAACTCGCAAGGGACGTTCGGGAAGAGTTCGCTGGGACTGCTCGTGACCGATTTGGATGGCAACAAGATCACGCTCACGACGGCCCGGAGCCGGTACTTTGTCCGCACCTTCATCACGCCGCTGGTTCCCTTTTATCTGGGATACCTCATGGTGTGCTTCACCGAGAAAAAGCAGGCGTTGCACGACGCACTGACGAAGACCAAGGTGGTATGGGAGGGCGATCGCGAGCGTTAGCGGGCCGCTCGGACTCATCGCACCGTTGCTTTCCAGCGGAATGTTGACACTCGCCGCCATGCGATTAAAATAGGGTTCCTGTCACCGCTCACTCCTCCTGCTTGCCAGAGCGGGCGAACCGAGTGGACACCGCCGTCGCGACTGAGAGGTTCGATTCGTCCGACGCAGCGGCACATTGCTGGTCCACAAAGACGTTTGCCGGTTTCCGTTCCGCTTCCCAGGTTCGGCTGAACGTGCGCCTCGAGCAGGTTCCAACCGAATGGGATGCCGAAACGTCAGGCGGGATTTTCCTTCGTCGGGTTTACGTGGGAGCCTCGCCCTTACCTCCGTGCAAGCGGGCGGACAGTATCAAGTGAGGGGTACGCTGCGCAGGTCGCGATAGCGACGACGATTTACGGGAGGCAATGGCCATGGCGAAATCGAAAGATCTCTTCGACGATACCACAATGAGCTTCGGGGAACACCTCGAAGCCCTCCGAATTCATCTCTGGAAATCGCTGATCGCGCTCGTGGTCTGCGTCATTTTCGCCTTGTTCATCGGCAACAATGTGATCGACATCGTACGCGGTCCAATCGACAAGGCGTTGGCAAAGTACGGTCAAACGGCAACCGAGGACGTCGGCGGGCTCGATGTATGGAAAAACCTTCGAGCGTTCTTTGGGAGCGAAGAAGCGAAGCAGGAGTTGGAACAAGAGCTGGAGCTTAAAAAAAAGGCCGAGCAGGCCGACCTTGATGCGATCGAAAAAAGCTCCTTTGAAATCGTTTTTAAACTCTTCGATCTGGGTACCGCGCTGTATCAGGCCGATCCCAAGTCGTATCCAAAACCAGCCGCTGATGACGGCAAGACCGTGGCGCTCACCGTTCAGTCCGAGGAGCTGGGCAAGTTTTTTAAGCGGCTCGAAATCGTCGACAAGAACCAGCACCGTCCCGTAACGCTGCAGGTGCAGGAGGCCTTTATGACTTACCTGAAAGTGGCCATCCTCACCGGGCTTGTTCTGGCCGGTCCTTATATCTTTTACCAGATATGGTTGTTCGTCGCGGCCGGCCTGTATCCCCACGAACGGCAATACGTTTACGTCTACTTTCCGTTCAGCCTCGGACTTTTCATCGGAGGCGCGCTGTTTTGCTTCTTCCTCGTGTTCCCGTTCGTATTGGATTTTTTGCTGGGCTATAACGCGCGACTCGGGATTCAGCCGCAAATCCGCCTCTCGGAATGGGTGAGCTTCGCGATGACGCTTCCCTTGATGTTCGGCATCAGCTTTCAATTGCCGATGGTCATGCTGTTCCTCGAACGGATTTCGATCTTCGACGCGCGCGCCTATCGCGAGAAGCGGCGGCTTTCGATCCTGGTCATCGCCATTGTGTCGATGGTTTTAACCCCGTCCGACCCGGCCAGCATGATGTTGATGATGGTGCCGCTGGTGGCCCTGTACGAGTTGGGGATCATCCTTTGCGGCATGCAGCTCGAAAAGCGGCCAACCGAAATTCATGCGGAAGGGTGACGGCGACCGCGTCCCCACCAGCGGTTGACGGTGGCCGCGCACAATATCCCGGCCTTTTCGGCCGCGTCGGGAAATGGCCCGGGTTGTAATTGCCTCTTTCCCGAGGGTTACCCCTTCCCTTAGAATGGAATCTATCGCGAACCAGGGAGCGCAACGGGCACTGCGTGCTGGTGGCAATCGCGGGGGCAGAACTCATTCCTTCGGCAGGAGCCGCTTTGTTCCATGACGACAGCACGACGCGCTTCTGATCGCAGTGCTTGGATGTGGCTTGTTTGCCTGCTGGCTTTGGTCGGATCGGGCTCGTTCCACCGGTTCGTCTCGGCGGCCCCGCGTGAGTCGAATCGAGCGACTGGAAGCCGCCGGCAGGCGGGCGACCTCCTGCAGTCGTACCGCGAGCAACACGATCGACTGCTGGCAAAGTACGGCGAGACGCTGGAGGCACTGGCCCTCAACTGCGAGTCCAAGAACCTGTTGGAGGCGGCCGTCTTCATTCGTAAGCAGGCCAACTCCTCGCCGGGCGACTCGGGCGTCATTGAAAGCTTGCCGAAGAAAATTCAGGCCGAAATTCCCGCCGGCGTTTCGCCCGACGAGCGCAATTGGCGAATGCAGTTGCGGCACGCTCAACTGCAGTACGCGCAGGAGCTGTATTTGCTCTCGCGTCGGGCCCTGGGGGCCGGTTATCCCAGCTACGCCTACCAGTTGGTTCGAGAGGTCGCCCATCACGATTCCGACCACGCGATGGTCCGGCGATTGCTCGGCTACGTCCGCTATGACGATCAGTGGGTGACTCCGTTCGCCGCCCGCATGATGCGAGACCGCTATGTCTGGCACGACAAGTACGGATGGCTGCTCAAAGCGCACGTCGAGCGGTACGAGAATGGCGAGCGATTTTTCCAGGGGCGATGGATTTCGGCCGAGAAAGAAACGGCACTCAGGCAGGACTTCAAAGACGCTTGGGAAATTCGCACCGACAACTATCTGGTCAAGACAAACCACAGCCTGGAGCGCGGCGTCGAGATCGCGCGGGAGCTGGAGGAGTTTCACGACTTCTTCATTCAAACCTTCGCCGGCTTTTTCTATTCGCCTCAGCAGCTTGAAAAGCTGTTTCGCGGCGGCGGCGATGCCACTCCGACGCGCGGCCGGCAACGACCGTACCTGGTGCATTATTATCGCACGCGCGACGAGTACGCCGACCGGCTTCGCAGCAAGATTCCGATGATCGACATTACCAACGGGCTGTACTACACGACCGACCGCATCGCCTACTTCTATCACGACCCGGAAAAAGACAACAACGCGACGCTGTATCACGAAGCCACGCACCAGTTGTTCTACGAGATCGAGGCGCGCGACCGCGCCATTACCGATCAGAGCAACTTCTGGATCGTCGAAGGGATCGCCTGTTACATGGAGTCGTTCAAAAAAGACGGCCAGCGGTGCTCGCTCGGCGATCCGCGCTATGAACGATTTGCCGCGGCCCGGTATCGCTATCTGGTCGACGGCTATTACGTCCCGCTGGGCCGGTTCGCGGCAATGGGGCTGCGAGAGTTTCAGAGCGACACGGAAAACATCTCGAAGAATTACAGCCAAGCGTCCGGGCTATCGCATTTCTTCATGCACTACGACGGCGGACGTTATCGCGATGCGCTGATCGCGCATCTCGCCGAAATCTACCAGCCGCAGCGCGGACGCCGCGACTCGGTCTCGTCGCTGGCGGAGCTGCTGAATGTCGACTTCGACGAACTCGATCGGCAATACGGCGAGTATTTGAAGGAGATGGAAACCGGCCTGGCGGCAAATAGCCGCTGATTGCATTCCGACTACTGCACGGGCGCAGGATTGCTCGTGCGGGAAAAAGCGACTGGGACGTGGTGCTTTTGCACCAAGTCGGCGTGCTGGAACTTCGACAGCCGCTGGCGCGTCGGGAGGTTTAGGGTTCACTCCAGCACTCATTTCGTACTACCCTCGGCCCTCGACAGTCGTCCCTGCATTTGAAGCCTTGCATCGAAAGAAATCGGGCCGGCCCCGACGATCAATAGAAACAATGACCCGAGCAGCATCGAGAAATCCGTCCGGGCTTCGTGGGCCATCTTCCAGAATCCGCCTTCCATCAAAACCGGAAATTTCGTCGTTGCGATGGCGACAAGCATGATCGTGATCGTCGGAAACACGGCCAGGCGTGTCAGCAACCCGAGAACAATCAGAATCCCGCACGTGATCTCGAACACAGCGACGAAATACGCCAGAAACTCCGGCTGTGGCAAGCCGATTTTGTCGAATCGACCGGCTCCCACAGCTTCGGGCAAAAGGAACTTCTGGATACCTTCGGAAAGGAACACCAGCCCGACCATCAGGCGAATCAGGATCACAGCCGCAGGGGCGTGCGTTTGTAAAAGTCGCATGCGCTCATTCTCCTATGTCCGACGTTGAGTATTTCGTCGTCTCAGCCAATCAGCGATCCACCACCATGCCAACCCGGCAAGAACAAGAGCCAACCCGACAATCCAGATGTGCTGCTCGACCCAGAACGCCAGAAACAGGCACGATAAGAGACCAAACCATGCGATGATTGGCGGATAGAGGCGCTCTTCATTGCTCATGCGGAGTGTCGCCAGATTTGTCAGGGCGTAGTACATCAGGACAGAGAACGCACTGAACGACCACGTGGTCTTGACGTCGCCCAACAGCACCAGTCCCGCCACGATGGCACCTACAAGTACGACTGCGGCGGTTGGAGTCGTACCGCTGCGGTTGAGCCGGCCAAGCAGTGACGGTAAGTCTCCTCGGCGACCCATCGCCAAAACCACACGTGACAAACCGAGCAATAGATTGAGAAGCACAGCCAGCATCGAGGTCATGGCTCCTGCGGCGACGATGACGGCCGCAGCCGAGGAATCAAACTCACGAGCTGCAGCTTCCAAAGGTGCCGCCTGCTGACTTGTTGCCGCTGCGAGTGCATCGGCTCCCAGCGTTCCCACGGCGACTAGCCCAACCGATGCGTACAGGGCCATCGCCACAAACAGGGTGATAATAATCGAGAGAGGAATGTTTCGCCGTGGTTCACTGATTTCTTCGCCCAATGTGGCGATGCGGCCGTAGCCGGTATACGCCACGAACATCAAGGCGCATGCTTCAAGCAAGCCACCGCACGGAGACACGCCGCGCGATGACGGAGCGAAGAATGGTGTCAGTTTATCGGCGGCTCGTTCCATCAAAGCGGGCACCCCTGCGATCACGAATACAATCAGCGAGGCGACGGTGATCGAAACCAGGAACATATTGACGACGTTGCTCAAACGAATGCCGCTGAGCACCAACACCGTGACGAGTACGACAATGGCGAGGCTAACGGCCGTGTGCCAACCAGGGAACTTCACGCCGAGCAAGTTGAGAGCGTAACCTGTAAACCCGAGGGCTGCGGTCGCCGCCGATGCCGTCTTGGCCGACACGAACATCCAGCCGGCCAAAAATCCCAGGCTCGGATGCAGCCAGCGGTAGCCGTACTCGTAGGTTCCGCCGCTCACCGGATGAACGGCTGCCAGTTGCGCACTACTCAGACCATTGCAACTAGCGACAAAGGCAGCGAGGAGAATCGCCAAAATGACGGCAGGGCCAGCGGTCCCGGCAGCAACGCCGATACTGACGAAGATGCCGGTCCCCACGATGGAGCCGAGGCCCATCGCCGTCGCCCCGAACACGCCGACTTCCCGTTTGAGTGACGAATGCGGCTGTTGGTCTTGTGACGATTGGGTTTTACTTTCCCGATCAGACAGCCCAACGAAAACCCAGTTTGGCAGTCGCATGGGCGCAACTCACTTCGGCCATGTGGCGTTGGGATCGAAATTCATCATGGCCGACGATGGATGATCGGGAATTCGAGGCCGCAGGTACGGCTTATCCGACGCCTTGTGGCAGGCGTAGCAACTTGTCAGAGTGAACTCAAAGGCGGCGACGAATTTCTCCCGGTCTTTGGCTTGGATCGCTTCCTCCAATTGCTTCAACGGAGAGTTTTCGACGGCCTGCAGGATGTCTTGGAGCTTGACTTCCTTTCCGGAATTGTCCTTTCGCACGGGAATGATCCGCACGGCCCAGCGAAGATGCGAACGGGTCTCGTTGAAGTAAAACTGAGCCAGCGGCCAGTTGCTCTGGTTGGCGGCGAACCATAGGTTCGTGAAGTGGTAGTCTACATCCTGCATGGCATGGGCCTGATCGGGAACGACCTGTTTCAGTCGCTCCACCTCCGCTTGGAGCGCAGCCAAGTCGGCCTCCCGAGGCGAGGAAGATTGCTGGGCGTGAGCGACCGGCGTGCGGTCGTTATTGAACAACAATGCCAACACGGCTGCCCCTATTACGAAGCCGATTGAGAAGACGATGGACAGCCTGACGATATGTGGTTTCATGGCATTCTCCGGCAACAAAGCCAACGGATTGAGGCATGGATTCCTGCGCCAGCCTGCCTTGCGTCCGTTCAGGGGTCGGCAAACAATATCGTAAGCCAATATCGGAGTCCGATACAATGGCGAGCAAGGATCTGCTGCGGCATTTTTTCGGAGGCTTCGTCCGCCTGCACCTCCTTCATCACGCTGCGGAGGAACCCATCTGCGGCGTGGAGATGATCAAAGAACTCAAGCGGCACGGGTACAAGCTCGGACCCGGCACGCTCTATCCGATCCTGCATGACCTGGAGCAAACGAAGTATCTCGTTGCTGAAGTCGATGTGGTGAACGGCAAACACCGTAAGAACTACCAGATCACGGCGAAAGGGCGAAAGGTGTTGGCGGATGTCCAGCACAAGCTCCGGGAACTTGTTGATGAGGTCATGGACGAAGGCGCACACGGCTAGACCGGAGAGGGGGCCACCCTCCCATTCTGCTCAGGGCCTGTGCTGAAACGCTTATCGCCATCAGTGCTGTTCAAGTCCGGCCGACGGTCGGCGGGACCAACCCC
>JBBDVZ010000335.1:0-15664 GCA_040903115.1 Planctomycetaceae bacterium
GCGAAGCATTCGATGCGTTCCACCCTCCCCCAGCCCCTCCCTGGAAGGGAGGGGAGTCAAGAAGGCCACCAACGGGAAAACGGATGAAAGACGCCACGCAACGCTGGCAGGAACTGATCGCGGCACTCCGCTCGGGGCGTGAAACAATCGCTTTGGGCGGCGGGCCGAAGGCCGTCAAGCGCCAGCACGAAAAGAACCGCCTCACCGCCCGCGAGCGCATTGCCGCCTTGAAGGTCCCGGGCAGCGAGTTTTTCGAGCTGGGCCGCTGGGCCGCCTGGGGCATGTATGACGAGTGGGGCGGGGCGCCGGCGGCCAGCGTGATTTGCGGCATTGCGCGCATCGCCGATCGGCGGTTCATGGTCATCGCCAACGATGCCACGGTTAAAGCGGGCGCGTTCTTTCCGGCGACGTGCAAAAAGGTGTTGCGAGCGCAGCGAATCGCGCTCGTGAATCGCCTGCCGCTGATGTATCTCGTGGACTCAGCGGGCGTATTCTTGCCGTTGCAGGACGACGTCTTTCCCGACGAGGACGATTTCGGGCGCATCTTTCGCAATAACGCGGTGCTGTCGGCGCTCGGCGTCCCGCAGATCGCTGCCATCATGGGCAATTGCGTCGCGGGCGGCGGCTATCTGCCCGTGTTGTGCGACAAGCTCGTGATGACCGAGGGATCGGGCCTGTACCTGGCCGGGCCGGCGCTGGTCAAAAGTTCCATCGGGCAGGAAGTCTCGCACGAAGAACTCGGCGGGGCGGAGATGCACGCGTCGATCAGCGGCACGATCGACTTTCACGAACCCGATGATGATGCCTGCATCAAGCGACTACGGTCGCTGGCCGCCACTTTGCCCGAAGGACCGCGTAGCGAATTATTTCGTCGTAGCGAATCGGTCGTGCCGAGCCGGCCGCTCGATGACATCGTCAACATCTATCCCACCGACCCGCAGCAGCAGTACGAAGTTCGCGACGTGCTCGAATGCCTGCTCGACGCCGGCAGCTTTCAGGAATACAAGGCCAAAACCGGCAAGACGCTGGTTTGCGGCTACGCGCGGCTCGGCGGTTTTTCGGTCGGGGTCGTGGCCAACCAGCATCACCCGGAAAAAACGGCGAAGGCGGGTTTGCAGTTTGGCGGCGTGATCTATCACGACGGAGCGGACAAGGCCGCCCGCTTCATCATGGATTGCAACCAGACGTGGACCCCGATTGTGTTCTTGCAGGACGTGTACGGTTTCATGGTCGGACGCGATTCCGAACAGGCCGGCATCATTCGCGCCGGGGCGAAGCTGGTGAACGTCATTTCGAACAGCCGCGTGCCGAAGCTCACGGTCATTACCGGCGGGAGTTATGGGGCGGGCAATTATGCCATGTGCGGCAAGGCCTTCGATCCGCGGTTCATCTTTGCGTGGCCAACCGCGCGCTACGCCGTCATGGGTTCACAGCAAGCGGCCGGCACGCTATTGGACGTCAACATTGCCGCGCTGAAACGGACCGGTCGAACTCCCGACGCCAACGAACTCGAGGATCTGCGTGCGAAGATCGTCGCGTCCTACGAGGAGCAGACCGACATTCGCTATGCCGCCGCCAGAGGCTGGGTCGACGAGATCATCGAACCCACCGAGACGCGCGGCGCGCTCATCACCGCCCTGGAGATCGCCACCCGGCACGCGGATGACGAGCCGTTCCGCACGGGCGTGCTGCAGGTGTGAAACGGAAGCACGAAGCACGAATGACGAAGGAAGGCCCAAAGCACGAAGCACTAATGTTTTCGTGCTTTGGACCTTCGTGCTTCTTTCGACATTCGTGCTTTGTGCTTTCCGTCATTCATCCAGCTTCAGCTCTTTCTCCTTCGACGCGTCGGCGCCGAAGGAATCGCGGAAGGCCTTGGCGGCGGCGGCGACGGTTTTTTCGGGGCCGGTCAGCTTAAGAAAGTAGTTTCCCTTTCCCTCAACCGACAAGATGACGCCCAACATGCGCGCGCCGGGCAGCGGCTTGGTTTTTTGCTGAACGATCGGGCCGATCGGCATGTTATAGGTGCCGGTGATGTCGGCGAATACATATTTACCCTGTGGCGACTCACCCTGAGTGATCTTCGCCTTGCGCTCCTTATCCTGAAACTGGCTGACCCAGCGCTTGAGATTCGCATCCACCCCGCCGCCGCTGCCGCCGAAGAAGAACACGGCCAACTCGGCCGACTCAGAATCTCCTTCGACCTTTTCGATTTTGAATTGCGCCTTACGAGAATTGCTGGTGGGTTCCTGCTGTTTCCAGCTTTCGGGGACCTTGAGGGTGATGTCGTCGATCTTGACGTCCTTCGTCGCTTCGGCCGGTTTGGCCTTCTCGTCCTTTTTCGCATCATCAGCCGCGATCCCGACGGCCCCAAACGCGCACACGACCGCCAGGGAAAGCACGATTGATAAGCAGCGGTTGCGATTCGATATTGAAAGATCCATGGTGAAACCTTTTCTTGAAGAACGGGGACTGCAAGACTGCAAACGAGCGAATTTCAAATTGTGCATGGGCGATTGTCGGTCATCCAGGATTCGTTTGCAACGATTTCCAATGATCGGGCAATAGTTCACCGCAGAGACGCTGAGGCCGCAGAAAAAGTTCAGCGATATCCGTTTCTGGTTCCCAAGCTCCGCTTGGGAACCCACTTTCCGGAAGCTCTGCTTCCCGTGATTTAAGGCGAAGCAGAATTCACGTGTCGCGAAGCGGACTTCGGCGAGCTCAGTCGAGTCGAGCTTCGAGGCAGTGCGTTCCCAAGCGGAGCTTGGGAACGAGGTGCACGCATCAATCTGCGTTCATCCGCGTTCATCCGCGGTTCCATTCTTCACGCCTTCCGCAGCAGCTTGCGAAATTGCTTCAGCGTCCGCGTGTTGGCGACGTCTTTCTTTTCGAGGCCGGCGCGGCGGGCCTGGAAGATGCCGTATTGCAGGACCGCGAAACCGTTCGTGCTGTGCGAGTCGGTGCTGATGACAATGGGAATGCCGTGATCGCGGGCTGCGGCCGCCTGAATGTCGTCTAAATCGAGCCGTTTCGGCTGTGCGTTGATCTCCATCATCACGCCGTGATCGGCCGCCGCCTTAAAGACTTCCTCGAAGCGAACATCGGCTCCGGGGCGCTTGGTGAGCATGCGGCCCGTCGGGTGGCCAATAATGCAAACGTGCGGGCAGCGAATGGCGGTCATCAGCCGCTTGAGAATCTGGTCGGCCGGCTGTTTGAGCCCGTAATGCAACACGGCGATGACCCAGTCAGCTTCGGCGAGCACGTCGTCGGGCAAATCAAGCGTGGCATCTTCGAGGATGTCGCATTCGACGCCCTTCAGGATCTCGATGCCGGAGATTTTGCCGCGCAGACGGTCGATCTCGGCCCATTGCTTCCGCAGCCGCGCGCCGTCGAGCCCGTGAGCCATCGAGACGCGTTTCGAGTGGTCGGTGATGGCGATGTACTGGAGTCCGCGGGCCTTGGCGGCTTCGGCCATCTCGACAATCGACGCGGTGCCGTCGGAGGCGGTCGTGTGCATGTGCAGGTCGCCGCGAATGTCGCCCAGCTCGATCAGCGTTGGCAGCTTTCCCTGCTCGGCCAGCTCGATCTCGCCGCGGTTCTCGCGCAGCTCGGGCGGAATCCAAGGAAGGTCGACGGCTTTGTAAACTTCTTCCTCGGTGCGTCCGGCGACCGGCTTGTCGTCGCGGAACAGTCCATACTCATTGAGCTTGAAGCCTCGCTGTTGCGCCCGGCGGCGAATGACGATGTTATGCTCTTTCGAACCGGTGAAATACTGCATCGCCGCTCCGTACGATTCTTCGGGAACGACGCGCAGATCCATTTCGATGCCCGACCTGAGTCGCACGCGCTGCCTGGTGTCGCCACGCGCAAGGACGCTTTCCACCGATTCATGAGCAGCGAGTCGATCCATGGCCTCGGCATGGCTGCTCGACGTGACGAGCAGATCGAGGTCGCCGACGGTATCTTTTCGTCGTCGGCAGCTTCCGGCAACTTCCGCCTGGCGGACCGACTCGAGCTTGAGCAAATCAGCGACAATTCGATCCGCTTCCTCTTTCGCATCGGCCAGACAGAATCGCTTGCCGGCTTCGGCGACGCGGCCGATCTGCTCGAGAATCTTCTGCTCCGTTTTTTTGCCAAAGCCTTTTAGCTCGGCGATTCGACCCTGCTGGGCGGCCTGCTGAAGCTCGTCGAGCGACGTGATCGAGAGATCCTCAAACAGCATCCGAACTTTTTTCGGTCCGATTCCCTCGAGCCGCAACATGTCGACCACGCCGCGCGGAACGCTCTCATGGGCCTCGTCGAGCTGCGGCAGGCGGCCGGTTTCGAGAATCGTGTGGATCTTCTCGGCAAGGTCTTTGCCAATGCCGGCCAGGTCGGTGAGTTTGCGATTCTCGTCGGCGGCAATGTCGGCGACAGATTCCGTCAGGTTGGTGAGCAGCCGGGAGGCATTGCGGTAAGCGCGCACGCGGAACGGGTTCGCACCCTGAATCTCCAGGATGTCGGCCAAATCGTCGAAGAACCGAGCCACGTCGGCGTTTTGCATGCGAAGAGTCTCGGCAGGGCTGTTTAATCGGCAACGATGTTTTCCGGGCCGCTTGTCACGGTCCCTGCGGAAGCGAGTGAAAGCCAATCGATGTCCACTCTTTCGCCGTCGCGCGACAAACTGTTTTCATGTCGTCCCAATAGGCCCAACAACGGAATCTTGCAGCGGGCCGCCAGTTCGGCCGGATTCGTTTTGGCTTGGGCCTCAGCGACGGGCGAGTCTCCCTCGTTAAGAATGATACCAGCAACCGCAAGGCCGCGGTGCTGCGCGGCTTCGACCGTGAGCAATGTGTGGTTGATTGTGCCCAGACCCAGCCGGGCGACGATAATCAGCGGATAGCCCAAATCGGCGGCGAGATCGGCGACGGTTTCGGATTCTGTGATCGGGCACAATAGTCCGCCCGCGCCCTCGATCAGCAACAAGTCGACCTGTCCGTGCCACCACTGGGCGCCCGTCCGCAGCAGTTTCGAGTCGACGTTCGTTCCTTCGAGTTTCGCAGCCACGGGTGGCGCCAGAGGTGCGCGAAAACGTTGTGGCGAGATGCGCGACAGGTCGCTGCCGCCGATGGCTTTCGACAATTCCACGACGTCACGCCACACGCTTGCGCCGCTGTGGTCGATTTCGGCTCCGCTGCACGCCGGTTTGTAGGCTCCGACGCTCACGCCGCGACGAACCATTTGTCGCGCGATCATGGTTGTCACGTACGTCTTGCCGACGTCGGTATCGGTTCCAGTGATGAACAGTCCCTTCGTCTTGCGGCTGGCATCATCCATGTGAAAAGCCTTCCGGCAAGACCACGCGGACCCTTTCGCCGCTGGCGAGTTTGGTATGCGAGGCGGCGCTTCCGCCGCTGATGGCAATCTCCAACCTTCCCGAGCTGCCCACGATTGCAATCAGTATTCCGTCGGGACGATCCGCGTAGCAGCGATCGATTCCACGAATCTGGTGCCTGCCCAGTTCGACAAGCGTTTCACGGCGACTTTCCATCGGCAACAATGACGCGTCGATGTTTGTCACCAGGTTGCCGAATGAATCAATCCAGGCGACCTTCCCGATGACTACGCGAGCCGAGGTGGCCGGTTGATCGACGGAAAACTCGGTAAGGCCGCCGTCGTAAGCGTCGCCGAGTTCGGCAATGTCGACGCCGGTGCTCCAATGCGCGGCGACAGGGGCCATGATGTCGCGGCCATGAAACGTCGCCGATACGGGCCGCCGCCAGAATCGCTCGGCAGTCAGCCTTACGGTTCGGCCGCGGGGCAACCGTCGCACGAGGATCGTCAGGAGACCGTTGTCGGGAGCCACAAAGCGCTGGCTGCCAAGTTCCGCGGCCAGTATCGCGCGGCTCGTTCCGACGCCCGGATCAACGACGGCCAGGTGGATCGTCCCTGCGGGAAATGCGTCGACGATTTCATCGAGCACCATTGCCGCCCGTGCAACGTCCTGCGGAGGGATAGCATGTGTGATGTCGACAAGCGTCGCGGACGGGTTGATTGTGAGGATCGTTCCCTTCATCTGCGCAACATAGCTGTCGGTTGTGCCGAAATCGGTTGTGAGCGTGATGATTGGCGAAGGCACGGAAAACGGCTCAAAAAGGCGTGCAAACGATGTGTGGTTAGGTCCAGGTGACACGGGCTGTTCTGGTCTGTTGCTGCGTCTATGGTGCCAACTGTGCCCGAGAGAGTCAAAACGACGGCAAGTTCGGCTGGCAACGAAGGCAATTGACCGCGTTCGGCCCGTGCGCTAAACTGGATGGAAGACGCGTCGATTGCAATCCTATCTCGTTCTGCGTTCAACATTCAGTGCCTATCTGGGTGGCAGCGGCGAATTTATCGGAGCAAGAACCCATGACTTCCCGGACACGTTCGTTGCGTCTGTTCTCTCTGGTGATTGTGGCAGCGTCGATCTCGGCGCCGGCTGCCCATGGTCAAGCACCGAAGCAGAAACCCGAGGAATCGAATCGCCCTCTGGTCAAGGTGTTGATGACTGCCGACAACTGGCAGATTCCCATTACCTACTATCCCGCGACGGGAGGGCAGGATGCACCCGCGGTCGTTCTGCTGCACGGACGGCGGGGCGATCGACTTGTCTGGGATCGTAGCTTCGCCAAGCGGTTGCAGGCCGATGGCTATGCCGTCGTCAGCGTCGACTTGCGAACACACGGCAAGAGCCAGAACACGGTCGGCGACAGCGTCGGCACGGGAAGCAAACTGAAGCCCGGCGACTATCAGGCGATGGTTGCCGAGGACCTTCGAGTCGTCAAGGGCTTTCTGTTCGACGAACACCAAAAGAAGCATTTGAACATTCGCAAAACGGGCTTTGTCGCAGCGGAGATGTCGGCCCCCCTCGCCCTCACGTTTGCCGTCAAGGACTGGCTCGAGCCCCCTTACGACGATGCGAATTTTGCCGACGACCGAACGCCGCGCGGGCAGGACATCCGCGCAATTGTGATGATTTCTCCCGAAGCGAAACTGCCCGGCGTGGCAACGGCGCGGGTCATCGACCAGGTGCGGGACCCCGATTGGGAAATCGCCTTCCTGACGATTTACGGGACCAACGACACGCTCGATAAAGGCGAATCGAAGCAGCTTTATAATAAGCTTTCGCTGCCGGCCGCGAACCGCAATCGAGTCTACATCAAGCCGTATGCCGTTGGCCTCCGGGGCACTGCGCTGCTCGATGCGGACGACGACGTTCAAAAGCAGATACTGGGCTTCTTGAAAATCCACCTGAAAGAGTTGCCCGACGAGTGGCGCGACCGCCAGTCTCCGCTCACGAAATAGAGTCGCAGAATGGCGCTCCTCAGGGAAGGCGCGGATCGGCCTGGGCGCCCGTTTGCTGATAGACCGCGTGCATCTCGACCTGGACCTTGCTCACCTGCTTGAAGGCGTCGGGCGGGTCGGTGTCTTCTTTCGACCACAGGTTCTGCGTCACTTCCCACTTCGCCAAGCCAAAGGGAACGTCGGTGCTGCGCCAGAGAGTGGATTCGTTTTTGGATCGGCTCGAGGCACGCTCCATCTGAGTGACGCCGACCAGCTTTGTCGCCTTGACGGGCTTTCGCTGCGCCGACGTGTCCTCTCCCAGGCGGATTTCCAGGTCGTTGGCTTCGCCTTGCGGCTTCAGCGATTTGTGATGTATCACGAGGGCAATCAGCGGATAGACCTGCAGCACATTGCTCTCGATGGGGGTTGCGTCCTTGTTGCCGAGCTTTCGGTATCCTTTCACAATCGGCAGGAAGGCGACGGGAATGTTCTCCGCATCGACCTGGGCGGCAATCACGCGCGATTCAGGAACCAGCACCTTGTAGATGCGCTCCCCCACCGGCCCGGCGTTCAGGCCTTCTTCCGATTTGCCCGTGGCAACGACAAACTCCAGCCAACGGCAGGACTGCATCTTGCCATTGAACTCGGCCATCTCGCTTTTGAGCGATTTGATTGTCAGGTGGCCGATCCACTGAGCGGTCACGTCACCGCTATCTTCCGCGCCCGGCGCATCGAGCCGAAAATCAGTCTGCGTGATCGTCCCTTCGTAATGGACCAGCGTGCCCTCGGGCGGGAGCTCCCAGATCAGCCCTTGGGCGCGCGCGGAAGCGACTCCGCCGACAAAACATTGAGCCAAGACCGCCAAAGCAATTGCCGCATGACGCCAAAGCATCAAAAAGCCCCTTCCCATGGTCGAGCAATGAGCAACTTCGTTCACAATTCAGTTTCGCACAGGTTTCAATCGCTGACAAGGCATTTCTGGCGGCGTCGAGGGGGCAATCGGTATTAAACCCTCCCTCCCCCTCTCCGGCTCCTTCCACGCCCCCTCTTCCTCCCCGCGTCGCCGCGTCGCCGCGTCCCCGCGTCTCGTTCTCACTTCCACGACTCAATAGTCCGTGGCCGACCCGTCGGGCGCGAAGGCGGGCCCGCGCCAGCGGTATTTGTAGCTGGGGTCGGCCGCGACTTGAGCCAGCACTTTTTCGTCGACGTCGACGCACAGGCCGGTTCCCTCGGGCAAAGACACGTAACCGTCCGGGCTCTTCGTCCAGTGGGGTTTCATGATCCGTCCGAGCAGCTCGTCGTCGTACGATTCATGGATCAGAAAATGAGGAACGCTGGCGGTCACGTGAAAGCTGGCCGTCATGCCCAAATACGACTGCGTGCAATGGGGCGCCAGCGGCACCGACCAGGCTTCGGCCAGCGTGGCGATTTTTTTCATCTGGCTGATGCCACCGGTGTGGCCGCAGTCGGGCTGCACGACGTCGAGCACCCTTTCGGTGAGATAGGGCAGGATGCCCCAAATCGTGCGGTCGCGCTCGCCGGCGGCAAAGGGAATGCGAATCTGCTGCTTGAGCCTTTTGAAAACGTCGATGTTGCCGGGGACCGCGGGCTCCTCTATGAATAGCAGCTCGCGGGGCTCGATGCTGTTGGCAAACTGAATCAACAACGCCGGCGGAACGGCACAGTGCGCGTCGAACATGACGGCCCCATCCGGTCCCACGCGTTTTCGCGCCTCGCGCACCATCTCGACGAGCCGCTCGATTTCGACGGGCGTTCCCGCCTGGGGCTGCGGGCTGATGCCAACTTTCACCGCCTTGGGTGCCGGATAAACGCGAATCTTTTCGCGCACCGGTCCGCCGAGCAACCGATAGACGGGCACGCCCCACAGTTTGCCCGTGATGTCCCAGAGCGCCATATCGATGCCGGAAATTGCATGCAGCATGAACGCGCCGCCCCGCTGATTGCGTTCAGCACGATACAGGCTTTGCCACAAGTGTTCGATTCGCGTCGGGTTCTGGCCATCGAGCAGTTCGAACAACGACTGAACCAGCGCGTGCGCGACGGTGGGCACGACGCCCTTGATCTCTCCCCAGCCGCTGATGCCGTGATTGGTATCGAGCTTGACATACACCCGATCGCGACAAATCGTCGCTTGCATGCCGCTCAAGCGAATCGACGACGTGCGATCGGCCACCAGCGAGGCAAGATTGTCGTCGCCGCCGGCAACGTCTGCGGCCAACAAGCCGCCGACCGCGGACAATCCCACTGACTGCAACAAACCGCGGCGGGTCATTCGTGATCGGCTATTAGGGCACGCCTGGGGTCGCGTATTCATGATCTCGTTCCTCTTTTAACTTTCCTTATTTGATTTTTCTGCGAAATCTGCGAAATCTGTGGATGATTTCACTCGATGAACTGTCCACAGGTTTCGCGCTCATCTTTATTGGAACCGATCGTCGAAGCGCTCGCCAATGTGTTTCCGATTGAAGCGCGCGGATTTCGATCGTTGTTCGCCGGCGCGATTTCTGGTTTGATGTCGCTGCGATCGCTCCGCATCGTTCCCAATCGAAAAGGTCGGCGAAACGTCGCCGGAACCCGACGATGTCGCAAAACGCCCATGGTGAGGCCAATGGCACGGCCGAATTGCCGCAAACGTTTGGCCAATACCTGCGCTCGTTCGGTCCGGGGCTGGTCGTCGTGCTCACGTGGCTGGGCGCGGGAGACATCGTCGACTGCGGCGTCGCGGGGGGGAACTACGGCTACGCGCTGATGTGGATCATCGCCCTGGCGATCATCATGCGGTTCTTGTTCGTTTCGCTGATCGCCAAGTACCAGCTTTGCAACCAACATGGCGAAGGCGTGCTGGACGGCCTCGCGCGGCTGCATCCTTGGTACGCTCCGTTCCTGGCGGTCACTGCCGTCGTGATGGGCCACATTTACGGTTCGTACATGTCGGTGGGCATCGGCGAGGCCAGTGCAGCCATGACGGGAATGGGCAAGACATGGCAATGGGCGCTCTTCTGGAGTATCACCGCGCTGTTGCTTGTGTTCCGCCCGGAGTACCCGCGACTCGAATTCCTCTTCAAGTTATTGCTGGCGGTGTTGGCGGGATCGTTCTTGGGACTGGCCGTTTGGGTCGGGCCCAACCCGGGCGGAATCCTGCGCGGCACGCTTGCATTCGCGCTTCCGGAGCAGGAAGGGCCGTTCGATTCCCTGCTGTTGGCTGTCGGGCTGATGGGCGCCGTCGGAGGTTCGCTGATGAACCTTGCCTACCCGTACTTCATCGAACAAAAGGGGTGGCGCGGTCCGCAATTTCGTCGCCTGCAAATGTACGATTTTCTTCTGGCCATCATCGCGATGATCGTTCTCGACCTGTCGGTATGGACGCTGGGAGCGGAACTCATCCACGGCAGCGGCGAGAAAATCGCAGACATCGGCGGATTGGCGAACCTGCTCGGCCACGTGCTGGGCGAGACCGGCCGTTTTGTGTTTTACCTCGGCGTCTTTGCAGCGATTTACACGTCGCTCGTCGGACATGCGGCGGCGCTGGGTTTGATGACGTGCCATGGATATCTGCGCTGGAAGGCGGGAACGAATCGCATGGCCGTCGACTACCGCCGGCATCCGCTTTACCGCCCCGTGGTCGTTTGGGTCTTGATCTCGCCGCTGGTGTGGACGCTGCCCGGCATGCCCGACTTCGTGACGCTGACGTTGGTTGCCAACAGCCTGCAGGTCGTGCTGGTTCCACCGTTGGCGGGCGGGCTGTGGTGGATTACCGCCGACCGGCGATTCATCGGCGAGCAATACCGGAATCGCTGGTGGGAAAACGCCGTCATGGCGGTGGTCTTCGGCTTGGCGCTGTGGGGCGCTTGGGGTTCGGTGAAGTCGGTGACCGACCAGGTAAAAAAGTTGCTCGGTCGACAGGAAACCTATTCGGCGCACGAAGAAAGCCCACGGACGGCCGTCCGTGGGCTTGATGTGCGCGCGACACTGGATGTTGGATTCACTTAGCCTTTGTACTTGGCCCAGTACTCGGGCATCAACTCGCGGGTCTTTCCCTCCAGCTCTTCATCGGTGATTGACGACATGCGTTTGTCGACCTCGTACTGGTCCATCACCCAGCGGGCCAGTTTGTGGCACTTGATTTTGCTGATGCGGTCTTCGCCTTTCAGACCGAAGAATTCGTTCACCCACAGGGCGACCCCGTCGGCGCCGCTCTTGTCGGTGAGCGCCACGCGCGGCGGACGATTCAACAACTTCGTCGTGTCGAAGATGTTGTAAATCCGCTCGTCGCTGCGCAGGCCCCCCGCGTGAATGCCGGCACGCGTAGTGTTGAAGTGCTTGCCGACGAACGGATAGTTGTCGGCGATGGGCACGCCGATCGACTGCATGTACTCGGCGATTTCCGTGATGACTTCGGTGCGAATTCCGCACAACTCGCCCTTGAGCGAAATGTACTCGATCAGCGCGCCTTCGACCGGCGGGTTGCCGCAGCGCTCGCCGATGCCGAACAACGTGCCGTTGAGCGCGTTGCAGCCGTACAGCCACGAGCTCGCGGCATTGGCGTGCACGCGGTGGAAGTCGTTATGCCCGTGCCATTCGAGCCGTTCGCTGGGCACGCCGCATTCCTGGTTGAGCTTATAGATCATCTTCGGCACGCTGCGGGGCAATTCGACGCCCGGGTAATGCACGCCGAAACCCATCGTGTCGCACAGGCGGATTTTGACCGACAGCTCGTCGGGCACCTGCTCGCTCATGCGCATCAGCCGATCGACGAACGGCATGATGAACCCGTCCCAATCGGCGCGGGTGATGTCTTCGAGGTGGCACCGCGGACGCACGCCCGCTTCGAAAGCGGCGTCGACCACTTCGCAGTAGGAATCCATGCATTCCTGGCGGCTTTTGAACTTCAGCTTGTTGAAGATGTGATAGTCGGAGGCGCTGGTGAGCATGCCGGTTTCCTTCAACCCGGCTTCGCGAACCAGGCGGAAGTCGCCCTTGACGGCCCGTATCCAGCCCGTGCATTCAGGGTATTTGTGCCCGAGCTCGCGGCAGCGGTCGAGCGTCTCGCGATCGTTTTTGGTGTAAAGGAAGAACTCGGTCTGGCGGATCACTCCGTTCGGTCCGCCCAGCTTGGCCAGCAGGTCGTACAGATGCACCATCTGCTCGATGGTGTACGGCGGCCGCGCCTGCTGCCCGTCGCGAAACGTGGTGTCGGTGACGTGGATGTCGCGCGTTTTGACCGACGTGGGATCGAACTCGACCGCCTCGCCGTCGATGTACTCGATGATCGGGCCGTCGAACTTAATCAGCGGCGGCAGACTGTAGTCGAACGTGTCTTCGAGCAAGTTCGGCTCGGTCGTGTCGACAAGCGGATGGTTCTTGCGGACGTCGGTCTTGACATCAGCGACGGACATGGATTCTACCTCGACAAATAATATGTATGGGCGAGCGGCCCGCCGCGGCGGGCTGGTTACGTTCGTTTTTCAATTAAACCTTCACGCCCTGCTCTTTGCAGACGCCCTCGATGAACTCGGCGGCCGTGCCGACGCTTTGCACGGACAATGCCGCATCTTCATCCATCTCGATCCCGAACTCTTCTTCGAACATGGCGATGAGCTCAATGGATTGTACGCTCTCGGCGCCTAGGTCGACGGTAAAATTGTGCTCGGGTTTGATTTCGCTGCGGTCAATCTGCAGCACGCGGGCCGTCACGTCGATGACCCGATCCAGAACATTTGCCATTGTTGTGAATCTCCGGTTAGCGGCCAGCTTTCAGTATCGCGAACTCCCCTCCCTTTCAGGGAGGGGCTGGGGGAGGGTGGAACCGTTCGAATGTTCTTTCCCCTCCCGATTTTTCACTGATGTTGTGAGCGCATCTGTCGCCGGCCCTTGTCGATCGCGTCTTTGCGCGGGCCGGCGGTCATTTCGAAAATTGCATCCCACATGGCTTCTTGTGCGGGCGACCATTGCCAGCCGCGGCGGCTCATCACCGTTTTGGCCGTCTCATACAGTTTGCGCTTTCCGAAGCCCTTTGTCACGACTCCCTCTAAAAACCAGGCGAACGAGGGAATGAACTTAGGCAGCGGTTTCCCAGTCGCGGCAATCAACGCCATTGCACCGACGTACGAGCCGGTATTGAACAGCGTGCCGATCGACGTCTTCGTGTGATCGCCGATCAGCGAGCCGACCTTGGTCGAACCGGTGTCGATGGGCGTGCGGCCGTCGAGCAGGACGGCCACTTTCGAGTAATCATTCTTCAGGTCGCTGTTGGTTGTCAGCGCCCCCAGGTTGACCCACTCTCCCACGTACGAGTGCCCCAGAAATCCGTCGTGGTACTTGTTCGAATGGCCTTGGATGATCGATTCTTCGACCTCGCCGCCGATACGGCACATCGGGCCAATGGAGTTTCCTTCGCGGCACTTCGCGCCGAGCAGAATCGATTTCTTGCCGATGAAGCACGGCCCCTCGATGCGCGAAAAGGGATGAATTTCGACTCCCACGTCGATGTAGACCGGCCCATGCTCGGCATCGATGACCACCATCGGATGAATCGTCACGCCCGGCGCCACGTACACATCGCCCTTGCTGCCGCGGATGGCATTGGGCTGCTCGATCGTCCCTTCGATTCCACTGCGTCCGGCCGCCTTGAAGTCGCGCGTGAGATTTTCGGGGTTCTCGAGCACAAGGTCCCAGGTGAAATTCCAGGCGGCCACTTTTTCGCCGGCAGGCAGCGACTTGCGAGCCGATTCCAACAGCGCGTCGATGGAGTCGGTTTTCAGCCGCGAAAGGTCGGCTTTCGAAATCCGCGCGTAAAGGCATTGGCCCGACTCATCAAACGTGGCTTCGCTGGGCCCGGTGGAGGCGACTTTGAACCCAGCCGCTTTCACCCGGCCGTGGACAATCAGCAAGTCGTCTCCCGACAGGCTGGCGGGATTGTTGACAGGCCAGGCGGTCACTTCGCGATACGCGTCCGCCATGTAATCGGGCACAAAGCAGGCGACGTCGGTCGCGCCCGTCGTGTCGATCAGTTTTTCGGCCAGCGACGTGATGCCCGAACGCAAGTCCCATATCGGCCGTGAGAGCGCAAGCGGTTCGAAGTGCAGGCGCGCGTTGTTCAGACGATCGATCAGAATCAACCGCATTCAGCAATTCCTCTCCCTGCAACCACAAACCGCGAACGGCAGGTCCGCTGGCTCATTACCAACGAATTTTCTGGCAGGACGTTATTTCTATCGTTATACAGAGGCGTAGGTCGTGCGCCGGGGGTCGAGATCGGGTTCGTAAACCCAGTTCGGCAAGGCAGGTTGGTCGGCCGTCTCGCGGTCGATGTGTCGATAGTAGTCGGTGTGCTGCAACTTCGAGGCGGCGTCTTCATCGGAGATGGCAATCACCCAGGGATGAAGCTGCAGCGCCGAAGCCGTGATCTGCGATGTGACCGGCCCCTCGATCATCTTCGCCCATACCTCGGCCTTCGCGTTTCCCTTGGCGAGGACCAGGCAACTGCGCGCCTCGAGAATCGTTCCGACGCCCATTGTCAGGGCTTTGCGGGGCACTTCGTCTTGGCTGTCGAAGAACCGCGCATTGTCGGCGATGGTTTTCGGATGCAGCGCGACGAGACTGGTGCGGCCCGCCAACGACGAACCCGGCTCGCAGAACGCGATGTGGCCGTCGCCGCCGATTCCCAACACCTGCAGGTCGATGCCCCCCGACCTGCGAATTTTTTCCTCGTACTCGGCACACTCGGCCGCCGGGTCTTCCGTCAGGCCGCCCAGAAGGTTGGTCTGCGATTCCGACAGGCCCAGCCCATCGAACAAATTTCGCCGCATGAAGGAGTGGTAACTCTCGGGATGCTCGACGGGCAGGCCTTCATACTCATCGAGGTTGAATGTCGTCACCTGGCTGAAGTCGATCTTCTCGTCGCGGGCGATGCGAATCAGGCAACTGTACAGTCTTTCGGGAGTCGAGCCGGTGGCCAATCCGAGGACGGCGGCGGGCTTGTTGCGAACCAGGTCGGCGACGATGCGTGCCGCCCGTTCCGACATGGCGTCGTAATTTTTTTCAACCTTCACGAACATGCGCTGGTCCCTTTTCGATGTCTGTCTGGAAGTCAATCTGGAGGAGATGGCAGACCAGCCCGACACCGGACCGACGGACGCACCGCGACAGTCGGAATACCCTTGGAGGATACGAGAAGTTGGTCCCGCACGGCGAAAGGCTGGAACATTCAGTGTTACGCAAACGAATCGGGAATTCAACGCGAACAACGCCCAAAACAAGGCGATTCGGCCCCCTTCCCGCCCGGCCGTCGGCAAAGTTTAACGGCGCCGGCGGCACAACAGGCCGATCTTACGCTGTTTCA